>CAZNZG010000007.1:0-39103 GCA_964577455.1 uncultured Gemmatimonas sp. | reverse complement strand
GGCCCTTTTGCATCGGGGGAACCTGCGCCGAATTACTTGAGCCGCGCCTGCATTTCAGAGAGCAGATCCTTGTAGGTGTTCAGGATGCGATCCCACTCGTAGAAGTTCTCGTCTTCCTTCGCGGAGAGGCGCGGATCCTTGTTGTGTTCGGAGGCGATCTTCACCACGTAGCGGAGCGGCGAGTCACTCTGACGCTTCACGATGACGCGCGTGCGGATCACCACACCGGTGGACTCCCACGACTTCACCTGCCAGGCGGTACGCAGATACCCCGTCTGGCTGTCGCTGTTCTCCAGAACGTCGAAGCTGCCCAGTACGATACTCGAGACGAGCTTCCACGCCTGCGCCTCGGCCAGCTTGGGGTTCACCTCGACGGTGATGTTGACGTTGGCCTGATCACTCGCCACCGACGCCGCGAACGACTCGTCGTTCACGAGTTCGACGACCTGCTCGAGTGGCGGTTCGGGGGCGTTGACCTGCGCACAGTACTCGCGATCCCACGACACGAAGCCGGGCTGCTCCACGCGGACCTTCACACAGCTACCGTCCGGCACCTTCACGGCGTAGGAGCCGGTGCCGGCCTGCTTGTTGTTCACGAAGATCTTCGCGTTGGCCGGCGCGTTCACGCTCACCACGCGCCCGGAGAGGGCGACGCGGTCGCTCATCGGCGTATCGGGCAGGCCTTCCTTGTTGCAGTACTGTCGCTCGGTCGGAGTCCAACCGGACTTCTTCACGGTGATGGTGGTGCAACCGCCGCGCGGCACGTTCACGTCGGCGTCGCCATCGCCCAATTTGTTCTCGCCGAGAAAGATCTCGGCGCCCGAGGGCGAGGCCATCACGGACACCCGGCGATCCACCAGTTCGAAGCGGTCCCGGGCCGGTGGGTACTCTGTAGAGCCCTTGTCCCAGCGGTACACGCGCTTGACGGTGGTGTAGCCGTTCTTCTTGAGCTCCACCGTCGCCGATCCCCCCTCGTCCACATCCACCTGCACCTGCCGCTGCCCGCGCGCCTCACCGTTCACGAACACGGTGGCGTCGTACGGAAGAGCGCTGATATCGACCACGCGCTTGTTGAGGAAGATCGTGAACTTCTTGTCCTTGTAGTCCACGTCCTTCGGGAAGCTGCGCCGCACATCGCGGAACCCGTCCTGACGGACCACGATCGTGTTGGGGTCGTTCTTTTCGAGCTTGAACTTGGTGCTGCCCGTCCCAATGGGGATGAGCGAATTGTCCTGCACCTTCACGCGGTAGATCGAGGCCGTGGCCGGCGAGGCGGAGATCTCCAGCGTCTGGGCGGAGAGGACGACCGGCAGGCTCACGGCGAAGCCGGCCAGAAGGCGGAGAGGAGGCATTGCAGAGGGGGCGAAAAGTCGGTCCGGCAGAGTCGGCTACGTCACAAGGAAAAAAACACCCCGCCACGGCGCTTCCCGCAAGGGAGCAGACGCATGGAAACGGGATGGGCGGAGCCCTTCCCGATCACGCCTCAAAGGGCGAACCTTCGTGGCCATGCGCCGTACCCTCTATCTCATCGGGGCGCTCCTCCTCGCCCACGTTGCGCTCCTGACCATCCGCCCGACCGGGGCCACCGTCGCCGACACCACCGAAGGGCTCGACGTGGGGGTCGTGTTCGACGTGGGAGGCCGCGGCGACAAGTCCTTCAACGACGGTGCCTACCTTGGTGGGGAGCGGGCGTCGAAGGAGCTGGGCGCTCGCGTGACCTACATCGAGCCCGGTGAGGGCTCCGATCGCGAGGCCGGACTCCGCCTGCTCGCCGCCGAGGGGATGGACCTCGTGATCGGCGTGGGCTTCATCTTCACCGACGACGTGCTGGCGCTCGCGAAGGAGTATCCGAACGTCCGGTTCGCCAACGTGGACATGTCGGTGCCCGTGGGGAAGGACGGCGCGCCACTGCCGCTGCCCGGCAACCTGCGGGCGCTCAAGTTCCGCGAGGAGGAGGGCTCGTTCCTCGTGGGCGCGCTCGCCGCGCTGGTGGGGAAGAGCAAGAAGATCGGCTTCGTGGGCGGCATGGACATCGCGCTCATCCACAAGTTCGAGGCCGGGTATCGCGCGGGCGCGAAGTATGTGTGCCCGGACTGCGAAGTGATCGCCAACTACGCGGGCGTGACCCCCGAAGCCTTCCGCAATCCCGGGCGTGGCAAGGAGATGGCGCTCGCGATGTACAACCAAGGGGTGAACGTGATCTTCCACGCCTCCGGCTCCACGGGGCTCGGCGTGTTCGAGGCCGCGCGCACGACCGGCAAGCTCGCCATCGGGGTGGACGCCGATCAGTACAACGAAGCCCCAGGGTTCGTGCTCACGAGCATGGTGAAGGGGATCGATGCCTCGGTCGTGGCCGCAGTGAAGGCCGTGAAGGAGGGCTCGTTCACCGGTGGCATCCAGCAGTTCGGACTGGCCGAGCAGGGCGTGGGCTACGTGTACGACGCCAACAACAAGTCGCTCATCCCCGACGCTGTACGCGCCAGGCTCGACTCGCTCACCGCCGACATCGTGGCCAAACGCATTACCGTGCCCTCCACGCGTGAGGGACAGCCGTGACCGGTGCCACGCAGCCCCTCGCCATCCGCATAGCGGGGGTGGTGAAGACCTTCGGTGCGGTCGTCGCCAACCGCGACGCTTCGCTGGAAGTGGGCAAGGGTGAGATCCACGCGCTCGTGGGGGAGAACGGCGCCGGCAAGAGCACGCTGATGCGCGTGCTGGCGGGGATGTACGCCCCCGAGGGCGGCACCGTGGAGGTGCACGGCCGCAACGTGACGGGGTGGAAGACCACCGAAGCGATCGCAGCGGGGGTGGGCATGGTGCATCAGCACTTCATGCTCGTCCCCACCCTCACGGTTGCGGAGAACGTGGTCCTGGGCATCGAGCCGCTCAAGGGGATGACGATCGATCTCCACCGCGCGGTGGTCGAGGTGGAGTCGCTCTGCCGCAAGTGCGGACTGCACGTGGATCCGCGCGCGAAGATCGCCGACCTGTCGGTTGGTGAGGCACAGCGGGTGGAGATCCTCAAGGCCCTCTACCGCGGCGCGAAGGTCCTGATTCTCGATGAACCCACGGCGGTGCTCTCGCCCCCCGAGGTGCAGGAACTCTGGACGGTCCTGCGCACACTGCGCGCCGACGGTGGAACCGTGGTGCTGATCACGCACAAGCTCGATGAAGTGATCGACGTGTCGGACCACATCACCGTCATGCGCGCCGGCGCGACGGTGTCGCGATTCCCCACGCAGGGGGTCACGCCGCGCGATATCGCGCGCGCGATGGTGGGGCGCGACGTGAATCTTCATCTCGACGCATTGGGTGCCGCGCAGACCGGCACATCGCACGGCGCGGGATCCGGCACCGACCAGCGCACGCCGGTGCTGCGCGTGCAGGGACTGCGTGTGGGCTCCGATCGCGGCACGACGGCGGTGAACGACCTGTCGTTCGAGATCCGCCCCGGCGAAATCCTCGGCATTGCCGGCGTGGAAGGGAACGGGCAGACCGAGTTGCTCGAAGCCATCGCCGGATTGCGCCGCACGCAGTCGGGGCGCATCGAGCTCGGTGCCCACGACCTCACTTCGCTGCCGGTGCGCGAGCGCGCCGACCGCGGACTGTCGCACATCCCCGAGGACCGGCATCGGCGTGGGCTCATCCTCGACTACTCGATCGCCGACAATCTGATCCTCGGTCGCCAGCACCACTTCGCCAGCGGGAGCGGGCTCGATCTCGCGCGCATCGCGCAGCATGCGCACGATCAGGTAGTGCGCTTCGACATCCGTCCGCCCATGGCGAGTCTGCCAGCCCGTGCGCTGTCAGGCGGCAACCAGCAGAAGATCGTGATCGCCCGGGAAATGGGACGCGAGTTTCAGGTCCTGCTGGCGGCGCAGCCCACGCGGGGCGTAGACGTGGGAGCGATCGAGTTCATTCATGCCCAGCTGCGCGCGGCCCGCGATGCAGGCAAGGGCATCCTGCTGGTGAGTGCGGATCTGCCCGAGGTGCTGGCCCTGTCGGATCGCATTGCCGTGATGTACGGTGGACGCTTCGTGGCCGTGCTCCCCGCGGCACAGTGTACCGCCGAGTTGCTGGGCCCCTACATGACAGGAGCCGCCGCATGAGTACCCACGCATCGGTCAACAGCACGCGCGTGTGGGAAGCGGTGCTCCCGCCCGTCGTGGCGCTCTGCCTCGCCGCGGTGCTGGGTGACCTGCTCATTCTGTCGTTCGGCGAATCGCCGGCGGCGGTTTACTCGCTGCTCGTGAAAGGCACCTGGGGCAACGCGTACGGCATCGGTCAGGTGCTGTACAAGGCCACCACGCTCACCTGCACCGGGCTGGCGTTCGCACTCGCCGGTCGGGCGGGGCTCTTCAACGTGGGCGCCGAGGGGCAGCTCGCGGCCGGTGGCTTCGGCGCCGCGTTGGTCGGACTGTTGCTGCCGTCGTCGCTGCCGGCGCTGGTGGCGGTGCCGCTCTGCCTCGTTGCGGCAATGCTCACCGGGGCCGCCGTGGGGGCGTTGCCCGGGGCGCTGCGTGCGCGGTTCGGTGCCAGCGAAGTGATCGTGACGATCATGCTCAACTTCATCGTGCTGGCCCTGCTCAACTGGATCGTCTCGGCCAAGCTGCACCTCCCCGAGACGCTGCGCACACCCGACATCAACGCGGGCAACGTGCCCCGTCTCGCCGACGCGATGGCGATGTTCCGCGGCAGTGCCGCCAACTTCACGATCGCCTTCGCGGTGCTCGCGGCAGTGGCCGCATGGTGGTACCTGTTCCGCACACGCGCCGGCTACGAGTTGCGCGCCGTGGGGCTGCAACCGGATGCGGCGGAGTACGGCGGCGTGAAGGTGCCACGCGTGCTGTTCGTCAGCATGGCGTTGTCGGGGGCCCTCGCCGGCTTGGGCGGCGTGAACTTCGTGCTGGGCTACAAGGGGTACTATGAGGAGGGCTTCGCCGGTGGTGCCGGGTTCCTCGGCATCGCGGTCGCGCTCGTAGGTCGCAACCATCCCTTCGGCATCCTCGCCGCCGCGCTGCTCTTCGCCACACTCTCGCAGGGCGGCCTCGCCGTGAACGCGGTGGTCCCCAAGCAACTGACCGACATCCTCACCGCCGCGGTCATCCTGTCGGTGGCCACGGCCGTCCCCGAGGTGCAGGCGCAGCTGCGCGCGGCGGCCGCGAGCGTGTCGGCATCGCTCACGCGCACCGGTGCCGGCGCGGCATCCAAGGGAGGGGCCAACGCATGATGCTGCTCGCGTTCATGTTGCAGGCCATCCGGATCGCGGTGCCATATCTGCTCGCCGCGGCGGGCGGCGTGATGTCGGAGCGCGTGGGTGTGATTGCGCTGGGGCTCGAAGGGCTCATGCTTTCGGGGGCCTTCGGTGCCGCACTGGGCAGTTACTACGGCAACAGTCCGTGGGCCGGACTGCTCGGCGCACTCGTCGCCGGATCGCTCATCACCTCGCTCCTGGCCATCGCGACGATCCGCTTCAAGGCCAACCAAGTGGTGGTGGGCGTGGCGATCAACCTGATCGTTGCGGCCAGCACACGCTTCTTCCTGCGGCTCGTCTTCGACAGCTCCAGCAATTCGCCGCGCGTACCAGGGTTCGGCGGCGAAGGGGTATCGAACGCCATGCTGGCGAGCTTCATGAATCCCGTGGTATGGATCGGCCTGGCAGCGCTGCCGGCGCTGGGCTGGGTGCTGTACCGCACGCCCTTCGGGCTGCGTGCCCGTGCAGTGGGTGAGAAGCCCGAAGCGGCGGCGTCGTTGGGGGTGGCGGTGAACGGCATGCGCCTCAAGGGGCTGTATCTGGCAGGGGCACTGGCGAGCCTCGGCGGCGCCTATCTCGCGCTCGACCAGCACCAGTTCACCGACGGCATGACGGCAGGGCGCGGCTTCATCGCGCTCGCAGCGGTGATCTTCGGACGGTGGGAACCGGTGCGGGTGGCCGTGGCCTGCCTGCTGTTTGCCGGCGCCGAGACGTTGCAGATTCAGCTGCAGGGCGCACAATTGGTCCCGAGTCAGTTCGTGGAGATGATCCCGTACGTGCTGACGATCATCGCGCTCGCCGGCGTGGTGGGCCGCAGCGTGGCACCCGCAGCCCTTGGCAAGACCGAATGAATCCCACCTCGTGACCGACAGCAACACGCACACCCAGCATACCGGCGAACATCACGTCGACGACGGCAAGTCGGCGTTCGGGAAGCTCGCGGTGCTGATGGTGACAGCCTTCATCGACATGCTCGGCCTGTTGATGATTCTGCCGTTGCTGCCGTTCTATGCGAAGAGCCTCGGCGCGGGCGGTGCCGTGGTGGGATTGCTGGTCAGTTCGTTCAGTGTGGCGCAGCTGCTGAGCGCGCCGATCTGGGGGCGCTTCAGCGATCGGTACGGCCGGCGGCCGGCGCTGATGGTGGGGCTTGGCGCCAGTGCCATCGCCTACGTGGTCTTCGCCTACGCCGACAGCCTGTGGCTGCTGTTCCTCTCGCGCATCGTGCAGGGCGCCGGCGGCGGCACGGTCAGTGTGATCCAGGCGTACGTAGCCGACGCCACGCGCCCAGAAGATCGCGCCAAGAGCCTCGGCTGGCTGTCGGCGGCAACGAATGCCGGTGTGGCCCTCGGGCCAGTGATCGGCAGCTGGATGCAGCTGTGGAGCAAGAACACGCCCGGGCTCGTGGCGGCCGGCCTGTGTGTGGTCAACATGCTCTTCGCGTGGCGGTTCCTCACGGAAGTGCGTAAGCCGCACAGTGACGGCGTGAAGTCGGTGCCCAAGGGTTCACGCGAAACGGTCATGCGCGTGGTCACTCATCCCAGTGAGCCGGCGTCTCGCCTGATCCTGATCTATGCGTTGGCCATCGGCGCCTTTCAGGGGACGACGGCGATTCTTGCCCTGTTCCTTGCCGCGCGCTTCGGTGTGGACGAAAGCACGATCGGCTACTTCTTCATGTACATCGGCGTGCTGAGCGTGGTGGTGCGGGCGTTGATCCTTGGGCGGCTTGTGGACAGCGTGGGCGAACCGCGCCTCAGCCGCGTCGGCATCGTATTCCTCGCGGCAGGCCTCATCGGTCTCTCGGTGGCGCCCAACATCCCGCTGCTGGCGCTGTCGGTGGGCATGCTGCCGCTCGGTACCGCCTTCACCTTCCCGTGCGTGACGGCGATGCTGTCGCGCGTGGTGAGCAGCACCGACCGCGGTCTCTACATGGGCGTGCAGCAGACCTACGGGGGGATCACGCGCGTGGCCTTCCCCGTGCTCCTCGGGCTGGCGTTCGATACGTTCGGACAGGCCAGCCCCTTCTGGATCAGCGCCACCGTCGTGCTCTCCACGCTGCTCATGGGCCGTGATCTCGAGAAGTACGCGCCGCGGACGCCGGTGCGCACACCAGCCGCGTAGTCGCACGGGGCTTCACTTCGCGCGAACGCGCACCTTCGGCGTCAACTGTTCGCCGGGAAACAGGACCACGCTGTCGCCCGCGGCCAGTCCGTCGCGAACCTCGACGAGGTCGCCACCGCGCTCACCGGTGCGCACGATCGCGGGCTCAGCCCGGCCACGACTCACCCGCCAGACGCGCCATCGATCCCCGTCACGGACCAGCGCGGTAGCGGGCACGCGAAGAGTCCGTGCCGTCTCCCATGTCGTGATCCGCGCATCGACGCGGAATCGATCGCCAAGGTGTACGGCCGTTGCCGGTACGGCGATCACGACGTTCACCCGTTGCTCCTCGACGCCGAGGGCCGACAGACGCGTATAGGCTGAAGGCTCTACACGCACGACACGACCGACGACGGTATCCTGTCCGCCCTCCGCTGCCACCGACGCCGAGGCATCCCCGAAGGTGAGGCGCGCCGTCGCCCCTTCCCGCACACGCATGGCGTCGGCCGTCAGGACGGGAACAACGACCTCGAGGTCGCGGGGATCGCCTACCTCGAACAGGCGTGTTCCGACCGGCACCACGCGCTCATGTGGTTCGAAGGCGCCGAGGATGCTGCCGGCGAGTGGTGACGTGATGCGAATCCCGGATGTGCCACCCGCAGTACCCGCGAGAACCGATGCGGCCTGACGGCGCTCGAAGCGCGCCGCGCGCAAACGCTCCGCCGACGCCTGCAGCTCGTTGTCCGCTGTTTCGAACGCGGTTCGTGCGCGCTCGGCATCCTGCGCCGACACACCACCTGCCGCCAACAGCGCGTCCATGCGCGTACGATTCCGTGCGGCGTCTTCCCGGACGACCCGGGCGCTCGTCAGGGCAGCCTCCGCCTCCTTCGCCCGCGCGTCGGCACTGCCGATGCGCGCGCGCGCCTGATCCTCCATCGCCCGGTCCAGCGGGGCGACATGGAGCACACCGAGCAGCGTACCGGCGGTGATGGCATCACCCTCACGGAGCGCGGCGGGCACCCAGCGGCCGGTCACCGGCGCGTTCACATCGGCATGGGCGCGTACGCGCGTGGTTCCCAGTTCGTCGATGGTGATGCGCAGGGGTCCCTCCGTGACCGTAGCGACCTGCGCCACGACCACCGGCGACCGAAACGCAAACCACCAAACGGCGATCGCTGCGACCAGCCCGACCACCATCATCAGGGTACGGCGTCGCTTCAGCATACGGGAGCTCCGAGGTCCATGAGTGGATGCATGATCATTCCCGCGTCTTGAGCACGGCCACCAGGTCGATCCGGTCCAGACGTGCGCGGACGAGCCACGAGGACGCGACGCCGGCCAGCAGCAGCACCAGAACCGATGCGCCATACGTTCGAGCGGACAACACGAAGGGCAGACGGAACAGCTCGGAACTCAGCGCATATGCCATGATGGCACAGAGGCCCGCGCCCACACCGATCCCAACCGGCACGGCGATGGCTCCAAGCAGTGCGAGCTCACCGAAGAGCATGCCGGCCACTTCCCGACGCGTGAAGCCCAGCACCCGAAGACTGGCGAGTTCACGCCCACGCTCGGAGAGCGCCACGCGTGCGGTGTTGTACACGACCCCGACGGACAGCACCGTGGCGAAGCAGGCCAGAGCCACCAAGGTCACGTTGAAGCTGTCATGCATCACCTTGTCGAAACCGGCAACCACCGCAGCGCGCTCGCCGATGCCGGCGACCCCGGGCATGCCGCGCAGCATGGTATGCACCGTCTCTCGCCATTGCGGATCCACCGAGAGCACCGCACCATCGTACGCCGTACCGCCGGCAATCCGCTGCAGGCGGTCAATTGGCATCCACGCACTGGTGCCGATGAGATCATCCACGAATCCCGCAATGGGGACCGATACCGTCCGGCGGTGTCCGGTGAGGAGTTGCACGTCGAGCGAGTCGCCAAGGTGCGCGTCGAGCAACGAACCGAGTGCGGTCGAGAGCAGCAGTCCATCGCCCGGTGTGGGAACGACTCGCCGCTCGGCATCGACCACACGACGGAGCGTTGCCCCCGGCACGAGCGCCGTGATGGCTACGCGTCGTGCGCGCGTACCGTGATGAAGGCGTACCGGCACCGACCACAATGGCTCCACGCGTGAGACGCCGGGCATGTGCATCAGTTCGCGGATTGCCCCATCGCCCCGGGCGCGCGTGAAGGTTACGGCAACATCTTCACGTTGGATCTCGGTGAAGTGCACATCGCGCATCATCGCGATGGCATCGAATGCATAGCCGCCAACCATGACGACAGCGATGCTGAGGGCCATGCCCAGCGTGGCAAGCGACGCCCGCCATGGGCGTCGGAGCACGCCCCGTACCACGAGGCGCGCCATCGGCGAGAGCGTTCGGTGCATCCACGACCTGTCGAACCAACCGTGGCGATACCGGAGGGGCGTCTCCGGCCGCATGGCGTCTGCCGGGGGCAGCGTGGAAACGCGATGCACGGAGCTGACCGCCCCCGCAAGGGCCGAGAGCATCGTGACCACGAGAGCGATCGCGAGCACCGATGGCTCGGATGAGAAGGCCGCGTCGGGCATGCGATAGTACTCCCCGTACAGTTCGGCGAGCCGCCCTGCGAACCAGAGCCCCACGCCGGAGCCGACGACGGTACCCAGCAGCACAGGGGCACATGCGATCAGCACGTAGTGCCGAACGAGCGCGGCACTCGGCACGCCGAAGGCTTTCATCATGCCGATCTGCTCCCGCTGCGCCGCGACGAGTCGCGACAGCACGAGATTCACAAGGAATGCCGCGACTCCGAGAAAGATCACCGGCGCCGCCGTACCGAACGTGGCCGCCTGCCGGATTTCGTCGGAGAGATACCGATGCGAAACCTGCTCTTCGCGCCCGTAGGCGCCCAGCGAACCATAGCGCGACAGCATGGCATCCAAACGCGCAATGACGGCGGACTGTGATGCCCCGGGCGCGAGGGTGATCGTGACCTCCGTCCACGCATCCTCGAGGCCGAACGCCGCCTGCACGGCGTTCTCGGCCATCCACATGACACCGTATCGCCGGTTGTCCGGAAAGAGATCACCCGGCTTCACCTCCATGATGAACTCCGGAGTCAGTGCAATGCCCACCACCTGCAGTCGTCGCCATCGGCCGTTGATGACGGCCCCGAGCGAATCGCCGGGCAGCAGCCCGTTTGCCGTGGCGAATCCATCACTGATCACCACCTCGTCGGTATGGACGGGAGACAGCAGACGTCCCTGGCGGAGGCGGAGCCGATTGACCGTCAACTCGCGCGAGAGCGGATGACTGATCACGTGGGCCGTTGCCGGAGTCGACAGCCCCGGTACCTCGAGCACTACGTCTTCTGCCACCCGTGTTTCGACGGCGGCGACGCCTGGAATCTCCGCGATGACGCGCCCGAGGCTCGCGGGGGCGCGCGACACGGACGCCCAGACGTCGGCAAAGCGCGCCGACGCATAGTAGCGCTGCTGGACGCCGCGCAAATGCGGCACCATGGATTGCAGGGCAACGAAGCTCGCGACGCCGGCAGCAACGACCAGCGCAATCGCCAGCGATGGACCACGCTGATGCCACACATCGCGCCAAGCTTTGCGGTCGAGCGTGGAGAGCCAGTGCGGGAGGCGGCGCGCGATGGACATTGGAGCTACCAGGACAGTGCCGCAGGATCACAGGGCGCTTCGTTGAGCGTGACCTCGACCACCTGCCCACTTCTCATGCGGAGCACGCGATCGGCCATCGCGGCAATACCCACGTTGTGCGTGATCACGACGGTACTGGTACCCAGCTCCCGATTGGCGCGCCGCAGCGCCTCGAGCACCAGTTTGCCGGTTTCGTAGTCCAGCGCTCCGGTGGGCTCATCGCAGAGCAGGACATCCGGACGCTTGGCCACGGCGCGGGCAATGGCCACGCGTTGCTGCTCACCGCCCGACAGCTGGGCAGGAAAAAACTCGAGCCGGTCGCCCAGCCCGACGAGCCGTAACGCCGTGGCGGGATCCTCCGCGCCCTTGCCATGCGGATTGTCGTGCGACAGGTCCGTGACCAGCTGCACGTTCTCGAGCGCGGTAAGCGCAGGAATGAGATTGTAGAACTGGAAGACGAATCCCACATGTTCTCGCCGATACTGCGTGAGTTCGTCGTCGGTGGCACCGGTCAGCACATGGTCGCGGAACGTCACGTTGCCCGCGGTGGGGACGTCGAGCCCCCCGAGAATATTGAGCAGGGTGGACTTCCCGCTGCCGGACGGGCCCAGGATGACCACGAACTCACCGGCCAGCAGTTCCAGGTCGATGTCGCGCAGGGCGACGACCTGAGCAGTGCCGGAGCCGTAGATCTTGGACAGTCCGCGGGCGCGGAAGAGCGTGTCTCCCCCCATGGGGCAACGCTAGGGCGCGTAGCCGGCGCTGGCCATCGGGAGACGCCGGACATCGCGGCGTGCGATATCTTTGCCCCCGAGCGGCCGAGCGCCGCCATCCCTCCTCCCCTGCCTCACCAACCCATGCGTCGACAGCGGCTTCTTCACGTTGCACTCGGGATGGCCGCACCATGGTGCGTGCCCATCGTCAGTGCGGCACAGACTCCAGACCCGGTGCGCGTGCCGCGCCCGGTGCGCCCGGCCGATCTCTTCCAGCTCCGCGACGTGGGCGCCGGACGGATTTCCCCGGACGGACAGTGGATCGCCTACACCGTCACCTCGGTGGACTCCGCGAAGGACAGGAGCGACAGCGACGTCTGGATGGTGAACTGGGAGGGCACCCGTACGCTCAAGATGGCCGGTTCACCGGAAGGGGAAAGCAACCCGCGGTGGAGCCCCGACAATCGCTACCTGTCGTTCGTCTCCGGACGTTACGAGTCGAAGGGGGGCCAGATCTGGCTGCTCGATCGCGCCGGCGGTGAAGCGGTCCGCCTCACGAATCTCAAGGGCGGGGTGAGTGAGTACGAATGGTCACCGGATGGCACACGGATCGCCGTGGTATCGCACGATCCGGACCCCGAGGAGTCCAAGCCCGACTCGCTCAAGTCGAAGAATCCGAAGCCGATCGTGATCGATCGCTATGCCTTCAAGCGTGACAATGAAGGGTATCTCGATCGTCGTCGGGATCATGTATGGATCGTCGACGTGGCCACGAAGAAGGCCGAGCAGGTCACCACCGGCGACTACGACGACCGGCAGGTGCGCTGGTCGCCCGACGGCAAGCGCCTCGCCTTCGTGAGCGAACGCGCCGATGGTGACCCCGACCGCTTCAACAACAGCGACATCTTCGTAGTCGACGCCGTGCCCGGCGCAAAGCCGGTCAGGCTCACCACGTGGGCCGGCCCCGACGCCGGGCCGGTGTGGAGCCCCGACGGCGCGTCGATCGCGTACCTGCAGGCAAGTGAACCGCAGCTGTCGGCGTACACGCAGAACACCATTGCCGTGGTGCCGAGTAGCGGTGGCGCGCCGCGACTGATCGCGGCGTCGCTCGATCGCGACGTGAATCAGCTCATGTGGACCGCCGACGGCACCGCGCTGCGCTTTCTGCTCGGCGACGACCGCGCCCAGCATCTCGCGCAGGTGGCACTTGCCGGTGGTTCGGTGACGCGTCTGGTCGATGGGCGCCGGGTGGTCACGTCATTCGACGTGTCGAAAAACGGACGCGTGGTGCTCAACACCGGCACGGCGCAGCGTTCGGCAGAAGTGCACGCGTGGGACAACGCCTCACTCCGGGCACTCACGCACGTGAACGACTCGCTCTTCGCCCAGCTGGCCGTGGCGACCACCGAAGACGTGCAGTTCAGGAACAAGGACGGTCTCACCGTTGGCGCCCTGCTGGTGAAGCCCGCGGGCTTCGATCCCACGAAGAAGTATCCGCTGCTGCTGCGCATTCACGGTGGCCCCAACGCCCAGGACCAGCACCTGTTCAGCTTCGAGCGCGAAGTGTTTGCCGCGCAGGGCTACGTGGTACTCGCGGTGAACTACCGCGGCAGCAGCGGGCGCGGTCAGGCGTGGAAGAAGGCGATCTTTGCCGACTGGGGTAACAAGGAGGTGCAGGATCTGCTGGCCGGTGTGGACCACGTGCTGACGCTCGGCTTCATCGACCCCAACCGACTCGGCATTGGCGGCTGGAGCTACGGCGGTATTCTCACCGACTACACGATCGCCACCACCACGCGCTTCAAGGCAGCCACGAGTGGTGCCGGCAGTGCCCTGCAGACCAGCATGTACGGCACCGACCAGTACATCTACCAGTACGAAAACGAACTGGGCGCACCCTGGAAGAACCCGAAGCTGTGGGAGAAGCTGAGCTACCCGTTCTACAAGGCCGATCGCATCACCACCCCCACGCTGTTCCTCGGTGGCGAGAAGGACTTCAACGTGCCCATCAGCGGTGGCGAGCAGATGTACCAGGCGCTCAAGTCGCTCAATGTGCCCACGCAGATGGTGGTGTATCCGGGGCAGTTCCACGGGATCACGCGGCCCAGCTTCCGTCTCGATCTGCTGGACCGCTATCTCGGGTGGTACAACCGCTATCTCATGGGTGTGACGCAGTGAGCACGGTACTGCGCGTCTGGCACCCGCGGGCATGACCACCACACCGATTCGCGTGGTGGCTGCCGTCGTATCGCGAGGTGAGACCGACGTGGAGTTTCTGATCTGCCAGAGGCCACAGCACAAGCAGCATGGTGGCCTCTGGGAGTTTCCCGGCGGCAAGTGTGAGCCGGACGAATCGGATCTGGCAGCCACCCGGCGAGAGCTGCACGAGGAGCTCGGCGTGACCGTTACCGGCGTTGGCCCGCCGCTCATGACGGCGCGGGAACCGGGGTCGTCGTACGAGATCGTGTTCATCCCCGCGACGATCGAGGGGGAACCGGTCTGTCACGAGCACGAGGCGCTGCAGTGGTGTGCTGCCCATGCCCTGCTGGCGTTACCGCTGGCGCCGAGCGACCGCGCCTGTGCCGAGTGGCTTCTTGCGCAGCCAGCGCGCGCGCGGTGACCGTTACCGCGCGCGTGCGAAGATGCGGATACCGGCGCGCACACCGAACTCGGTGAGCGTCACCGGTCGAATGGTCGGCGCGGTACCTGCCGAGCGCCAGCTTTCGAATTGCACGCGACCGTAGGTGGCCGCCGCTTCGAGGGCCACACGTGACCCCGGAAACCACATGCCACCGGCGGCGCCCCAGGCTCCCACGTCCTGCGAGGTCAGTTCAGGCCCATTGTCGGTGAGCGAGAACTTCCGGATCGACAGTCCGCCTTCCACGAACGGACGGAGCGGTCGTCCCACATAGCCGAGATAGCGCACGCCCATATCGACGTTGCGCACCGAATAGTCGGCGTCATCCACGCGCGGCGTGCTTCGCGACAGTGCGATGAGCATGCTGAAGCGCGGCGTGACCCCATAGGCCACTTCGACGCGCGGGATGATCCGGTTGACCGTCTCAGAGATTCCGTCGGTCTCACTGGTGGCACGCGCCATACCAGCGCCGGCGGCCACACTGAGTCCGGTCGTAGAGGGGCGCAGCACCTGTGCCTGCGCGGGGAGCGACACGGCAGCCGTAGCCGCGAGCAGCCACGCGAGCGTGACCGGGAGGGAGCGGATGGTGGAAGGGGGCATCCCGGAACTTATCCCCGATCAGCGACCCCTTCCAGCAACCGTCATTCTCCGCGCTTTCGTCGCAGCTTCTCGTCGTACGACCCCTTGCCCCGGCGAGCGTTGTAGCTGCGCTGCATCTGGTACTTCGCGTCGAGTTCGCTGAACGTCCCCTCGCGATACTTCTCGGCGAGATCGTCGAGATCGTCGGTCAGCTCGCTGAGTTGCGACGCAAAGGTCGGGATCTCGCTGTTGGACGATTCAGCAACGCGTTCCCGCTGCACGCGCATGAGCTGTTCCGCCTCCAGCGCCTTCCCCTCGCGCTGCAGCCTGGCCGCCTCTTCGCGTGCACGCGCTGTGCGCGCCAGCAATACCGCCTGCTCCACCTCCGGCACCAGTGACTGCTGTCCCTCCAACGAGGAGGCGATGGGGAGGTGCATGGTCCGATGTTCCACGCTTCCAGACGATGTGATCACGTCGGCCGTGAAGGTGATCCTGGCGATGGGCGCTCCGTCCGTTCGGCGCGCGTCCAACTGTTCCTGCGGGATGAACAGCTCGAAGAGCAGGGGCTTGGGCTCTGCGGCGTACAGATCCCCCAGATCGAAGGCAAAGGTCCCCGGGGCCGGCTGCGACGTGGGCCACCCCGAGTATACGGCGAGGACCTGAACGGCTTCACTCAGGACGAGCGTGGCGGTGAGCCCCTGGGCGCAGATCGACAACAGATTACCCAGTTCCTCCGCGAGGACGTCCTGTGACTGATCGGGGCGTTCGATGTACCACGCGTTGCCGCCACCGGCGTCGGCCATGATGCGGAGCAGATGATCGTCATACCCTTCGCCGATCCCCACGGTGGTCGTGGAGATCCCCATCTGGCGGGCCGTGCGTGCCAACTCCACGAGCGTGGAGGGGTCGGTGATGCCACGGTTGGCATGACCGTCGGTGAGCAGCACAATGCGACGGGACGAGCCCGGCAGCGTACCGATCATGCCCATGGCTGTCTGCATGTGTTCGCGGCCACGCAGCCAGCCGCCACTCAGGTTGGTACACCCTCGCACGTCAATCGCGTGCAACGCGGTGCTCAGCGCATGGTGGCGCGCACGACGGTCGGGGACGGCTACCGTCTCCACCTCGTCGTCGAACGCGACCACCGAGACCACGTCGTCGGGGTGCAGACGTTCGGCAGCACGCGCGGCGGCCACACGGGCCGCTTCGATGCGATCACCAGCCATCGAACCGCTGCGATCGATGACGAACGAGAGGGCGATGGGAGCGCGGTTGCTGACCGGCGCCGTTCCGGAAACGGTCAGCAGCGCCCGGACCACGACGCCGGCGGCACTATCGGTGGGCTGCTGCGCGATTGGTGAGGCAATCGGGTGGTGATCGACCTGCAGTACTGCGTCCATGCATGTGCTCCGCGTTGGAGGTGTGCATGGAACGTCGCGCCCCGGTCTGACAATTCGCGCCGTGGGCGTACAGCGCTAACCCGTTCTCCTGCCTACACTTGCCGGACTCTGTTCGGTACGACACTCGTTGCGGGGCCGCAGGCGATCGAGAGCGGGCACGGCGCCGGGCGGCAGGAGGTGGCGCCGTTGCCCCCCGATCATGCCCGTGCCCGTCGGACCGTCACGAAGGCACAGGCGACTGCCGCGCATCCCAGTAGCGCACCAGCCAGGCGAATCACATTGGCGGGGTTCCCGCCCAGCAGGGAATCGTAGACCAGCGGCAGCGTGAGATTCTGAATGAGCATCGGGATGACGATGAACATGTTGAACACGCCCATGTACACGCCCACCCGCTCCTTGGGAATGGAGTCGGAGAGCATCACGTAGGGATTGCCCATCATGCTCCCCCACGCGAGGCCGATCCCCAGCATGGGCACGAAGAGCAGCGTGCGATCCGTGATGGACGGAATGGCCAGCATGGCCACCGAGGCCGCCACCAGCGCGATCACGTGCATCCACTTGGCGCCGAGGCGACGGGTCACCGGCACCATCGCAAAGGCCGATACGAAGGCGATGAAGTTGTAGAACGCCCCCACCTGCCCCGTGACGAGCCCCGCTTCACGGAAGCCAGGCGAGAGCGGATCCTTGGTGCCGAAGAGGGTGAGCGCCAGCGCCGGCGCGATGTAGATCCAGTAGCAGAACATCGCGTACCACTGGAAGAACTTCATGACCGCCATCTGACGCATAGTGGTGGGCATGTCACGCAGGGCATCCACGATCTCCTTCAGCGTATGCCCGAAGCCCCTCGGCATGGCGGCAATCCGGGCACGCTCGTCGGCCGACAGCGGCAACTCCGGGACCTTCCGCAGCGACCAGAGGATCGAGGCCGTGGAGAAGAAGGCGCCCATGAGGAACGCCAGCATCGTGATGTTGGGGATCCCACGGTCATTCACCGCGTCACGGTTCATCCCCAGGAAGACGAGCAACGACGGCGTGATGTACGAAAGCGTCTGCCCGAGCCCCGTAAAGGCACTCTGTGTGAGAAACCCGAGCGACGTCTGCTTGTCGTCCAGGCGGTCGGAGACGTAGGCCCGATACGGCTCCATGGTGATGTTGTTGGCCGCGTCGAGGATCCAGAGAATCCCCGCCGCCATCCACAGGGTGCGGCTGAACGGCATGGCCAGCAGCGACAGCGAGCAGAGGAACGCGCCGATCAGGAAGTACGGCGTTCGGCGCCCTCGGGGGCTCAGCGTACGGTCGCTCATCGCTCCGATGATCGGCTGTACGATCAGACCCGTGACCG
Organism: uncultured Gemmatimonas sp.; assembly: GCA_964577455.1. Taxonomy (GTDB): domain Bacteria; phylum Gemmatimonadota; class Gemmatimonadetes; order Gemmatimonadales; family Gemmatimonadaceae; genus Gemmatimonas. The sequence continues at coordinate 21,431 of CAZNZG010000007.1, read as the reverse complement.
GACCGGCCAGGTAGAGCAGCGGCAGACTCGCCTCGTCGGCACCCAGATAACGGTAGATCGGGCTCATGTTGCTCTGCTGCAGCCCGAAGCTGTACTGGATTCCGAAGAACCCAACGTTCATGTTCACGATCGACATGAACGACAGATGTGGACGGGCAGGGGTACTGGCGGCGGGCGACGTCGCCGCTGCCGCATTCATCGGACTGGCCATCGGTTCTCCATGAAGGACGAACTTCCTTTCAACGACTCGATCACCCTGCTGCGCGCGCTCGCGACGCCGAACGGCATCCTCGCGTCACGCAGCACAGTGGCGAACTACGCGGCGGTGTTTGCGCGCGACGCGATCATGGCGGGCATCGCCGGTCTCGCAACCGGCGACGAACAGATCGTGGCGGGGTTGCGTCGCACACTCGAACGACTGCGGGACCTGCAGGGACCTCAGGGACAGATTGCGTCCAACTTCCGTGTTGAACCGGACGGACGCCAGCACGTGAGCTTCGGCACCCTCGCGCCCCGCTTCGACTCGGCCACCTGGTTTCTGGTGGGCGTGGGGCTGCTGTGTGCGCGTGGCCAGGCGCAGTACGCCGAATTCGCCGAGGCCGCAGAACGAGTGGTGTCGCTGCTCGATGGTATCGAGTACAACGGCCGCCATCTCCTCTACGTCCCCGCCGGGGGCAACTGGGCCGACGAGTACCCGTTCGATGGGTACATCCTCTACGACCAGGTGCTCCGGGCATGGGGGCTGCGACTGCTGGCCGGCCCCGCCGGGCGCCCGGAATGGCAGATCAAGAGTGTGCGCATCGCCGAAACGATCGATCAGCGCTTCTGGCCGGCCCACGACTGGCGCTACGGCGGACCGCGGCGGTACCCGGTGGCCGCCACATCGCCGGTCCGCACCGACGAGCACCTCGATCTCGCCGCCTGCGCGCTGCTGGTCGTCGCCGATCTGCTGCCTCACCGTAGTGCCGGACTGCTCGATTTCCTGCGTGAGGACTTCCTGGCCAACGGGCGACTGGTCCCGGCCTTCTCGCCCGTGATCCGGGAAGGTGATGCGGAGTGGGAGGCCCTCGCCGGCTATCATCTGCACGGATTCCGCAACCGGCCGCACGAATACCACAACGGTGGCATCTGGCCAGTCTGGCTTGGCTGGCTGGCCGTGGCGTACGCGCGCCAGGGGCGGTCCGCTGATGCCCGAACGCTGCATACCCTCACGGCCGCTCACCTGAACCGCCTCTCGCACTTCGCGTTCGAGGAGTACTTCCACGGCGAAAGCGGCGAGGCGCTCGGCACACAGGCCATGGCATACACCGCCACCGGCTTCATCCTGCTCGATCTCGCGCGCCAGCGCGCTCCGGAGGAATGGACATGGATGGCCTGAGCAACACTGCTGTCACGGCACTCGTCGACGCCCTGGTGGCCGAAGGCGCGATCGGCCGCGGTCGCCTCGTGATCGGCGTGGCGGGCGAGTCGGGGAGTGGCAAGAGCACGGCGGCCGCGCAACTCGCCGAGACCCTCAACGCCCGAGGCATCGCCACGGCGTTCATCAACCAGGACAACTACTTCATCCGGCCGCCGCGCACGAACCACGAGTTTCGCCTGCAGGATCTCGGGGCCGTGGGGCCGCACGAAGTGCAACTCGCGCTGATCGATGAGCACATTGCCGCGTTCCGCACCGGCCGTACCGATGTGCGGGCACCGCTGGTGAACTACCCCGCCAACCGCTTCGACGAGGAGACACGAGACTTCTCCCCGCTGCAGGTGCTGGTGGTGGAGGGAACCTATGTCCTCATGCTCGAGGGGCTCGACGTGCGCGTGTTTCTCGAAGCCACGCACACCGACACCCATGAGCGGCGCATGGCGCGCAACCGCGACATCTGGGAGCCGATCATCGATACGATACTCGACATCGAACACCGGCTCATTGCGCCACAGGCCGACCGGGCACACTGGCTGATCGATCGGGACTTCCGCCTGCGGCGCGGTCCGGCCCACCAACACTGACGCGGCCGACGGTCAGCGACGGGCGGCGCGCTGCGCCAACCCGAGGAAGAGGCCGCCGAAGAGCAGCATCACCACGCCCCACACGAGGTTGATGTTGAGGCCCCCGCTACGTTCGTACATGGCCGTGTCACCGTTGGTGATGATGCCGTACACACCGAGAATCACCCCCAGCACCACGAACAGCCCGCCGATCGGCAGACGAAGATCCATCCCTGCGTCACCACTCATCGTCGTCTCCGCGGGTCAGTAGAACATCACGTTGAGCGAAACCATCGCCAGAAGCACGGCGATCGCAAACACACTGGGCTTCTCGTACCACGCCTTCACGTTGTCGGTCTGACGGGGGGTGAGCGAGTACACCAGCCCCTCGAGCTCGGACTCACGACGTGCCGTGGTCGCGAGACTCACGATGATCGTGACCACGAAGCAGGTGGTGAACGCGGCGATGGCCGTCCAGAAGGTCTGCGCCATCTCGCTGGGATAGGTGAGTAACACGCCGAAGAACCCACCCTTCACACCGGGCGTGGCACCGTTGGCCAGCGAGATACCATGGTGGATGGCAGGGGCGATCGTCCCGGCGGCGAGCCCCCAGAATGCGCCGTGTCCCGTACTCCGCTTCCAGAACATGCCGAGCGCGAAGGTGGCGAACAGCGGCGCGTTCACGAACGCGAAGACGAGCTGCAAGAGCTCCATGATGTTGTTGAAGGCACCGGCCACATAGGCCGCCGCCACGGACAACGCGATACCGCCCACCGTGGCAGCGCGCCCCATCCAGAGGTAGTGCTCGTCAGTCCCCTGCTTCTTGATGTGGGCCTGATAGATGTCGTAGGTCCATACGGTATTGAACGCCGTCACATTGCCCGCCATACCCGACATGAACGAGGCGATCAGCGCGGTAAGGCCAAGCCCCAGCATACCGGTGGGGAACAGCTTGACCAGCATCATCGGCGTCGCGAGGTCGTAGTCGAGGACCACGTTGCCGTTGGTGTCGAGCAGCGGCGTGCCCGCGGCGGTGAGCTTGGCGGGAATGATGTTGTCACCCATGGCGAGGGCGATCATGCCCGGGACGATCACGAGAAACGGGAACACCATCTTGGGGACTGCAGCGATCAGCGGGGTGCGACGGGCGGCCGTCATGCTGTCGGCAGCCATGGCGCGCTGCACCACGAGGAAGTCGGTGCACCAGTAGCCGAACGACAGCACGAAGCCCAGTCCCATGACCATGCCGAACCACTCGATCCCGATCGAGTTGGTGGTCGCGGAGCCCATGCCCTGCCACACGTTGGTATAGGCATACTCTGGGAGACCGCGCTGTACGGCCACGGCCGAGAGCTTGCTCGTCATGCCGTCCCAACCACCCACCTGCTTGAGCCCCACCCACACCAGCGGCGCAAAGCCGAACACGATCATGAAGAACTGCAGCACTTCGTTGTAGATCGCGCTGGTGAGACCACCGAGCGTGACGTACGCCAGCACGATGACCGCCGATACGAGCACACTGGTATCGAAGTCCCAGCCGAGCAGCAGATTGAGCAGCTTGCCCATGGCGTACATGGAGATGCCGCTCGAAAAAATCGTCATGGCCGCGAAACCGAGCGCGTTGAACGTGCGCGTCTTTTCGTCGAACCGCAGCTTGAGATACTCGGGGACCGACCGCGCCTTGGAGCCGTAGTAGAACGGCATCATGAAGATGCCCACGAACACCATGGCGGGAATCGCGCCGATCCAATAGAAGTGGCTCGTGGCGATGCCGTATTGCGCCCCTGACGCGCCCATGCCGATCACTTCCTGCGCGCCGAGGTTGGCGGACAGGAACGCGAGTCCGGTAACCCATGGCGGCAGCGAACGCCCCGACAAGAAGAAGTCCGTGGAGGTGCGCATCATGCGCCGGAGGGCCCAGCCGATGCCGAGCACCACGACGAAGTAGATGGCCATCACGACATAGTCGAGCGTGGTCAGCTGTGTCATTTGGCGTTGGGGAGGGGAGTGATTCGGGGGAGTGTCAGAAGTTGCAGCGGTGCACCGTTTCGTGCGACTGCCAGCAGCTGGGATTTCCTGCCACGGGAGAGGAGCGATAACCCGCGGATCTGTCCATCGAGCGGAATGCCCTGCGCGGCGGCGGCCGACGTGAAGCTGCCGGTACCGTCACCGAGCAGCAGCACCCCGCGGCTTGCATCGTAGCGCCCCAATACCGGGGGAACGGCGTACAGATTGCCCCCGAGCAACAGGTCGGGGTGACCGTCGGCGTCGAAGTCGTGCACGAGGGTGGCGAACACGGGCGCCAGCTGCGCCTCGACGGGCAGCGGCTTGATCGTGAAGTGCCCGCGACCATCGTTGATCGCGACGACACTCTCGAACGTGCGCGCCTCGCGCACTTCGGCTTTTGCGATCTCGGCAGAATCGAAGATGTCTTCCAGTCGGCTCGCCCCGAAGGAGGCGAACGACGGATACTTGCCGCGGATGGCCGGCATGAGCTTCACCAGTTCATCGCGGCCGGCCAGCGGGTACGCCGTGCCATTCACGTAGCGGGTGATGATCTGCTTCACGCTGCCGGTGCCGGTGAAATCGTGCACGTACATCCGGACCGGTTCGTTGCGGCTGGCCTTGAGGAAGCCGTTGCGACCGGCGTTTCCCAGCACGAAGTCGAGGGCGCCGTCCTCGTTCAGATCCGCCACGGCTACACTGTTCCACCAGCCCTCAGTGCCGGCGAATCCACTGGCGCCCGCCTGCTCCACCAGCCGTTTGCTGCGGTTGTACCATACGCGTACGGGCATCCACTCGCCCACGACCACCAGATCCAGCGCACGATCCCCATCGAGGTCGGCCCAGTGCGCCTGAGTGACCATGCCGGCGGTACCCAGTCCCGGGGCAGCGGCATCGGTAACGTCGGTGAACCGTCCGCCACCGTCGTTGCGCAGCAGGTGGCTGCGCGGAATCCGTCCGTACTCGCGCGCCACCACACGGGATCCCACGAAGAGGTCGAGATCACCGTCGCCGTCGAAGTCGCCGGCGGTCACGGTTCCCCCGTTTTCTCGCGCCTCGGCGGGGATCGCGTCACGCTTGCGCGTAAAGGTGCCGGCGCCATCGTTGAGATACAGGCGGTCATCGAGCGCGTCGAAATCGCGCCAGAACTCGTTGCCGCCGCTCACCACGTACAGATCGAGATCGCGATCGCCGTCGGCGTCGAAGAAGATCGCATCCACATCCTCGGCCGTACTGTCAGCGGCGAAGGTGGTCGCACTCGACTCGCGGAAGGTGCCATCGGCGCGTTGCAGCAGCAGGGTACCGCGCTGCCACTTCGCGCCCCCCACGTACAGATCGTCCAGGCCATCACCGTTCACATCGGCCACTGCGAGCGCCGGCCCCTCCGCCGACACCACATGCGGCATGAGCGGCTCGCGGTTGTAGTCGAGGAAATCGTTCTCCACGTGCATGACCGCGGCGCCAAGTGCAGGCGCCTCGTCGCGCACAGCCGTCACCGGCGCCGGTTCGTAGCGCCAACGCCCCGATGCACTGTCCTGATGCACCGTGATGGCCCGATCTGCCGCAAGCGCCGTGTACACCTGAAAGGAGGCATCCGGCCAGATCACGTAGAGCGAATCGACGGTGGTGGACGTACCAAGTCCGAGGTGCAGGCGGCGATCCACACTTGACTGGAATCCGCGAACCGGCTGCTGCTCGAGCAGCTGTCGATGGGTTCCGGTCACTGCGATGACCTTGGCGCCGATGCCGTCGCGGTTGCGTCCGCGTCCCTGCAGACGGATCTGCAGGTAATGCGCGTCCTTCCTCTGCGAGCGGAGCGTGCTGCGATAGATCCCCACCGGTGCGTTGATACGATTCACCACGAGGTCGAGCGCGCCATCATCGTCGAGATCCACGTAGGCGGATCCGTTCGAAAAACCCGTATCTCCCAATCCCCACGCCTTCGCCATGTCGGCGAACCGAAGGTTCCCCTCATTGCGATATGCATGGTTGGCGAGCGGGATCTGCGGCATGCGCTGCAGCAGCTCGGTGTTCTCCTGCTTCGTCACCCCACGCGCGAGCGCCGACTGGGCCGCTTCGTTCCCCACATAGTTGATGTAGTCGAGATCGTTGGGGCGACGGTAGATGCCGTTCGTGATGAACAGATCCTTGCGACCATCGTTGTCGAGATCGGCGAAGAGCGGCCCCCAGCTCCAGTCGCTGGCCGCCACACCGGCCAGCAGGCCGATCTCCGCAAAGGTGCCGTCTCCGCGATTGAGCTGCAGCGCATTGCGGGGATACTGCACCGCGTAGCCGGCACGCAGTCGCATCTCGAACAGATTCCACCCTTCGTAGCTCGCCGACGTCTTGAAGATCGCTTCCTGCTCGGGGAGCATGTCGACGGTCATGAGATCGGGGCGACCATCGTCGTTGACGTCGGCGGCGTCGGCGCCCATGCTGAACCGACTCGTATGGCTGAGGGCCTGCGCCCCGACCTCACGGAACCCGCCGCGGCAGTCGTTGAGGTACAGGAAATCGTTCTCCTGGAAGTCGTTGGCCACATACAGGTCCATGCAGCCATCGACGTTCACGTCGCTCGCCACCACACCGAGGCCGTACCCTTCCACGCCGCCGTAGATGCCCGCCGATGCGCTCACATCGGTGAAGCGGTTCCCGTCGTTGCGGTAGAGCCGGTCCCCGGCCTTGGGGTGTCGTTCGTCGCGACGTGCCGCGACACCGATCTGCCGCTCCGTGTGTACGGAGTGGTTGAGCAGGTACAGATCGAGATCGCCATCGCGATCGTAGTCGAAGAACAACGCCTGCGTGGAGAACCCGGCGAATTCGAGGCCGTATTGAGCGGTGCGGTCGGTGAAGACACCCGTACCGTCGTTCACGTACAGCACATTGCGCCCCTGCATCGTCAGGTAATTGACTGCCGACACATAGATGTCGAGCGCGCCATCACCGTTCACGTCGGCCATGGACACACCGGTCTTCCACCCCGGTGGTCCCGCAACGCCGGCCTTGTCGGTGATGTCCTCGAAGCGGAAGTCACCGAGGTTCCGATACAGACGGTTGCTCTCGAGGTTGGACGAGAGATAGACATCCTGTCGGCCGTCGCCGTCCACATCGCCGACGGCGACACCGCCACCGTTGTAGTAGTACAGATAGTTCAGGATGCTGAACTCGGGCGCCTCCGGCAGCGTATTGGTGAACGCGATACCGGTCTGCGACGCGGGCAGTCGCTCGAAGAGCGGCGGCCCGGCCGGCGCAACGGGATCAGTCGTGGCCGGCGCATCTGCCGACGGAGTACCACACGCGGCCAGCCACATCACAGCGGCAAGCATCGCGGTACGCATCGCGGTACGCATCGCGCGTGGGCACTCCGAGCGGGAACGACTCACCGTGCAGCGATCGACGTACCGGGGCGCGTCATGACCTTCGCCACCAGATGCTGTCCCACCTGCCGGCCCTGCTTCTGCCCTTCCTCGATCGCCTGACGGTAGTGAATGCCGCCATAGAGACGACTGATGGCCGCCTCGTTGGCTGCTGCCTCGAAACTCGGGAACGACCGCACCGGCAGACCGTATGGCACTTCACTTGAGTCGACGAATGCGAAATCGGCCCCGTAGATCGACGTGAGCACTTCGGCCGCCGCCGTGGAGATCACACTATGCCCGCTCGGATACTCCGGGAACGGCGGGGTCTGCAGCAACGGCACCCACTTCTCGTCCACGTAGGCGTTGATGACTGTTTCGGGACGGAGGACCCCGGAGCGGAACTTCTCTTCCCACGCGGCGATGAAGCCATCGGCGAGTGCCATGGCAGTCCGCATGTATGCGTCCATGGTCTGCAGCGGCGTGGCCTTCGCCTTGCGCGACGCGATCCCCACGATCCCCATCCAGTGACCACCGGGGGTGATCTTCTTCGTGGCGAACATCGTGTGCCCCTGCACGTTCATCACGTACGGATTGCAGTCCCAGAACGACGCGATCGCCTTTTCCTCGTCGGTGAGCGTCTTCCCCTTGTCGTACACTTCCAGCGCTTGCGTGTAGAACGCCGTGCCCTTGGTGGAATCGAAGGGAATGGCCGGTGCCGGACGGAACTGGCTCGATGAGTCCATGGCGAAGGGCACGAGCGTGCCCCAGTTCGGCTCCACGGCGTCCATGTACGCCGGCGGTGTGGGCACCCAGCGCCCTGGCTGCCGCGTGATGCTGAACTTGGGCAGCCCGCGCGATTCCTTGAACCGATCCGTGCCCGCCCACGCCAGGACATGCCGGGCCACCGTATCGCCGTACGCCACGCTGCGGGCATAAACGTCGTCCGAAAGCATGTCGGCGTAGCGCTCCGTCATCGCGGTGCGCACGGAGTCCATGCGTTCGCGCGAGAAGGTGAGCTGGTGACTCACCGTGAGGAACGCGCGCATGCCGGCGAGCGACCACGAGTATTCCTTGCCTCGCTCGGGCGCAGGTACGGCAGGCATGTTGCGCACCTGTCCGGCGAGCGACCGCCAGGTGGTATCGCCGTGCCGCAGCGCCTCGTAGCCGGCGATACTCGCGTAGCTGTACACGCGGCTCGCCTGCGGCGGGCTGAAAATGTCGTACACCATCGTGTTGGTCAGCTGCTGCATCGCTTCGTGCAGCGGCTCGGCGCTGTTCAGCACGTCGGCCGAGGCGTTCGGCGACGACTGACAGGCAGCAAGTCCTGCGGCCACTCCGAACGTGATGGTGGTGGCGCGAACGACACGGCGGGCGCGCAAGAAACGGTCGACGATCGGGGACATCATGGACGGATGACCGAAAACACGAGGGGAGTGGCATTGTTGCGTGCAGCGATCACACGATCACCGCTCCGCGACCGGATGCGCTGCAGGTCACGGGTCTGCCCCGGCACACGGAACCCGCTCTGTGCCGGCCGAAGCTCCGCAAAGTTTCCGTTGCCGTCGCCGAGCAGCACCAATCCCTCGCTCGCCGCCATCCGCCCGAATTCGGGCTTTACCCCATCGAAATTGCCGGCAAGGAGGAGATCGGTCTTGCGGTCACCGTTCACATCGGCAGCCGCAATCCCGTAGACCGGTGCCAGTTGCGCCTCGCGCGGCAGCGACGTGAGGGAAAATGTCCCATCGGCTCCGCGACGCAGCACCACATGATCGAAACGGTGTACCGTCCGCACCACCGCGCCGGTGCGCTCGGCAGCGGGGATCACGTCGTCCATCGTCTTGAGCGCGTAGTCCTTGTAGTTCAGGAAGCGCGCCTTCCACGGCGGCACCGCCTTGATGAGATCATCACGAAGCACGAGCGGATACTGCTTGCCACCGTTGTACATGCCGATGACCTGTTCGGCGTACCCGTTATTGTCGAAATCCTTCACGACCATGGTGAGTGGCTCGGTCGGCGATGCATGGAGGCGTCCGTTGAGCCCCATGTTCCCCAGAATGAACTCCATCCGTCCATCACCATCGAGGTCGGCCGGCACGATGCGGTTCCACCAGCCGGTCGTTGGGGCCAGTTCGGCATTGTCGAGCCGCTGGAGTTTGCCGCCACCGACGTTGCGATAGATGGTGACCGGCATCCACTCGCCCACGATGAGCAGATCTTCGCGTTTGTCCCCGTCGATATCCGACCAGATCGCGTCAGTGACCATCCCCACGCTATCGAGGCCCGCGGCGGCGCCCGGCGCCACGTCAGTGAAACGGCCGCGGCCATCGTTGCGCAGCAGCAGACTGCGCGGCGTGTAGCCGTAGCGCCACGGGATGCTGCGCCCGCCAACGAAGAGGTCGAGGTCGCCGTCGCCATCGAAGTCGCTGGCCGCCACGCGGGAGCCACTCACCATCTCCTCGGGGAGCGCGCCGACCGCCTTCGTGAATCGTCCGCGTCCGTCGTTGAGGTACAGCCGGTCCTGCAGTGCCGGGCTGTCCTCGCTGTACTCGTTGCCGCCGCTCACCACGTACAGGTCACGGTCGCCGTCTCGATCGGCATCGAAGAAGAGCGCACTCACGTCTTCGGAGGCGGCGTCGAGGTCGAATGCCGAGTTGGGCACGGCCGTAAAGCTTCCGGCGGCCGTCTGCACGAACAACTTGCCCGCCTGCTCCTTGGCACCGCCGAGGTACACATCGTCGAGCCCGTCGCCGTTCACGTCGCCCACCGCGATCGCCGGCCCGTCCGTGGAGAGCATGCGCGGAATGAGCCGCTCGCGGTCGAAGTCCACGAACTCGTTCTCCACATGGGCGAACGTCAGGCCGGCGGCCGCCGTCACGTTGCGCAGCAGCGGCGCGGTCGGAGAAGCGAGAGGCGTATCGCCACCGGGCGTGGCCGTTCCGTCGAGTGTGATGTTCACGCGCTGATCGGCCTTCACGCCGCGCTGCACCGTGCGCCTGCCGCCGGGCCAGTCCACCACGACGGAGTCGGTGACTGCGGCGCCACCCAGGCCGAAGGTCAGCGTGTAATCCACACTCGACTGGAACCCGCGCGCGGGGTAGAGCTCCTGCATGAAGCGCTCGGTGCCGGCGTGCACCGTCACGCGCGCCCCGACGGCGTAGCGGTTCTTCCCCTCTCCGGTGAGCGTGACCTGCAGCCAGTGCCGGTCCTTCAGCAACGTGCGGGCATTGTTGCGGTACACGAAGCTTTCGGCGTTGACGTTGTTGATCACGAGGTCGAGCGCGCCGTCCCCATCGAGGTCACCGTACGCGGCGCCGCTGGAGATATTGGGCTCCGCCAACCCCCACGCCTTGGCCTGATTGCTGAACTGCCAGTTGCCGTCGTTGCGGAACGCGTAGTCGGCAATGGGCGTGCTGCTCATCGCCTCGATCAGACGCATATAGTCCACGCGCTTGGCGCTGGCTTCGCGCTCCATGGTCGTGCGGTCGGCCAGAAACGCCACGTAGTCCTGCGACGTCACGTCGCGGGCCAGCCCATTCGTGACGTACACGTCCTTCCGACCATCGAGGTCGAGGTCGGCGATCAGGGCGCTCCAGCTCCAGTCGGTTTCTGCCGTGCGCGTGAGGTAGCCCACATCGCTGAAGGTGCCGTCGCCATTGTTTCGCTGCAGCATGTTGCGCATGAGCTGATGATGGTACCCATCGCGCACCTTGGCCATGTACACGTCCCAGCTTTCGTACATGGCAGTCGTCTTGATGCGGTACTCGTCTTCCGGCATCATGTCGGTCGTGTACACATCGGGCCAGCCGTCGTTGTCCACGTCGCCGATGTCCATCCCCATCGAGAAGTAGCTCGAGATGGGCATGGCCTGATCGAGCACCTCCTTGAAGGTGCCGTTCTTCTGGTTGATGTAGAGGTAGTCGCGCTCGAAGAAGTCGTTGGCCACGTACACGTCGGGCCATCCGTCGCGATTCACGTCGCCCACGCCAAGCCCCAATCCGAAGGCAATCTCGGCGCTGTACAGCCCGGCGGCTTCACCGACCTCGGTGAAGCGTTCGCCGTCGTTTCGGTAGAAGTGATGCCCGCCGAAGGGATGCCGCTCGTCGCGCGTATTGCGCAGGCCGAAGCTGTTGACGGGGCGCGGCGAGTTGTTGATCACGAACAGGTCGAGATCTCCGTCGCGGTCGTAGTCGAGGAAGGCGGCGTGCGTGGACCATCCCTCGTCGGCCACGCCGTACTCCCGCGCCATTTCCTTGAACGTGGGCACGCTGTCGGCACCGACCCCTTGGTTGATCCAGAGGGTATTGGCGCGGGTGGCCGGTTCGCCGTCGCCGGCGTGGCTCACGTAAATGTCGAGCTTGCCGTCGCCATTCACGTCGGCAAGGGTCACGCCGGTGGTCCACGGCTGACGATCGATGAAGTCGGCGGCTTTCGTGATGTCGCGGAAGCGGAACTGGCCCTCGTTGAGGTAGAGCCGCGGCCCGTCCTGATTGGAGGTGAGGATCACCTCCGGAAGCCCATCGCCGTTCAGGTCGCCGATGGCGACCCCACCGCCGTTGTAGAAGTTGCGGTAGATGAAAACATTGCGCTCCTGCGAATCCACCACGCGATTGGTGAAGCGTACCCCCGTGTACTCGGAGGGCATTCGCGTGAAGAGCGTGGAGTCGACGGGCGGAGCGTCGGAGGTGCGTACGGGAGTTTCACCGCACGCCGCAAAGACCACCAGAGGAAGCGCCGCCAGCAGGCGCAGGATCAGGGAATTCACATCTCGAGGGGCAAACTGCCATGAATACCACGGCCTGCGTTCGGAAGCGAACGCAGGCCGCGGGACTCACTGAATACTACCCGGTGATCAGTAGCCGGGGTTCTGCTTGAGCAGCGGGTTGGTTTCGATCTGGTTCTGCGGGATCGGCATCAGGATGCGATACGGATTCGACGCCGCCTTGAAGAGTCGGGCGTTGGTGTACGTTCCGGCGCGGATCATGTCCTGACGACGCTTCGCTTCGCCGATGAACTCGTAGAGGCGCTCATTGAAGATGGCCTCACGGACCTGTGCCTGCGACAGCCCGGCCGCGAGCGGCTTGGCGGGCGAGAAGGCACGGGAGCGCACCTGATTGATCAGCGTGATCGCAGCAGCCGTCTGTCCGAGCTCGTTCTGTGCTTCGGCCTTGACCAGCATCATCTCGGCGAGACGGAAGTACACGAAATCGTTGCCGTGGCTGCCGCCGTCGGTGGCGTTCGGATCGAGGGGGTACTTGTAGATGCGGGCACCCTCACCCTCACCGGCCTGCGTCACGTCACGGATTTCGGGCGTGAAGATCAGCGGGTTGCCGGCGCGGTCCCGGATGGGCTGGCCGGTCTTGAGGTCCACCTGCGGACCCACGAGGAACACCTTCTTGCGATCGTCCGCATCGTCGAAGGCATTGTACGTGGTCGCGATGGTCGCGAAGCCGTTCCACGGCGAGAGGTTGAACGAGTTGTAGTGCAGGCCGCGCATCTGGAACGACATGCCGATGCCGTTCGGCGAGTTGCTATGGCGCACCACCATGATGTTCTCGGGCGAGTTCTCATTGGTGGCGGTGAAGTTCGTGCGCCAGTTCGACGCGAGGCTGTAGCGCCCCGAGTTGAGCACGCGATCGGCGGCGACGACGGCTTCGTTCCACTTGGCCGGGCCACGGGTCAGGCCGGCCTGCGTGACCGTTCCGGTGAACACCTGGGCGTTCAGGTACATGTTCGCCAGGATGGCGTCCACGGCACCCTTCGTCATGCGGCCGTAGTTGTTGGCCGGCCACACGTCGGGGAGCGACGCACGCGATTCAGTGAGTTCCTTCTCGATGAAGGCAAACACCTGGGCGCGGGTCGCCTGCTCACGCGGCTTGATTTCGGTGGTCGTGACGATCGGCACGCCGCCAAAGAAGTCCATGAGCAGGTAGTAGTAGAACGCGCGCAGCGTGCGCATTTCGGCCACGACCGTCGCCTTGTCGGGCACTTCGGTCGTCTCGAGCGCGCTGAGGAGCACGTTCGAGCGGGCCACGCCGCCGAACAGGTCGTTCCACACGCCCGAGATATCCTCGAGGCCGGAGCCGGAGGTCGGCGTCCAGGTGTGGCGATACAGGTCCAGCCAGCGGCCGTTGTCGAACCAGTCGGAGCCGCGCGTGGGCACGACGTTTTCGTCGGTCGACACCTGGCTCAGGTTGTAGTAGCCCCACATGGTGCTGCGGAGCCCCGCGTACACCGACGCCACGCCACCGATCACTTCATCGGCGTTCTTGAAGAAGTTGTTCGGCGTGATGGCGCTGGTGGGCGTTTCTTCGAGGTCGGTGCAACCCTGCACCGAGAACACCGTTGCGGGCGCCGCCAGAATGGCGGCGCTCACACGGCCGGCGCGCCACAAGGACGCGAAACGGGAGTTACGAGTAGTGCGCATGGTCAGTTCAAAGTCGCTCGGAGTGATCAGAACTGGACGCGGAGTCCCGACGTGAACGTCCGGGCACGCGGGTAAACGAGGTAGTCGACGCCACGCGAGGCGAGACCGGCGTCGACGAAGACCTCGGGGTCGTAGCCGCTGTACGGGGTGAACAGCAGGAGGTTGTCACCCGAGACGTAGAAGCGCGCCGTGTTGGAACGCGTGCCCGGGATCTTGAAGGTGTAGCCCACCGTGACGTTCTGGAGACGGAAGAACGAGCCGTCCTCGATCCAGCGCGACGAGTAGATGGCGGGCTCCGACAGACCGTCCGTCTGGTCCAGCGCGCTGCGCAGGAAGTTGCGGCCCTGCAGCACGGCCGACTGCGTGGAGTAGACCAGCGCCGTGTTGTTGAACACGTCGCGGCCGAACTCACCGCGCCAGAGGTAGCTCATGTCGAACTTGCCCCAGCGCAGGTTGCCACGCCAACCGAGGCTGAACGCCGGGTTCGCGTCGCCGATGATGCCGAAGTCGTCACCGTCCGGCGACGTGGTCGTGCCATCGAGCGTACGGCTGGTGACCTGGCCGTTCGCGTCGCGGGTGACCTTGTAGTTGTTGAAGACCTGCTTGCCTTCGTTGTTCACGTTCACGAACTCGGGGCCCCAGAAGGTGCCAAGGGGCTGGCCCGGAATGATGCGCTGCGACGTGTTGCCCGACTGACCCTGACCGGACACGCCCGACGTCGTGATGAACGAGCGGCCGCCGAGGTCGTCGACCTGGTTGCGCTCGATCGAGGCCACGATGCCAGTGGTGAAGGACTTGTCCTTCTTCTCGATCAGGTTGGCGTCGAAGGTGAACTCGACACCCGTGTTGTGCAGGCTGCCGACGTTCTCGAGACGCGTGGGCACGAGCGCCGGCTGCGGCACCGCGACCGTGAGGAGCAGGTCCTGGGTGTTCTTGCGATAGTACTCGAGCGAGCCCGTGTACTTGTTGTCCTTGAAGCCGAACTCGGCGGCGATGTTGTACTGCGCCGTCTGTTCCCACTTGAGGTTCGGGTTCTCGTTGCGGGTCGGCACGACACCCGTGACGATGTTGTCACCGAACGGATAGCGCGCGCCGTCGTTCGGCTCGAGCAGGATGAGCGAGGCGTACGGCGACACGGCCTGGTTGCCCTGCAGACCGTAGCCGGCGCGCAGGCGGAGGTTCGAGAAGCCCTTGCCCTGCATCCAGCTCTCGTCGCTGACCTTCCAGCCGGCCGAGAAGGCGGGGAACACCGCCCACTTGTTGCCCGCACCGAAGCGCGACGACCCGTCACGACGGATCACACCGGTGAGGAAGTAGCGATCCTTGAAGCTGTAGTTCGCCTTACCGAAGAACGACACCAGACGGCTCTGCTCGCGCCACGAGAACGGGGGCACGATCGTACCGCCGCCGCCGAGGTTGTTGTAGCTGAACGCGTCGGTCAGGAAGTTGCGGCCTTCCGCGCCGAACTCGCCGTTGTCGAAGTCGGAGTACTCGTACCCGCCGACCACTTCGAGTTCCTGGCTGTCCGAGATGCGCGGCGCAAACGTGAGCAGCGACTGGAGCGTGTTGTTGCTCAGGTTGCGGTTCACCTGGCGCGCGCGGCCGTTCCATTCGGCACCCACCGCGCTGGCGCGCGGGAGGTAGGTGCGGCGGACGCCGGCGGTACGGTCGGTACCCACGTTGACGGAGGCCGTGAGGTAATCCGTCAGGCTGTAGGTCGCCTGGATGTTGCCGAGCGTACGGTTCGTCGTGGCGTCGTCGGCAACCTGCTGCGCGACGGCGACCGGGTTACGGACCGACTGCCGGCCGGGCCCGATCTCGTAGAACGACGTGATGCCGTTCGTCGTGGTCGTGATCGGACGCGTGGGGTTGAAGATCACCATGTTGGTGAACACGCCACCCTCGAAGCCGCCGGTGTTTTCGAACGGCAGGTAGTCGTTGTCGACCTTCGACGAGGTGAGGTTGAAATTCAGGCGCATCTTGCCTTCCATCGCGCTGTGGTTCGCATTGAGGCGACCCTGGAAGCGACGGAAGCCGTTGGAGATCACCACACCGTTCTGATCGAGGTAGTTGAGCGACGCACGATACTGCGTGGTCGAGGTACCACCCGCGAACGAGAGATTGTGGTTGATCGTGGAGCTCGTCCGCATGAGCTCCTTTTCCCAATCGGTGTTGGAGGTGCCGAGGTTCCCCAGCGCCGTCTGCGGCAGCTTGCCGGCGGTCACCAGCCCCTGCACGAACGTGCGGTATTCGCTGCCCGACAGCACGTCGAGCGTGTTCGAGGGCGCGGACGCGGCCACGTAGGTCTCGTACTCCATGGTCGAGACGCCCGCGGCGCCACGCTTCGTTTCGATGAGCACCACGCCGTTGGCGCCGCGCGAGCCGTAGATGGCCGTCGCCGAGGCGTCCTTGAGGACGGTGATGTTCGCGATGTCGGCCGGGTTCAGCATGTTGAGCGGGTTGCGCGCGAGCGCCGCGCCGCCGCCGATACCGATACCCGAGGCTTCCGTCGGGTCGTTCTGGATCGGCACGCCGTCGATCACGTAGAGCGGATCGTTGGAGGCCGAGATCGACGTGCCGCCACGGATGCGGATCTGGGCGCCGGCGCCCGGCTCACCGTTGTTCGCCACGACGTTCACGCCGGCCACGCGGCCGGTGAGGAGACCGGTCGCGTTCGGGAGCACACCCACGTTGGCATCGTCACCCTTCACGGTGGCGACGGCGCCGGTGATGGCTTCCTTGCGCTGCTGACCGTAACCGGTCGTCACGATGGCCGTGAGCTGCGAGGCCACGGCCGCGAGCGGCACGTCGATGTTCGAGGTGCTGTTGGCCGTGACCGTCACGGCCACTTCCTTGGCCGTGTAACCGATACGGGCGATGCGGATACGCTGGGCACCCACGGGCACCGCCGGCAGCAGGAAGCCACCGTCGTTACGCGTGTAGGTGCCGATCTGCGTCCCCACGACTTGAATCGATGCGTTCGCAAGAACGCCAGCCGTCGCGGAATCGACCACGCGGCCGGAGACTCTGCCCGTTTGCTGGGCACTGACCTGGCTTGCCGTGAGCAGCGTGCCTACCGCTGCTGCGGCCAACCAACGGACGCCTACCGCCATAAACTCATGCCTCCATGGGGCTGGGAAGTACCTGCGACCTGGGTGGGATCATTTTCGATACAATTCGGACCCATGGGTCCGGACTACATCTATAAATGAGAACTGGTCGCCAGATGGTGGGTGAACCGGGAGGTTCGTCCGCCGATGGGCCGCGAGGGCCGTCGACGGCTGGGGTGCTGTTGGACCCGCGGCCCGGGAAGGAGAAAGCCGCGTGTGGGATGGGACGTGAAACGCCATGAAACAACAGCGCACCGAAACTGTCAAGATAGAATTCGCGTTCCCACGCCGATTTCTCGCGGATTTAAGGCCGCGGCATCCCAGCGCTGGCGCTCCGACGGTCCACCGACAAGTTTCCGCTTCCCCGGTGTTTCATTCGTTACATGCCGCGGGCGGCGCATCAACGCGCTGCCGCGAATGCCACGCCGCCTGCCGATCTCCGCGCCGCACGACTCGACCCGACGCCCGCGGGCGTCTGCCAAGTTGTTGTCAGGCAACACGTTCTCCCCCGCTTCGCATGCCGAGCTGGCCGTGAGTCTCCTGGCGTCCGTCCTCGTCGCCCAATTGGCGGCCGCACAAACCATGCGGCCCGTGCTCACCTTTCCGGAGCAGGGGCTCGACGACTCGACCGCGTACGCCGGCTACACCACGCGCTTTTTCCGGGATGTTGAACGAAACACCGTGCAGATCTACCTCGATCGGCGCGAAGGACGGATCGTCCACCTCCTCGCCAATGGGGAGAACGAAAGCGTGGGGTTCTCCGCCCGCACCGCCGATGGCAGCCCGGCCCCCATCGAATGGGACGGCGCCGAGGCGCGGGTGTGGCGACAAGGGCGCCGCAAACTGCTCGCGTACGACCTCCGGGTCACCGCCGGCCCGGACGCGCCGTTGCTCCACCTGGGGCGCTTCGTGCTCGGCTCCATGCGCATCGAGCGCGACGTGCAGCACTACAAGGAGCACCGCAAGGCGTTCGAGGCGCCCCCCTACCTGCTCCCGGAGTACGACGCCCTCACCCGCGCCCTCGAGCGGCAGCCCGCTCTCTTCCGCCGTACCGTACTGCAGGCGTTGCGGGCGCCGTCCGTGCACGCGTTACGGCAGCGACTCGTACCGCACCTCGTACCGCCAGTGAGGCCGGCCACTGCGACGGGAGGCCGCGGGGAGGCCACGATCGAACAGCTGTCGCTCGACGCTCTCGATACGCTGCGCGTGACCTTCACCCCGCACGAGGGCGCGCAGATCGAACAGTCGAGCGATGGACGCATCGCCCTGCGCGCCACGGCGGCCGGGCCACTCCGGCTTCGCGTAACGGTTGCCACGACCGGCCGTGCCCTGTCGCCGCTCGCGCGCACCGAGATCTTCACGCCGGAGTTTCTCGCATGGGCAGAAAGCGTCCAGCGCACCGGCGACGCCACACGCGCCCGCTGGCTCGAACGCCAGATCACGGGCGTGGAACTGCTGTCGTCACGCGAGAAGCTGATGGCGGGACTCCCCACCTACGCCACGTACTTCGGCCGCGACATGCTGCTCTCGGCGCTCATGATGCAGCCGATCTGGCGCGCCGAAATGAACGAGTTCGTCATCGCCGCCGCCCTGCGCAAGCTCTCACCCCATGGTGAAGTGAGCCATGAAGAGGCGCTTGGCGAGCAGGCACAACGCGAGGCCGCCGCCGAGATGACCGCCCTGCTCGTCCGCGCCGACAGTGTATCGCCCGCACGCGCGGACAGCCTGCGCCGTCGCGCCCTGACGGTACTGGCACGGCGCCGTGTGCCGCGCGAGAACTACCATATGGTGGACGACGAGTATCAGTTGCCACTCGTTGCCGCGCGCTATCTCGACGATGCCCGGGTGAGCCCGGCGCGCAAGCGGACGTGGTTGCTCGAGCGCGAGGGGACACACACCCGGCTCGCGCTGCTGCTCTCTGCGCTGGGCGTGGTGGCCGAACGCTCCGCCCCCTACGCCGCCAATCCGGTGAAAGCCAATTTCGTACCGTTCGCGCCCCGCGATGCCACCGAGGGGGTATACGAGGGGGCCGCGCGATGGTTCGCACAGAGCTGGCGAGACAGCGGCGCCGGCTATGCCAACGGCAAGTACGCGATGGACGTGAATGCGGTGTACATCCCGCACGCGCTGATGGCCACCCAGCGCATACTCGCATCACTGCGCACACTCGATCTGCTCACCCCGGCGATCATTCGGGATACGCTGGTGCAACGCCATCCGGCGCTCGTGACCTATCTGCACGATAGCCACGCGCTGGCCTCGGCGGTGCGCACGTGGCAGAGCGCCATGCGTGAGTTCGTCGTGCGCCTCTCTCCCGAAGCGGTGCGCACACGCGTCGCGGCGCGTGTGGCGGCGATGCCCGCGACGGAGCAAAGCTATTGGCGGGCCTTTCCGCGAACGGGCGAGGGGATCGAGTTCCTTGCCCTCGCGCTCGACGCCGATGGCCAACCGATCGCCGTGGCCAACAGCGATCCGGCCACGCGGCTGTTTCTTGACGGCCTCATGGGTCGCGTCGACACGACGCCCGAGGGCCGCGCCACGCTGCAGCGTGATGTCTCACTCTTCGCACGCGAGTATCCGGAGGGATTGCTGCTTCCCGGGGTGGGCGCGGTCGTCGCGAACGATGCGTACGCCGCAGCGCCTGTCTGGAAAGCCTTCGTGGACGATGCGTACCACGGCCCACGTGTGGTCTGGGGCCGCGAAGTGAATCTCTTCCTGCTCGGGGTGGCGAGTCATCTCCCCACCCTCGCGGCGCAGGATGCCGGCACGGCCGAACAGCTGCGCACCGCCGCGGCCCGTGTTCGCGACGCCGTGGCGGCGTCGGGGTTTCGCAGCGAGTTGTGGAGCTACGACTTCCCCGCCGGACGCCCGCAGCCGGTCCGCTATGGCAGTGGCGGCGACGTGCAGCTCTGGAGCACCACCGATCTCGCCGTGCAGTACATGTGGTCCCGCCTTCCGCAGTAACCGAATCGACAGGTACACCGGCAACACCGCGTTCTCCCCTCACTCCCCCGCGCATGTTGTTCCCTCGCGCAGCAGGATTGCTGCTGCATCCCACCTCGCTCCCCGGAACCGGCGGCATTGGTGACTTCGGTCCCGATGCGCACCGCTTCGTGCAATGGCTCGCCGATGCGGGCCTCAAGATCTGGCAGGTCCTTCCGCTCGGACCCACCGGGTACGGCGACTCACCGTACCAGTGCTTCTCCGCCTTTGCAGGCAACCCGCTGCTCATTCACGTACCCGGATGGAATGCCGGGCATCTGCCCGAGCACACCGTTGATTTCGGTGCGGTGATTCCGGCGAAGCAGGCCGCGCTTGCGGCGTGGCTCGATACGATGCCCTACGATGCGGCCGTCCAGCAGTTCGTGCACGAGCAGCGCCACTGGCTCCCCGACTACGCGCTGTTCATGGCGCTCAAGCAGGCGCACGGCGGCGTGCAGTGGACGCAATGGGAACCCGGCGCCGCACAGCGCGATCCCGCTGCGCTCGATGGGTGGCGCACGAGGCTGCGTGTAGAGATCGAGCGGATCTGCAAGCAACAGTACGTGTTCTTCGGCCAGTACCACGCCCTGCACCGCGCCTGTCGTGAGCGCGGCATAAAGCTGATGGGCGACGTGCCCATCTACGTGGCACACGACTCCGCCGACGTGTGGGCCAATCCCACACAGTTCCAGTTGCACCCCGACGGCACGTTGCGCGTCCAGGCCGGCGTGCCCCCCGACTACTTCAGCGAAACAGGACAGCTCTGGGGCAATCCGCTGTACGACTGGCCGCGCATGGAA
Source organism: uncultured Gemmatimonas sp. (assembly GCA_964577455.1). Classification (GTDB taxonomy): domain Bacteria; phylum Gemmatimonadota; class Gemmatimonadetes; order Gemmatimonadales; family Gemmatimonadaceae; genus Gemmatimonas. The sequence continues at coordinate 772 of CAZNZG010000007.1, read as the reverse complement.
GCCGACGGCTATGCCTGGTGGATCCAGCGCATGCGAGCCGGACTCGCCCTGTTCGACCTGGTACGCCTCGATCATTTCCGTGGTTTCGAAGCGTACTGGGAGATTCCCGGCGACGCGCCGACCGCCGTGAACGGTCGATGGGTGAAGGGGCCCGGTGCGTCACTGTTCGAGGCGCTGACACGCGCGCTTGGGCCGTTGCCGATCGTGGCCGAAAACCTCGGGCTGATCACGCCGGAGGTCGAATCCCTACGCGAACAGTTCCACTACCCGGGGATGGCGATCCTGCAGTTCGCCTTCGACGGGCAGGATTCGAACTTCATCCCGCATCGCTACAGCCGCGATCTCGTGGTGTACACGGGCACGCACGACAATGACACCACCGTGGGATGGTGGCAGTCGACCGGTGAGGGCGACTCCACGCGTGCGGCCGACGCGGTGGCGCGCGAGAAAGCCTTCGCGCGGCGCTATCTCGCCACCGACGGCCACGACATGCACTGGGTGCTCATCCGCACCGCTCTGGCATCGGTGGCCAATACGGTGCTCATCCCGATGCAGGACGTGCTTGGGCTCGGCACCGAGGCCCGCATGAACCTTCCAGGGCGACAGGCCGGCAATTGGGGCTTCCGCTTCACCTGGGCACAGCTCACGCCCGATCTCACCGAGCGTCTGCACGAGCTCACGACGACCTACGAACGATGAGCGCTTCCGCTGCAGGATCCACCGGCTCGGCCGGCGCCGCGGTCGTGCTCGGCGCGCGGGCCGCGGCCTTCAC
>CAZNZG010000006.1:33737-39235 GCA_964577455.1 uncultured Gemmatimonas sp. | reverse complement strand
CACCCAGAAGAGGTGCTGCCAGAGTAGCGGGTCGGCGCCCTTGGCGATCGTGTAGAAGTTCGTGCCGAAGAAGCGGTCGAACTGCAGGAACACGAGCGCCACGGTGATCACCGGGAAGGCGAGCACCACCAGGAACTGCACCACGAACGACATCCACGTGAAGATCGGCATGCGCATGAGCGACATGCCGGGCGCCCGCATGTTGATGATCGTCGTGATGAAGTTGAAACCGGCCGCGAGCGACGAGATGCCGAGGATCTGCAGACCCAGCACCCAGAAGTCCATGTTGACCTGCGGCGAGTACGCCTTCGTGCTGAGCGGGGCGTAGCCGAACCAGCCACCATCGGGCGCGACCGAGAAGAAGATCGGGACCGTGATGAAGATGCCGCCCAGCAGGTAGATCCAGTACGAGAACGCGTTGAGGCGGGGGAACGCCACGTCACGCGCGCCGACCTGCAGCGGAATGAGGAAGTTGAAGAACGCCGCCGAGAGAGGCATGACGGCGAGGAAGATCATCGTCGTGCCGTGCATCGTGAACAGCTGATTGTACATCTCCGCAGAGACGAGGGTGCCGTTGGGCACCGCCAGCTGGGCACGGATGACGGCGGCCTCGAGGCCACCGACGACGAAGAAGAACAAACCGGTGATGAGATAAAGCGCCCCGATGCGCTTGTGGTCCACCGTGGTGAGCCACGACCACAGTCCCGTGTCAGCGGGAGCGGTCTTGGCCTGGGTGTACGGGGGCGCGGCAGCGATGGTAGCCATCGTGTCGAGTGTCAGTAAGCGTGAGTCGGTGACGGCGTCTTACTTGAGCGCCTGCAGGTACGCCACGATATCCGCGATGTCGGCGTCGGAGAGACCGCCCACGTTCACGACCATCTTCGTCTTCGGATCGGTGAGCCCCTTGCCGAGCGTCGGCATCAGGCTCCCCGGCTTCATGGCCGGCGCGTTCTTGATCCAGTAGGCAAGATGCTTCGCGTCGTTCGGATAGAGACCACCGGCGATCGTGTAGCGCGTCCCCACGTGCGTGAGGTTCGGGCCCACGGCCGCCATGTTGAACGGCGTGCCCGCGATGGCGTGGCAGCCGATGCAGCTCGACTTGTTGTAGATGTCCTTGCCGCGGGCGGGATCACCCTTCGCGAGCAACGACTCGTCGTAGCTGATCGTGACGGGAATCTTCGCAGTCGGGATCGTGTACTTGAACTCCGACTCGAGCTTCTCGCGCGGGAAGGCCCACACCGGCACCGGCGCGGCAGTCGGCGCCGCCGAATCCATCGCCGCCGGCTGTGCGCCGGCCTGCGTGGAGGCCAGCAGCACCGGCGTTGCGCCAGTACCCGACGGCACGGGCGCCACGGCCGCGCTGCCCGCCGCGGGGGCCGGAGCCGCCGCGATGGCCGGGAAGATCGCCGGCTGCTTCTGGTGCGCCGTCCACTGCTCGAATTCGCCGTCCGTGACCGTGTACAGGCGGAACTTCATGTTCGCGTGCGACGGGCCGCAGAACTCGGCGCAGAAGCCGTTCCAGGCCTTCGTGCCCAAGTCCTTGTTGGGCGTGAACCAGAGGTAGTTCGTCCGGTTCGAGATCAGATCGCGCTTGCCGCCCATCTGGGGAATCCAGAAGGAGTGCAGCACGTCGACCGTCTTGAGCTGGAAGTTGACCGTCCGCCCGTTCGGCAGATACAGCTCATTGGCTGTCGTGATGCCGTACTGGGGGTAGCGGAACTCCCACCACCACTGGTGACCGATCACCTCGACCTGCAGGGCGTCGGGTGCCGCCTTCGCCTGGGTCTTGAAGATCGTGCGCACGGTCGGGATGGCGATGAAGATCAGGATGACGGCCGGAATGGCCGTCCACGTGATCTCCAGGGCCGTGTTGCCGTGCACCTGCTTCGGCGTCGCGCCGCCGGGACGGCGACGGAAGCGGAAGATGGTGTAGACGAGTGCCGCCTCAACACCGATGAAGACAATCGTGCCCCAGAAGAGGAGCTTGTCCCACAACGCGTCGATATCCGCGTTGAAGTCGGTGTTGTGGTTGAATGTCGAGTTCGGATACTCGCCGCCGCAGGCTGCGAGTCCGAGGGCCAGAGCGCCCAGCAGCGCGGCGGAAGCCAGCCGCCGCGGGCGGAACGTGCCAACCATGCCTGTTCCTGAGGGAGTGTGGGAACCGCCCTCCCCGCACGTTTCGAGGAAACCGTGCGGGGCGAGCGGTGGGGTGGTGGGACTGCTGTTGCGAAGCTAAACCGGCGTTTCAGAACCCCGCAAGCAACTCCCCACCCGTTTTCGGGGTTTGCCCGACTTTTCTTGAGCTCGTAACTCCCTACGTAGTTTTTTGATGGTTTTTGAGTCCTAATGCGGTCCTAATTCCGCGGACCAAACCGCCCGGAAATCGCCAGCGGAAGGTGCCGTTTCTCGGGGGGCACGCGGATCGTCAGCACCGTGTGATGTCTTTCCCGTCGCTCTCCGATCGATCCCGCACCGGGCCGCGCCCCACACGTCAGCCCACGCGCCAGCACACGCGCCGTATGGCTGTGGCTGCTCCGCTCGCGCTCGCCCTCGCTGCCTGCACCGGCAGCAGGGCATCCGGCGGCGACGGCTCGCTCGCCATCGGCGTGGGCGCCATTCCGGGATCGCCCAACTACGAGCAGGTCGTCAACGGCGTCGTCCTGGCCGTCGACCGCCTCAATGCCCAGCACCCCACCCTCCGCTTCCGGGTACGCCTCCCGGACAGCTCGGCCAACAGTGCCGTGCGGGTGGCCCAGCAGCTGCGCGACGACCCCAACGTGGTCGCCGTGGTGGGGCACCCCGAGAGCGGCAACAGCCTCGAGGCGCTCCCCATCTACGCCGATGCCGAACACGCCGGCGCCAATGCCGTCGTGGCCGTCTCGCCCACCTCGAGCTCGCCTCGCCTGAGCGGCATCAGCCCGTGGTTCTTCCGCGTGGCCCCCTCCGATGCCGACGCCGCAGGCTACACCGCCCGTTGGGTGCTCGACTCACTCCCGGCCCGTCGCGCCGTCGTGGTCTATCGCAACGACTCCTACGGCCGCGACTGGGCCGCCACCTTCGCCACCGCATTCGCCGCCGGCGGGGGCGGCGTCGTGATGCGCGAGCCGTACCTCACCGGCGTGGTGGAGTGGGATGCCTACGCCTCGGTGATCGCCTCGCTGGCACCGGACGTGGTGCTCTTCCCCGGTGACGGCGACGATGCGCTCGCCTTCCTGCGCGCCCTGCGCGCGCGCGGTGTGCGCGTGCCCTTCGTGGGCGGTGACGGGACCGAGAGCATGCGCCGCCACCCCGATGCGGCCGGCGCACACTACCTCTCGTTCTTCGAAAGCGCGCGCGCGACGAGCCCCGAAGCGGGGTACTTCCTGCCGCGCTTCCGCGAACGGCACGGACGTGATCCCGACATGTTCGCCGCGCTGTCGTACGACGCTGCGATCGTCGTGGGGCGCACCATGGCTGCTGGCGCCCGCACGCGCGCCTCGCTCCGCCTCGCGCTCGAGCAGGTGGGCAATGGCGCGCCGTCGGTCGACGGCGTGGCCGGTCGGATCGCCTTCGAGAAGAACCACGACATCAAGGGGCGCGGCGTGGTCATCACGCGCGTCAACGGCGTGCCCCCCGCACCCGACAAGCCGCCGGCCCGTTCGTCCGGAGGGGAGCCATGAGCGCGCTCTGGCGGCTGACCACGATCCGGGCCCGCCTGATCGCGGGGTTCGGCACCTCCATCACCCTGCTGCTGCTCGCGGGGCTGCTTGGCTGGTACGGCCTCTCGCGCAGTAACCGTGACGCCGAACGCACCGTGCGCTCGCTCGCGGAGCGATCGGAGTTCATCGAACGCACCACCAACACGGTCCTGCGCGAGCTGGTCGCAGGACTGCGCTACCTCAGCACGGGCAAGCCGGCCGACGAGAAGGAGTACCGCACGCTCGTCACGCAGGCCGAGCAACTGCGCGCCGATGCGCTCGCGCGCGGCGCACTGAATGCCGTCGAACGCCGGCACATGGAGAACATCGGGCGACTGCAGGCCGCCCTCGAGGTGCGCATCGCGGTCACCCGCGCGTGGCAGATCGCCGGTCAGGCGGCCAGCGCCGAACGCGTCCTCGCCCAGACCACGCGCGACATCGAAGCGATCGAAGACGAACTGCAGGCGATGCGCAAAAGTGCACGCACCGGTGCCGACGAGTCGATGGAGGCGATGCGCGACGGGCTGTTCACGGCGGAAGCGAGCCTCGCGATCGTCGTGGCCCTCGCCTTCGGGGTGGCCGCGTTCTTCGGGCTCTCCACCGCGCGGGCGGTGACGGAGCCGCTGGTGCAGCTGCGCGACGAAATGATGGCGATCGGCGCCGGCGACCTGCGCGATCCGGCGATCGACCTGCGCTACGGTGGCGTGGCGCAGGAGTACGCGGAACTGATCGACGCCATGCAGCAGGCGCGTGAGCGACTCCGGCTCCTCCTGTCGAAGGTGCAGGAGGAAGCCGATCAGGTCACGCTCGCCGCCAGTGAGCTCTCGGCGTCGGCCTCGTCGGCGGCGGCCTCGTCGCAGCATGTGACGACGGCCGTGATGGATATCTCGCACGGCGCAGGGGTGCAGCTGTCGGCGCTCAAGCATGCCGGCGAAACGGTGAAGGAGCTGGCCGAAGCCGGCGCGACGATCGGTGAGGCGGCAGACGAAACCGACCGGGTGGGGCGCGAAATCCGCAGCACCACCAACAGCGCGCGCGATCAGGTGCAGGTGGCGGTCGACACGCTGCTGAGCGCGCGCGAGGTGGTCACGGCGTCGCGTCAGGAGATGACGTCGCTGCGCGATGCGACCAGCGTGATCGACGATTTCGTGAGCGTGATCTCGGAGATCGCCACGCAAACCAACCTGCTCGCGCTCAACGCGGCGATCGAAGCGGCACGCGCTGGCAGCGCCGGCCGTGGCTTCGCCGTGGTGGCGCAGGAGGTGCGCGCCCTCGCCGAACAGAGCGCCAGCGCCGCCAACGAGGTGACCGAAAACGTGAAGACGTTCCGCGCCCGCATCGCCGGCGCCTCGAGTGCCGTCGAAGCCGGCGCCACACGCCTGCGCGATGTCGAGACGGTGGCCGAAGCGGTGGGCATGGCGCTCTCGCGCATCGAACACGCGGTCGCGCAGGTGGAAGGCGCCACGGCGCGGGTCACCATGTCGGTGGCGACGAACCGGCAATCCCTCGGGCAAGTGCAGCGCTCGCTCACGGCCGCGCGCGACACCGCCGAGGGGCACGCCGCAGCCGCCGAACAGGTGGCCGCGAGTACCGAACAGACCTCCGCCGCCGCTCAGGAAGTCAGCGCGACCGCGGAACTGCTGCAGACGGCGAGCCTGCGCGTGCGGGGGCTCATCACGGAGTTCCGTGTGTAGCGATGCGGTGCGGGAGCACGCCTGGGCAGGAGCCCGGACTGCTGACGAACGAATTCCGAGTTGAGACGGGCTTCGACGTGGGAGGTCAGAAGCTGCATTCGGATAGACAGACGCCACGGTGGGGATT
>CAZNZG010000006.1:30769-33637 GCA_964577455.1 uncultured Gemmatimonas sp. | reverse complement strand
CAAGCCCGTCCGAAATCCGAAATCGGACTTCCGAAATCCGACGTCAGAATTCCGAGGGCAGACGGGCATCGACGTGGGAGGTCAGAAGCTGCATTCGGATAGACAGACGCCACGGTGGGGATTCCGGGCATCGCGCTGGTGCTGCGGGTGCTGCTGGTGCCGCAGCCCGCGCGCCAGCAGTGTCAGCGCAATGCCGGCCCATACCCCGTGACGTCCACCCGTCCGAACGCAGTGTCCGACCTCGGACCTCCAAGCCCGTCCGAAATCCGAAATCGGACTTCCGAAATCCGACGTCAGAATTCCGAATTCCGAGGCGTTACGCGACCTCGCGGACCACGATGCCCCTCTCCCCCAGCAACTCGAAATAGCGCGCGGTGGGTATGCACTCATCGGGGGTGTGCACGCCCGGCGTGATCGCGCCGCCCGCCTGGAGCTGGGTGGTGATCGACAGCGTGTAGCCCGTGGTGCGCATCATCGCGGAGATGCCATGCTCGGCATCGTAGCGATCCACGACCTCCCAGGCGCGCGTGGCACGCACGCCATCCTTCGTGCCCGTCACCACCACGCGCAGCGCCACCAGATCCGGCTTGCCCTTGCGCAGCTTGTCACCGGCGACCTTCACGAACACATCGCGCGGCACCACCTGTTGCCCCTTCACGTCGACCACGGTCGTGTCGAGCAGCCCCAGGTCGCGGATCGCCTGCATGATCGCCGCGTGCCCCGGATACCGGAGTGTCTTGTATTCCATTACCGGAATACGACCCGCATAGCGGTACACCATGGTGGACAGGCCGCCCGCCGTGTGAAACGCTTCGAGTTGCCCCACACCGCCGTCGAACGTGACCGTCTCCAGTTCGGACAAGGCCGTGACCGTCGTGGGCTGCCCGTCGCGTACGACGAGCGATTGCGTGGTGTAGTAGTCCACCATGCCCTCGATCGAGTAGGCGATCTGGTAGCCGAGCGGCGGCTCCGGCACCTGCGGCAATCCACCGACGAACAGCTTCACGGACTCGACCGTGTCGAACTGGTCGATCCCGTGCTGGGCGACCACGTTCACCATGCCGGGCGCCAGCCCCGTGTCGGGAATGACGCTGATCCCCTTGGCTTCTGCCGCCTCGTGCAGTTGTTTCTGCTGCTGGACAATCTCCGTGTTGCCGCCGAGATCGGTGAAGTGCACGCCAGCCTCGACAGCGAGCTTCGCGAGGGCAGCGTTGAAGTAGTACGGGATAGCGCTGGCGACCGCATCATGCTGGGCGAAGACCGCACGAACGGCCGTTTCATCACGCACGTCTAGCGCGATCGGCACCAGACGGGCATCGGCGCGCTTCTGCAGGAACGGCGGCAAGGCGTGCACCTGCACATCGGCGAGTGTCACCAGGGACACCGCCGGATTGTTGAGCAAATCGAACGCACACGCGGAACCTTGCAGTCCCGCGCCGAGCACCAGCATACGCATCAGAGGTACTCCAGGTGGTGAATTTCTGGGGAGGGAATACGTGATGAAAAACTTAACGTCCACGGCGATCACGTGGCGCGATCACCTGCTGGAAAGCACCCCCGACGTGCTGCGGGTCCTGGAGCGCATCCGTCGCGTGGCGGTGATCGGCATCAAGCCGGAGGCTGTGGGCGGTCCGGCGTTCTACGTGCCGGAGCGCATGCAGCAGGCGGGATACGACATCGTGCCGGTGCCGGTCTACTACCAGGACATCCGCGAGATCCTCGGCGTGCCGGTGCACCGCTCACTTTCCACGATCTCGCCGCCCGTCGAGATGGTGCAGCTCTTCCGCCGCCCGAACGACATTGCCCGACATGTGGATGAGATTCTGGCGCACCGCCCCAGCGTGGTGTGGATGCAGCTCGGCATTCGCAACGACGCCGCGGCGGAGACCTTCGCGCGCGCCGGCATCGACGTGATTCAGGACCGCTGTGTGAAGGTGGAGCTGGACCGGATCCGGCGGTAAACACGTAGCGCAGTAAACCCGTAGCGCAGTAAACGCGTAGCGCGGGCGCGCGCCGTGCGCTGACCGTCACGCGATACGCGCCGACGTCCCTACAGCCGAACGCGGTTGCGGCCGTCGGCCTTGGCCCGGTAAAGCGCCGCGTCGGCGCGCGCGAAGAGGTCTTCGACACTCTCGATACGGGCGGCGGGAAACACGGCCACCCCGACCGACGCGGTGAGCCGCAACGGCTCGCCAAGGGAATCGCGCGCGAACAGGTGTTCCTCGATCGCCATGCGAATACGCTCCGCGAACGACTCCGCCCCGGCATCGTCCGTCTCGGGAAGCAGCACGAGGAACTCCTCGCCGCCATAACGCGCCACGATGTCGCTGCCGCGGATCGTGTCGCTGAGCAGCTGCCCCACATCACGCAGCACGTCGTCGCCCACCAGGTGGCCGTACGTGTCGTTGACCCGCTTGAAGTGATCGAGGTCGATCATGAGCAGCGCCATCGACGAGTCGTAGCGCAGCGCGCGCTCCATCTCGGCGGTGATGCGCTCCGTGAGGGCACGGCGATTGAGCAGCTGGGTGAGCGGATCGGTCTGGGCGAGCTGCTCGAGGCGCGCGTTGTCGGCCATGGTGCTTTCGACCATCTGCGCGCGCTGGATCACGGCCACGGCGGCGGTGATCACGGCCTGCGCAAACTCGAGATCGGCGGGACCGAACCGTTCCTGGTCGCGCGTACGGCGCACGAGAAACACGCCGTACTGGCCACGATCGATCGAGAACGGCAGCGCGATCACCGAGCGGATAGGAACCTCGATCCCTTCGATCCCCCACACGTGACGCACGCCTTCGTAGAGCGAATGCGTGTTGAGATCCTCGACCAGCACCGGCTGGCCGCTGTCGAGCGCGGCCTTCAGCTCGGGGT
>CAZNZG010000006.1:18190-30759 GCA_964577455.1 uncultured Gemmatimonas sp. | reverse complement strand
GAGCTGTATGGTGAGCTGCTGCAGCCCGGGGTTTGCGAACGCAGCCACCACATGTGCCTGCGTTTCTCCCGGGCGCGCCAGCACCACCGAGCAGTGCGAGACGCCCAGCGCGCGCGCGGCGCGGCGCACGAGGAGGTGAAACAGCTCCGACACCGACAGGTCGCCGGTGACCTCATGGAGAATGTCCACGAGCTTTCGGCGACTGTCGGCGTCGTGCTGAGCGCGCACGAGGGCTTCCTCGGTGCGCTGCAGGGCCGCGCGCGTGGACCGCAGCAACGCGCCCATGCGCAGCTGCGCCTGCACGCGCGCGAGCAGCTCCTTGGGGCGGTACGGCTTGCGGATGAAATCGGCGGCGCCGAGCCCCAGGGAGCGCACCGAGGCCTCCTCGGGTGGCTGCGCCGACAGCATCAGCACCGGCAGGTCGCGCCAGCGTTCCTCGCCCTTGATCCGCTCGAGGAGCTGGCACCCGTCGGCATCGGGCATGAGGATGTCGAGCAGCAGCAGGTCCGGCGCCTTCTTTTCGAGCTGCTCGAGACAGGCGGCACCGCCATTGGCAGGCACGACATCGTATCCGTTTTCCTGGAGCAACCAGGTCACGGATTCGAGTACTGCCTCGTCGTCATCTGCCACCAGAATGCGCGACGTCGCCATTCCTGCTCCTCAAATGTCCCGGCGTGCACGGAGGTGTGCACGCCCAACGTTCTGCGATTACTGCCGGCCGGGGGGCGCGATCACCACGGGTAATCGACGACCCACCAGCCGTATGGCACGGAACGCAACCCGTTACGCGCCGTCACCCGCACCGAAGAGATCGTCGGCCGGTGCCTCACCGCCGTTGCCGGCGCTGTCCGCCCCGGCATCGGCCCCGGCGTCAGCGCCTGCATCAGCCTTGGGCGCGGCCTCGCCTTCACCGGTCTCACCAACGCCCTTGTCCTCGGGGAGCACACGCGCCACGGCCGACACGATGTCGTTGTCGTCCAACGACACGAGCTTCACGCCCTGCGCAATGCGCCCCACCACACGGATCTCGCTCACCTTCGAGCGAATGGCGATCCCCTGCTTGGTCATGAGCATGAGCTCGTCTTCGGGCACCACTTCCATGAGCGCCACCACGTGCCCGGTTCGGTTCGTGAGATCGAGCGTCTTGATCCCCTTGCCACCACGCTTCTGCACCCGGTACTCGCTCACTTCCGTGCACTTGCCGAGCCCCTTCTCGGTGACCACCAGCAGCGTGGCCTCCCGCTTGATAACCACCATGCCCACGAGCTGGTCACCGAGCGTGAGATCGATCCCCTTCACGCCCATCACATCGCGACCCATCTCGCGCACGTCGCTCTCGTGGAAGCGCACCGAGAGCCCGTTGCGCGTGGCCAGCACCACGTCGTTGGTGCCGCTGGTCACCTGCACGTCGATCAGCTCGTCGCCTTCCTCGATCTTGATCGCCTTGATGCCGTTCGAGCGCGGGTTGGAGTACTGCGACAGCGCGGTCTTCTTGACGGTGCCGTCACGCGTGCAGAAGAGCAGGAACTCGCTCTCCTTGAACTCCTTGGTCACGACGATCGCGCGGATGCGCGTGTCGGGGGTGACGTTGATGAGGTTCACGATGGGCTTGCCGCGCGTGTTGCGCCCGGCCTGCGGCAGTTCGTGCACCTTGAGCCAGAAGCAGCGTCCGTCATCGGTGAAGATGAGCATGTACGTGTGCGTGCTCGCCACGTACAGCCGCTCGATGAAGTCGTCTTCCTTGAGGTCGGCGCCGGCCTTGCCCCGCCCGCCGCGCCCCTGGCTGTTGTACAGCGACAGCGGCGTGCGCTTGATGTACCCGCCGTGGGTGATGGTGACCACCATCTCCTCCTCGGCGATGAGATCCTCGATCGAGAAGTCACCCTCGTCGCTCACGATCTCGCTTCTGCGTTCGTCGCCGTAGACCTCGGCCACCTTGAGCAGTTCGCCCTTGAGGATCTCCATGCGGCGCGGCTTGGACTCGAGAATGCCGCGCAGTTCGATGATCTCGGCGCGGACCTCACGCAGCTCCTCCTCGAGCTTGTCGCGCTCGAGGCCGGTGAGCTTGGCGAGACGCAGGTTGAGGATTGCCTCGGCCTGGCGCTCCGACAGCCCGAAGCGCGCCTGCAGCTGGCTGCTCGCCGTCGGTGTGTCCTCGGCGGCACGGATGAGGGCGATCACTTCGTCGATGTTGTCGACGGCGATCTTGAGCCCTTCGAGGATGTGCTCGCGATCCAGCGCCTTGTCGAGCTGGAACTGCGTGCGGCGCACGATCACTTCGTGGCGGTGCTCGATGTAGTGCTCGAGGCACTGCTTGAGCGTGAGCACCTTGGGAACGAGCTGCCGCGTGTTGGGATCGGGCACCAGCGCCAGCATGATCACGCCGAACGTGCTCTGCATGGCGGTGTGCTTGTAGAGCTGATTGAGCACCACGCGCGGAATGGCGTCGCGCTTGAGCTCCACCACCACGCGAATGCCGTCACGGTCCGACTCGTCGCGCAGCGCACTGATGCCGGTGAGCTTCTGCTCGCGCACCAGCTCGGCGATGTCGGCCACGAGCTTGGCCTTGTTGACCTGGTACGGTACTTCGGTGATGACGATCTGCGACCTGCCGCTCGACTCCTTTTCCTCGATCACGGCCTTGGCGCGCATCACGATGCGCCCGCGCCCGGTGTCCTGGTAGTCGGCGATACCGGCGCGGCCATAGATGAAGCCGCCCGTGGGGAAGTCGGGGCCCTTCACGATGCCACGCAGCGCGGACCCGTCGAGGTCGGGCTGGTCGATCAGCGCCACCACCGCGTTCACGATCTCGCGCAGGTTGTGCGGCGGAATGTTCGTGGCCATGCCGACGGCGATCCCCGACGAGCCGTTCACCAGCAGGTTCGGGAAGCCCGACGGCAGTACGCGCGGCTCTTCGAGGCGGTCGTCGAAGTTCGGCGCGAAATCGACGGTGTTCTGGTCGATGTCGGTGAGCAGCTCCACCGCCATGCGCGTGAGGCGCGCTTCGGTGTAGCGGTAGGCGGCGGCGCCGTCACCGTCCATCGAGCCGAAGTTGCCCTGCCCATCCACGAGCGGATAGCGCAGCGAGAAGTCCTGCACCATGCGCACGAGTGCGTCGTACACGCTGCTGTCGCCATGCGGATGGTACTTGCCGAGTACGTCACCCACCACCGTCGCCGACTTCTTGTACGGACGACCGGGCAACAGTCCGAGCTCGTTCATCGCGTACAGCACACGGCGATGCACAGGCTTGAGCCCATCGCGCACGTCCGGCAGGGCGCGTGACACGATGACGCTCATGGAGTAGTTGATGAACGACTCCTTGATTTCCTCGTCGATCAGACGCGGGAGGATGCGTTCACGGGCGTTCGGTGCGGTCATGTGACGGCGGGAATTTGGGGGCAGTCTGGCTGGCGTGCGGCCCGGATGGAGCAACCCCGAAATCTACCGACATCTTGCCCCGTTTCACAGGGGAGAACGACGCTCGGTCAGAGCGGATAAATCATTGGCGGGAATTGACTTCCGGACGGTTACCCGCCCCAGGATCGCACGATGGCCAGCAGACGCCAATCCTGGCCCACTTTGCGGAACAGGTACGACGCCCCGCCGCGGTTGCTGTCCCCCACCTGCACCCCGCCCCGCTCCTGGGGGCGACGCACGCCGACCACCGCGTAGTCCTTCCAGAACACCATGGGGGCCACCACCACGTACAGCAGGTCGGCCTCGGGGTTCTTGCTGCCCACTTCGGCAAAGAACTCGTTGCGCGCGTTCAGGTATCCGTCGGGCCCGAAGTAGGCCTTCACACGGGGGCGTGGGGCGCTGGGAAACTCCATCGACGTGAAGCCGGGGACCACGAAGGTCACCGTGTCGAGCGCCCCCGCCGAGGGGAGGCAGCCGGGCCCGTTGGGGTCCGGCACCTCGCCCATGAGCCCGGTAGCGATCGCCTTGCGTGCCTTCTCGCCGGTCGCCACATCCCACGTGGGACGGTCCACCCCGGCTTCCCAGCCCACGATGATACGCAGCAGCCGGCGCGCGTCGGGGCCCGCCAGCGACGACCCCACCCCGCGCGCCACGACGATCTGTTCCATCGCCTCGGCGATACGCTGCACCGAATCACGACCGGCCCCCGACGTGTCGCGGGGAAACACCCGCAGGGCGCCCGGGTCACAGCGATCCCCCAGATCGGCCCAGGCGGCGCGGCGCAGATACTGCGCACGCAAGGTCCCCAGCCGGGCCGTCACGGCCCGCTCTTCGGCGGCGAGGCGCTGCACCATGACCGCGTCGCTGTCGGCCGCCGTACGGGCCTGGGCGAGCGTGGCCGGCACCGCGCGTGCCGGGGCCTTGGGACGCACCTGCGCCCCCACCGTCGCGGAAGCGCCCAGCAGGACCGGACACACCAGCCCCAGCGCCAGGATGGCCACCTTCGTCATCGTTCCCTTCAGTTGGTGTGGGCGACGTCGCCCGTGGCGTCGGTCTTCGGTTGCTTCCGGTCGGCGGAGGCCACCGCCGCCGCTTCGGCGGCATCATCAGCCGCGTCCGCCGACGTTTCCTCGGCCAGCTCCTCGGCTTCCTCGGCCGCCGCTTCGGCGTCGATGGCCCGCTGTTCGGCGCGGTAGCGCTCGTACCACTCGCGGGTGATCTCCCCCGCCAGCTCGCGGTTGCCCAGCCCGAACGACAGCGACAGCGCCAGCGCCACGGCCCCGAACAGAATCGCGAACGCCGTGGTGACGATGTCGGTGGCGATCCCCAGCTCCTGCAGCGCCATGAACACCGCCAGCACGATCACGCCGCCGCGCCCGATACGGGCCAGCCACGGGCCGCCGTGCAGGCCGCCCGCCGAGGCCATGATCAGCCCGCCCACGAACCCGCCAAGCACGATACCGAGAATGATGATCACGATCGCCGCGATCACACTCGGGATGTAGCTCATCAGCTCCGTGAACACGTTCGCCAGCGAATCGAGCCCGATGGCGCTCGCGGCGATGAGGAGCACGGCGAACATCACCACCCAGAAGAGCAGGTTGGCGATGACCTTGGCCGGGTTGAGATGCGACCCGGAACGCTCCACGGCCTGCAGCACGCCGCCGCGCTCGAGGAGCTGATTGAAGCGCAGACGGCGCAGCAGCCGGGCGGTGCCCTTCTCGACCACCTTCGCCACGAGATAGCCGGCGAAGAGAATGACGAGCGCGCCGAAGAGCGCGGGCACGAACTCGCCGAGCAGCGCAAAGCTCTGTTCGAGACGCTCGGAGAACGTGCTGGTCATGGTGCCGGCGGCGCCGGCATCCTGCGCGACGGAAGCGACCATCAGGGAATCAGGGAACGACTGCAAGGAATCCTGCTGAAGCGACAAAGACACGGGATTGGAACGAAACCTTGGAATAACGATAACATCCTGCGCCAAGGGCACATGCCTGCGGCGCCCGACGCCACCCCTACAGCCGTGTCCCGCGCCGCACGTCGAAGATCGCGCTGCGCTTGCAGGAGGGGCAGAGCAGCCACTCGCGCTGGCGATGGTACCCCAGGCCGAACGACCCGCCGCCGATGGGGCGGCGCGTCATGGGTACCGCGCAGCGCGGACAGTCGGGAAGCTGCCCTGCCTGCACCGCCGCCCGCAGTGTTTTCTCCTCCTCGGCGGTGAAGCGGGCCGCCTCGGGACGGGGGGCGGGCGATCCGCGCTCGCGGTCGTCGCTCACCGCATCACCCTTGGGGCACGAGCTGCACCACCACCTTGCCGAACTGCGCGCCGCTCTGGAGCCGGGCGTACGCCTCCGGCGCCTGGTCGAGCGACCACACACTGTCCACTGGCGGCTGCAGCGAGCCGTGCCGAAAGAACTCCGTCATCGCGTCGAACTCGGCGTCGTTACCCATGGTGCTGCCCATGAGCGTCCACTGGTTCCAGAACATGCGGCGCACGTCGACCTGCACGAACGGGCCGCTGGTGCCACCGCAGGTCACGAGCCGCCCCCGTCGCCCGAGGGCAATGAGCGACTGCGGCCAGGTGGCTTCCCCCACGCTGTCGATCACCACGTCCACGCCGCGCTTGTTGGTCAGGGCGCGTACCGTCTTGCCCACGTCGGGCTCGCGGTGATCGAGCCGGTGATCGGCGCCCAGCAGCATGGCGCGATCGAGCTTGTCGGGGCTGCCCGATGTGACCCACACGGTGGCGCCGATATGCTTGCAGATCTGCAGCGCCGCGAGCGCCACGCCGCCACCGATCCCCCAGATCAGCACCTGCTCGCCGCGCTTGACCTGCGCGCGCGTGACCACCATGCGCCACGCCGTGAGCGTAGCGAGCGGGAAAGCCGCGAGGACGTCCCACGGCAGCCAGTCGGGCGCCGTGCGCACGTTGGCTTCGGGGACCACGATGTAATCGGCGAGCGTACCCGGGTAGTGCTCCCCCAGGACGCCGTAGGTGAGGCACAGCGGCTGGTCACCGGTGGCGCAGTACTCGCAGGTGCACGAGCGATCGGAGACGCCCGGGTTGAGGATCACCCGATCGCCCGGCTTGACCGAGGTGACCGCCGATCCGACCGATTCCACGATCCCCGCGCCGTCGGAGCCCAGCGGCCAGCCGGGCTGGACTTTGGCGCCGGGGATGCCCTGCAGCACCCACAGGTCGAGCCGATTGAGGGCGGCCGCATGAATGCGGACGCGCACCTCGTGCGGCTCCTCGATGCGCGGCACGGGCACGTCGTGGCGCACCACGAGCTGCTCCGGGCCACCATGCGCCGTGAAGGTGAGCGCCCGCATCGTGTCGGCGCGCGGATCGAAGAGGCTCTTGGGTGACGACATCAGCGGAACCGGCTCAGAACGGCATGGGGTGACGCTGCAGCACGGGCTTGTCGGCCTTCTGTTCGTCGACGGTGTACACGGACGAGGCGCCGAAGCCCACCACACTGGTGCGAACAGGGATCCGCACACGCGCCACACGGGCGCCGCTGCGATCGATCACGTCGTAGCAGCGGACCTTGAGCACGTTGGCGCTGCACCGGGTGTGCAGCCAGATGCGATCCTGGCGATCGACGCGCGGCAACAGGTCGCCGCGGAAGGGCGGATTGTTGGCGGGCCACGCGGTGGGCTCCTCGAAGCCCAGCGTGCTCCCCTGCATGCGCCCGGCATTGGCACGCATGAAGTTCTCGGTCGCACGCTTGGTATCGTCCATCACGCCCTTCTTGTCGTCGCCGTCGAGCGGGACCAGCGTATGGGGCACCGGCCCCACCTGCGTGCGCGTACCGTCGGGGGCGATGAGATCGATCTTGTAGGTGGCCCCACGCACGATCGCCACGGTCCCATCGCTGAGCACCGCCCACGCGTCCACGGCCTGCACGGGCATGGTGCCCACGTAGGTGGTGAACGTCATGAGATTCCGGTTCACGTACGGCGGGCGCGGCTCCTGCGGCGGCATGATGCGCAGCAGGGTGTCCACGGCGCGTGTGGTGAGGTGGTAGCGCAGCAGGGGATACGGCACCCGCGGCGGCGGCAACGTGGGGTTGACCTGCTGGCGCGGCACGCTGCCACTGCCGATGGCCACACCACCTGCGATGGCGCGGATGTTCGGCAGTGCCCCCACCACGGGGCCGGCACCGGGTGCCGCTGGTGGCGGCGCCCCCTGCACCGCCCCCGGACGCGCTTCGGCCACCTGCTCGAAACGCGCGTAGGTGCCTGCCGGACTGAGCACCACCAGCCGCCCCTTGATGGGATCGAGCAGCGCGATCGAATCGCCACGCCACGCCCACGGCCCCTGGGCGGCCCGCAGTTCGTTGTCCTCGTAGCCGGCCGCCATGGTGGTCGCGAGCTTCTTCGTGGCGAAATCACCGACCTGCACGCGCGGCGCACGACCGTCGAGCAGCAGCACACGCCCGTCGGCGAGTTCGTGCACACCGCGCAGCAGGTCAAGATTGTCGAGCACGGCGTTGGCCTTGCCGAGTTCCTTCTCGGGGATGCTCTGGGCCAGCGTCGGCGATGCGGTGGCAGCGACGAGCGTGGTGAGGAGGGCGCCGGGCAGAGCCCAGGCAGACAGCGCCACGGTGGGGCGCGGCGAACGCAGAGAGCGAACGGAGGTGAGGAACCGGCGCATGGCAGACGGAGCGGGAGGAGGGAGCGGACCTGTGGAATCTAGTGAGGCCCCTTTCGGCATGGTCCTCTCCCTATATTTCGGTATCCGCTCCTCAACTCGACCCACCTCACGCACTGCTCCATGTCGTCCATCAAGGTTCCCCCCCTCGGCGAATCCATCGTCGAGGCGACGGTCTCCCGCTGGCTCAAGAAGGAAGGCGACGTGGTCGCCGTCGGTGACTCGCTCATCGAGCTCGAGACCGACAAGATCACCGTCGAAGTGCCGGCGCTCGAGGCGGGCGTGCTGTCGTCGCGCGCGAAGGGCGAAGGCGACGTGGTGGCGGTGGGCGACGTGCTGGGCGAGATCGCGGCGGGTGGGGCGGCGGCTCCGGTCGCGGCACCGGCGACCAGCGCAACGGCGGGAGCGGAAACTGCGGGAGCGGGTGGTATGGGAGCCGCTACGGCGGGAGCCGGCACCGCGGCGCCAGCGGGCGAGGCCAAGGTGTCGCCGGCGGCGGCGCGGCTGGCGACGGAGACAGGGATCAACCCGGCCGACGTGCAGGGCACCGGCCGTGGCGGCGTGGTGAGCAAGGCCGACGTCATGGGGGCAGCGCAGTCACCCGCTGCCTCGGCTCCCGCGCCTCAGGCTCCCGTGGCTTCCGCGCCCGCTGTCTCCGCTCCCGCCGTTGCGCCGTCGGCGCCGGCCGCGGCATCGGGACGCGAGACCCGCGAGAAGATGACCACGCGTCGCAAGCGCATCGCGGAGAACCTGCTGCAGTCGCAGCATGCCACGGCGCACCTCACGACGTTCAACGAGATCGACATGACGGCGATCACGGCGCTCCGTGAACGCCTCAAGGAGCGCGTGGAGAAGGAGCAGGGGGTGAAGCTGTCGTTCATGCCCTTCTTCGCCAAGGCCGCCTCGCTGGCGCTCAAGGCGTATCCGGTGGTGAACGCGCAGATCGACGGCGACACCATCGTGTACAAGCACTACGTGAACATGGGTATCGCCGTCGCCAGCGACGCGGGGCTCGTGGTGCCCAACGTGAAGGACTGCGATCAGAAGAGCGTCGTACAGATCGGCAAGGACATCGGCGCCGTCGCCAAGCGCGCGCGCGACGGGAAGCTGAGCATGGATGATCTCACGGGTGGGACGTTCACGATCACCAACGGTGGCGTGTTCGGTTCACTCATCTCCACGCCGATCATCAACTACCCGCAGGTGGGCATCCTGGGGCTGCACAAGACGCAGGATCGCCCCGTGGCGATCGACGGCAAGGTGGAGATCCGCCCCATGATGTACGTGGCGCTCAGCTACGACCACCGCATCATCGACGGCCAGCAGGCGGTGCTCTTCCTCGTGCGGCTCAAGGAGCTCATGGAAGATCCGGCGGCGATGCTGGTGTATTGAGCGGCCGTCGTGGGGACTGGGAACTGAGAACTTCGACTGGATACTGAAAACTCCCTGCCGTTCACGAGATCTCGAGAACGGCGGGGAGTTTTCAGTTGTCGGTCTGCAGTTCTGAGTTGTCAGTTTCGAGTTTCGGGTACCCCCAAAGCACCACGACGCCCCAAAGCGTTTCCGCCGGGACGTCGGGCTTCGTCAGCATACGTTTTCAACGCGAGGGTTGGGGCCGCCGCTGACGATCTGTGTGGGGCTCAGTCTGTGGCACTGCGAATTGCGTGCCGTCACCCCAAGGACGGTTGCAACGCGCTGATCGTCACAAAGTCCCGTGAGACCAGCTTCACGAAGCGAAAGCTACGACCGGACCGCGCGTTGCCAAGGGGCAAGCGCATCGTGTTTCACATCAGCAACATTCCAGTAAACAGCTGGTAGCTGGTTACCTTCCCCGTCGTCGGGTTCTTCCCAGGGATTAGCTTACACCGCATGACCTCCCCGACTCTTCACACCGCCGACGTGGTCGTCCTCGGCGGCGGCCCCGGCGGATACGTCGCCTCCATTCGCGCCGCGCAGCTTGGCCTGACCGTCACCTGCATCGAAGCCGACACGACCCTTGGCGGAACCTGCGTGACGGTGGGGTGCATCCCCTCCAAGGCGCTGCTCCAGAGCTCCGAGCACTACGAGTGGCTGCGCCTGCACGCCGCCGAGCATGGCGTGAAGGTGGATGGCGCGTCGATCGACCTGCCCGCCATGATGGCGCGCAAGACCGATGTGGTCGCGCAGAACACCAAGGGGATCGAGTTCCTCTTTCGGAAGAACAAGGTCACGTGGGCCAAGGGCTTCGGCACGCTCAAGCCGGGGAACATCGTGGAAGTGGCCGCGGCCGACGGCACCGTCACCGCATGGCAGGGCAAGTCGGTCATCCTGGCGACCGGCTCGGTGCCCGTGCAGCTCCCCTTCCTGCCGTTCGACGAATCACGCGTCCTCTCCAACGTGGGGGCGCTGCAGATCCCCGAGGTGCCGAAGCATCTGATCGTGGTGGGCGGCGGCGTGATCGGGCTCGAACTGGGCTCGGTGTGGCGTCGCCTGGGTGCGAAGGTCACGGTGGTGGAGTACGCGCCGACCATCCTGCCGGGGAACGACGACGATGTGGTGAAGGAAGCGGATCGCATCTTCCGCAAGCAGGGGCTGGAGATCCACACCGGCACCAAGGTCACCGGCGCCGACGTGCGCGCCGACGGCGTGACCATTCATGTGGAGAAGGACGGCGCGGCGTCGAGCCTCGAGGGGGACTACGTGCTCGTAAGTGTGGGGCGCAAGCCGGCGCTGCGCGGCGTGGACGCGGCGGCACTTGGCCTGCAGCTCGGCCAGCGCGGCGAGATCGTGGTGAACGATCAGATGCGCACCAATCTGCCGGGCGTGTACGCGATCGGCGATGTGGTGGGCGGCAAGCTGCTGGCGCACAAGGCGGAAGACGAAGGGGTGATCGCCGCCGAGGTGATCGCGGGCAAGCCGGTGCACATGCATTACCGCACGATGCCGGGCGTGGTGTACACGTGGCCCGAGATTGCCACGGTGGGGCTCACCGAGCAGGAGGTGAAGGCGAGCGGGCGCGCGTATCGCGTGGGCAAGTTCCCCTTCAGCGCCAACGGGCGCGCACGCACGATGGGCGAGACACAGGGCTTCGTGAAGTTCGTGGTGGACAAGGACACCGACGAGATCCTGGGTTGCCACATGATCGGCCCGCACGTGGCCGATAACCTCGCGCAGGTGGTGCTCGCCATGGAGTACCGCGGCAGTGCGGAAGACATCGCGATCACCGTGCACTCGCACCCCACGCTGAGTGAGACGGTGAAGGAAGCCGCGCTCAGCGCGCTGGGCCGCGCGCTGCACATGTAAAGCGCGAAACCCGGAACACGACCTCAGAACCCGGGACTGAGCGGTTCCGGGTTTCGGGTTTCGGGTTTCGAGTAGCTGCAAATGGAAACGCCGCCGGCACTGCCGGCGGCGTTTTCGCATCGTGCGGGGGCACTCAGTCCGCGAGCGGCGCCTTGGGGGCGAGTGCGGACATGATGTTGGCGGCGAGATGCGCCGGCGCCTTCACCTGGTGCATCTGGTCGGCGTCGTGCTGCACGCGCATCCAGAACTCCACGGCCTTGTCGTTGCTCTGGCGGGCGTCCGTTTCCGTCGCTTCGCCGTCGAGCCACATCTGCACCGTGTCGGCCTTGCCATCCGCCGCGGTCATGCCCGGGAGGGGCACTTCACGGTCGGCTACGGGACGCTCGGCAGACACCGACGCGTCGCGCAGATCGCGGGCCTTCTGGTTCAGATTGTCGTGCGCTTCGTGTCGATCGAGCATCACGCGTATTTCTCCTCGAGCAGGGCCTGAAGTGCCTCGCGTGCCCGATGCACGCGCATTTTCAGGGCGCCAACTGTTGTACCCAAGAGATCCGCCATTTCTTCGTAGGAACGCCCTTCCACATGCTTCATGATGAAGGCTTCCCGAAGAGACGGCGCCAACTGCGCGAGTGCTGAATCGAGGTCCTGCCGCAGTTCCGTGCGGTCGAGGTCCTCATCGGGGGTCGCGTAGCCGGAGGGCTGGTCGTCTTCGTCGTAGCTCAGGTGCGTGCGCCGGATGTTTTTCAACCAGTCCTTGCACCCGTTGGCTACGATCCGGAACAGCCAGGCATCGAATCGCCCACGGACTTCACCGAGATGGTGATAGGCCTTGATGAACGATGTCTGGAGAATGTCCTCGGCGACGTCGGGACTGCCCGTCATGCCAAGCGCATGTCGGTACAGCGGATCACTGTACCGGCCAATCAGCAACGCGAACGCGTCGCGATCCCCCGCGAGTACTCGGGAGATGACGTCCTGATCGTTATCGACGTCATTCGGTGGGATTTCGGATTCCGTCATATTCACGGCGCTAGGATAACGCCGTAGAGACAGGTTTGACACCCCTTTCCGACAACATCGACCGGGTTCGTGCTTTCCCCCGATCCGGACGTCCGCTGAACGTCTCGCAGAAAAGACGACGAGGCATCGGGAGCGTCACAGCGATATCACAGATTTTGTGTCCGTCATCACGAGGGGTTTCCGAATGAAAGCC
>CAZNZG010000006.1:0-18180 GCA_964577455.1 uncultured Gemmatimonas sp. | reverse complement strand
CCAGCGTTTTTCCCGCACCGTAACGCTGTGTTCGCCACAATGTGGGGGTTCGTACCGAGCGGAACCATTCCACAGTGGCGGCACCCCGTAGCGTGCCGCGTCGGTAACGCTGAAATCTGCATCATTCAGCGCGTTGTGCACCGCTTCCTGCACGCCGCGCACGACCCCGCAGGGCACGCCGGCCGGCTCGAGGCAGGCAATCCACCGCGCGGCGGTCTCCCCCGCCACGTGCGCGGCAATGGCCGCCACCACCCGCTCCCGCTGCGCGAGCCGTCCGGCATTGGTAGCCAGCGCCGGGTCATCAGCCAGTGCCTCGAGCCCCAGCGCCCGCATCGCGGCCAGCCATTGGGCGTCGTTCCCCACCGCAATCACGAACGGGCGATCGGCCGCGCGAAAAAGCTGATAGGGGACCAGGTTGGCGTGCGCATTGCCCCAGCGACGCGCGTCGGTGCCACTCACGAGGCTGTTCTGCGCCACGTTGACGAGGGCGGCGATGGCGCTGCTTCGCAACGTCACGTGCACGCGTCGGTCTTCGGGGGGGAGGGGGCGTACGCCGGCGCGATCGCGCGCCGACAGTGCCGCCAGGATCCCGATCGCGGCGTCCTTGCCGGTGGTCACGTCGACCATGGCCACCCCCACTTTCATGGGGTCGCCGTCGGGCTCGCCGGTGATCGCCATCCATCCACTTTCGGCCTGGACGACAAAGTCGTAGCCGGGGCGGAGACTCTCCGGCCCGAAGCCGGAGATGGTGCACCAGATGAGCCGAGGATGCTGCGCCAGTAAGGCGTCAGCATCAATCCCGTTTCGCGCGAGTGCACCGGGGAGATAGTTCTCCACCACCACATCGCACTCGGCGATCAGTTCGAGCAGCAGCGCCCGGTCGGCAGGGTCGGTGAAGCTGGCCGCCAGGGACAACTTGTTGCGGTTGGCGCTGAGGAAGTAGGCGGATTGCCCGTTTTCGGCGAAAGGCGGCCCCCAGCCGCGCGTGTCGTCACCCGTTCCGGGGCGCTCGACCTTGATCACGGAGGCCCCGAGGTCGCCCAACATCATCGCGCACAGCGGTCCGGCGAGAACCCGGGAGAGATCGAGTACGCGAATTCCTGAAAGCGGTTGTGACGCCATGATGGCCTAGTGATGACCTTTTAAAGACGCGAAATTACCCGTCGCTTGTGACAAACAGGGGACATTTGGCAGCAATCCGATGGCCGCGCGCGTGCCCGTTCCGGCTGCATTATATGTACGCCGCCCTCGCAAAGCACGTCCGTATACCTTGCATAGATCACTGGAAATCATATAGTTACCCCCGTTCCGGTGGACGCGGACCACTCGGTGGCACTGGCTGATGTCAGCCCTCGCCCTCCGAATTCCGTTTAGCGACCACCTCTACCTCCATGTCTGGCGGAAGGAGTGCGCTCCACCTATGGCCGATTTGCCGCAGGCTGACGACGAAACGCTCACGGAAGGCGACGCGCCCCCAACCGCCCCCGCCCCACGGCGCGGCCCCGGTCACCGGGCTGCCGACGCGAGAGATACGGCCGCCGAAATGGCGGCGCGCGCCCACGAGATCAGCCTCGAGGCTGGCAGCCGGATGGCCGGCGCGATGCGCGATGTGGTCGGTGCGGCCGCCGGGCTCAGCGCCTTCGTGATCGAAAGCGCACGCGACCTCATCAACTATATGGTCCGTCGCGGCCAGATGAATCAGGACGAGGCCGACGCGCTGATTGCCCAGGCCGAGGCGGCCTACATTGCCAAGCACGGCGCGCTCCCGGCGCCGCAGCCCAAGCAGGCTCCGCCGAAGCCGGTTCCGCTGGGTCAGATGCCCAAGGCGGTGCAGGCGCCGGCCGCCGCGGCCGAAGCCGCGCTCGAAGCGCGTGCGGCCATGCGCATCGAGCCGCAGAAGCCGTCCGACAAGGTCACCTTCGCGCCGCCACCGCCGAAGCCGGCGCCCAAGCCGAAGCCGGAGCCCAAGGTCGAGGTGAAGCCGGAGCCGAAGGCTGAGCCGGCCAAGCCCGCGAAGGCTGAAAAGCCCGCCGCCAAGGCCGAGCCGAAGGCGGAAGCCAAGCCCGCCGCAAAGGCTCCGGCCAAGAAGGACGCAGCGCCGGCGAAGGCGCCCGCCAAGGCTCCGGCCAAGGCAGCGCCGTCCAAGGCGCCGCCGGCCAAGGCCCCTGCGAAGGCCCCCGCCAAGGCCGCTCCGGCCAAGGCGCCGGTCTAGGCACCTGCCAAGGCTGCACCTGCCAAGGCTCCGGCCAAGGCACCCGCCAAGCCGGCCGCGAAGGCTCCTGCCAAGGCTCCGGCCAAGAAGGCGCCCGCAAAGAAGAAGTAACCCGACGTGATCGTCGCGTCGGCGCCAACCCGCCTCGACTTCGGCGGAGGGTGGACGGATGTCCCACCCTTCCCCGAAGAGCGAGGCGGGTTTGTTTGTAATCTTGCCATCGAACGGCGCGCTACCGTTACGGTCCGGACGCACACCGGCGAGGCCCCGTCGGATCCGCTGATTGCGGATCCGTTGGTGGCTGCGGCGCTGCGCCGTGTCGGTATGCCGGCCGTGCGCGTGACCATGGCCAGCGACTTTCCCATTGGTGCGGGCCTGGGTGGATCATCCGCCGCCGGCGTGGCACTGCAGGCGGCGCTGGCTGCCCTGGCGCATCGTCCGTGCAGCGACACCGAGCTGGCCGAGTGGAGCCGCGCCACCGAAGTGGAGGAGCTCGGGGTGGCCGGCGGCTTTCAGGATCACTACGCCGCGGCCTGCGGCGGGGCCCTGGGACTGTCGCTCACCGATCGTCGCCACGCGACGCGCATCCCGCTCACCCCGGTGGCGATGGCCGCGCTCGAAGCGCGCCTGGTGGTGATCTATTCCGGCGAGTCCCGCATCTCCGCCGACACGATCACCGCGGTACTCGAGGCCTATCGCACGCGCGTGCCCCGCGTGGTGCAGGCACTCGACCGCATGGCGGCGCTGGCGCGGCTGATGGCCGAGTCGCTCCAGGCCGGAACTGTGTCGGAACTCGCGGAGCTGGTGGACGAACACTGGGTGCACCAGCGGTCACTGCATCCGCGCATCACCACGCCGCGCATCGAGGCCATCGAGCAGGCGGTGCGCGCGGCCGGCGCAACGGGCTTCAAGGCGCTCGGGGCGAGTGGGGGTGGGTGTGTGCTGGCGATCGCTCCGGTCGGGCGCGTGGACGCCGTGCGTCGTGCGGCCGCGCCGCTTGGCGAAGTCCTGTCGTGGCGCGTGGCCACCCGTGGTGTGATGTTGGAGCATGTTGACGAGCCACAGTGAGCGGCTGATCCCATGACCTCGACGCTACCACTCGATCCGGTTGCGCTCACCGAGGCGCTGGTTCGCATCGACTCGCGCAACCCGAGTCTGGTTCCGGGAGCGCCCGGTGAAGACGCGTGCGCCCAGTTCCTCGCCGGCGTGCTGCAGTCGTGGGGGTTCACGGTCGACCTGCAGGACGTGGCGCCGGGGCGCACGAACGTCATCGCGCGCGTGGGGCCCGTCGGTATCTCGCCGCTGGTGCTGAACGGCCATCTCGATGTGGTGGGCGTGGACGGCATGACGCATGCGCCGTTCGACCCGGTGATTCGGGACGGCAACCTGTTTGGACGCGGCTCCACCGACATGAAAGCGGGGATCGCGGCGATGTGCGTGGCCGCTGCGCGCGCGTCGGTGCGCGGCGCGCTGCATCGCGAGGTGATCGTGGCGGCCGTCTGCGACGAGGAGTTCGCCAGCATCGGGACGCGGGCGCTCTTGGCGGGCGGCCTGCAGGCGACAGCGGCGATCATCACCGAACCCACACGGCTCGCGGTGGTGCCGGCGCACAAGGGGTTCGCGTGGCTCGAGGTTACCGTGCAGGGACGCGCGGCGCACGGCAGCCGCTACGATGTGGGGATCGACGCCAACCGCATGGCGGCGCGTTTCCTCATGGCGCTCGATCGCTACGAACGCGAGGTATTGACCACGCGCATGCATCCGCTGCTCGGCCGTGCGTCCGTGCACGCTCCGATCGTGCAGGGCGGCACGGGATGGTCCACCTACGCCGAACAGTGTGTCGTGCGCCTCGAGCGGCGCACACTGCCGGGAGAGCGCGCGGAGGTGGTGCAACAGGACATCCAGGCGCTGATCGATGCCCTCCACGCGGAGGATCCGTCGTTCGTGGCCACCTGCACGTTGGGAGGCGCACAGCCGCCGCTCGATCTTGCCGTGAACCACCCGCTGGTGGAAGCGCTGCGCGACGCGTGCCGCGCGCATGGCACCGCCGGCGATGTGGACGGTCTCTTCTGCTGGACGGATGCCGCGCTCTTCGCCGACGCCGGCATTCCCGCCTTGTGCTTCGGCCCCGGCGACATCGCGCGCGCGCACTCGGCCACGGAGTGGGTGGAGGTGGCACAGATCGAGGCGGCAGCGGCGATCCTCGAAACGATGATTTCGGGGTGACGGTGTCGCGCGCCTGCGGCGCGCGTTTAGTTGACAAGGCAGGAGGCAGGGGGAAGGCGGTCAGGGAGAAGGCGCTGCCATGTCGTTGCCTGACCCTGACTGGAGAAGGCGCTACCACGTCGTTGCCTGACCCTGACCGTAGTGGCAGTACCCCGACCGTTGTGGCTGTGCCCGAGCTGTAGTGGCAGTACCCCGACCGTAGTGGCCGTTGACCCCGACCGTAGTCCAGTGGAACCCACCACCGCACAATACGACCTCCTCGAGCGCGCGATCGTGGACGGCACCCGCATCATGATCATGCGCCGTGGTACCGAGTATCTCGTGATCCCCGAGCGGCTGCGCGTGGAGAGCGGGCGTGAGGTGATCGTGGCGCGTCACCCCAGCACGGGGCATCGGCTGGAGCTCGTGATCGGGGAGATCGATTCGATGGAGGCCGTGCGATGAGCGCACGGTATCCGCTCGTGGCGGTCTATGCCGACGAGTCGTGTCTGGGCAATGGCAAGAGCGGTGCGACGCCGGGCGGCCTCGGGGCGCTGATCGAGTTCCGCAAGGCCGACGGCACGCTCGCGCGTTTCGACCTGTGGGCGTCAGAACCCGACACCACCAACAACCGCATGGCGCTCCGCTCGGTGATCGACAGCTACCGGGCCATGAGCCGCAAGGGCAACCGGTTGTCGGTGCAGTTCACCACCGACTCACGCTACATCGTGGACGGCATGACGAGCTGGGTGAAGGGATGGATGGCGCGCGGGTGGAAGCGAAAGGACGGCGCGGTGGAGAACGTGGAGCTGTGGAAGGAAGCGGTGGAGGCGATCGCGCTGCACGACACGCAGTGGTGCTGGGTGAAGGGACATGCGGGGCACCCGCAGAACGAGTACGCCAATCACCTCGCCACCCGCGCGGCGGCGGTACAGGACCACTCCGACGGCATGGTGCCCTCGCAGTTCACGGCATGGTTCGAGGCACAGGGGCCGAAGACACGGTCGCAACCGCTGTCTCCCTTTCCCGTGGCGGAACGATTTGTGCCAGCACCGTCGTTACCGAGCCCTTCGGCGGCGCGTCTGTGAAGTGTACGCAACCCGGCGCTGGGGCGCCGGGGCTCACACCGGACGCCCATGTTCAAGTTTCTCCTCATACTCGCTTTCGGCGTGGCCATCGGGTACGGCTACGGCTGGAAGGATGCACAGCAACACGACCGGAACGTCGCTGAACGGCTCATCGAGCGCGTTGGCGGTGAGACGCGTGCGCGTATGGGGAACGACGTGGACACCCGGTACCAGGCCGGCGACTCGCGGTGACCGTCGTCGCCCGCTCTCTCGACGATCTCGATCGTCTGGCATTCCGGCTGTCGCGCACGGTTCGCACGCAGTACCCGCACCTGCTGTCGCAGGGGTTCACCCTCACCGACCTCGAAGAACGGCTGCTGCCATTCCGCGAGGTGCGCCGTGAGATGGCAGACAGCGGGGCGGACGCCTTCGAGACCTCGCTGCTCCGCCTGGTGGCGGGCGAGCGCAGCTATCTCCTGACCGATCCGGCGCTACAGAGCGCCTGCCGTCAGGCGCTGGCCTTCCCATCGCCCACGTTGGCGATGGTCCGCAGTTGGGCCACCAGCATCGTGCGGCTCAACCAGTCTGGGCAGACGCCGTCGGCTGGTTCCCCCGTACCCTCGTGGACCCACGCGGCTTCGCGTGCGGTGGACCCGAACGATCTCTTCCCTGCCCCCGCCAGCGCCCCCACGGCGGTGCCGGAATCGGCTCCGGCCACGCCGGCCAGCGGGTCGGGCGCCGCGCGGAGCGCCTGCTGCCGCTACTGCGACAACACGCTCCCCACGGGGCGGAAGGTGACGTTCTGTCCGCACTGCGGCATGGACCTCACCAAGAAGCAGTGCCCGGCCTGCAGTACGGAGCTCGACGCGCACTGGCGCTACTGCGTGACCTGCGGGCGCAGCGACTGATCCGACGGCGGAGCGCGGCACGGTGCCCGGCGCGGACGACCGCGCCGTAACCGGTTGAATCCGCGGGTGGTTCCGGTGTGTATTGATGACATGCTTTCGCCTGTCATTCCTCGTGTCCGGACGGTGGTCGCCGTCGTAGGCCTTGCTGTGTTCGGCGGGGGCTGCGCTCGCGCCGCTGGCAGTACGGCGGCGCCGGCCCCGGCGCCCGCGACTTCCGCGCCGGAAACCGCGGCCGCTCCCGACACGCAGCCACCACTGCGCTGGCCCGTGAAAACGCTGCCGCACGTGGACCTGTGGCTGCATGCCTTCGCGGTGCTCAGCGACGACTCGGCCATGGTGCCGCTCTACCGGCGCGGCTATCGGGATTCCATCACGGTCGTGAAGAACCAGCGGAACCTGCTCACGGCGCTCGATGCCAATCGGGCGACGCTCGAGAAGGGGGTGCAGCGCAACGGGTATCTCAACGCCCAGTTCCTGCCGTTCGCCTTTGCGAACTGGGAAGAGATGCGCGCGACGATCGAACAGTTCCTGCAGCTGTCGGGTGACCTGCGCCGTGCGCCCACGCGTGAGGCCGCCATCCGCATGCAGATGCTGGGCAGCGTATTCACCAGCGCGGCCGACCGCGAATGGCTGCGCCTGTTCATCACCGGAGTCCAGGACGAAGCGGTGCGCTTCTACACGGCCGAGCACAACCGGCTGCTGCGCGAGCGCGCCGGCACGATCACCGTGGTGGACAGTCTGTGGCAGCAGGTGTATCGCGCGAAATTCGAACGTTTCCTCAACAACACGTCGCAGCGACAGGGCGACATGGTCCTGTCGCTGCCGATCGGCGGCGAGGGACGCACAGGTGCGGGCTACACGGGACGCACGATGGTGGCGGTCACGTGGCCGGCACGCGCCATCGATGCGGCGCAGGTGCTGTACGTGCTGGCGCACGAAGTGACCGGCACCCTCGTGGGGCCGGCGGTGGGCGACAACACCACGCCGGCGGAACAGCGGGCGGGCACGGCCGACCGGTACGTGGCCATCGGTCAGGTGCACGCCGGGTCCGTGCTGCTCGCGCGCGTGGCGCCGGAACTGGTGGCGGGATACCAGCGCTACTATCTCGGACAGGTCGGGGTACGTGTGCCGGCCGCGGCATCGGCTGCGGAAGTGACGGCGGCGTTCGACCGTCGGTTTTCGTTGCCGTCGGCAATCCGTGACGCGCTCGTGCGACAGATCGATATCGTCCTTTCGGGTATATGAACAGCGACCTTCCCCGCACGGCCCTCGAACGCGTGCTTGCGCGTGCCGCGGAACTACAGAACACCCTGCCCGCCGAACCCGGCGACTCGATCAGCGAAGAACGGCTGGTGGAGATCGCCAAGGAGGTAGGGCTGGACGTGCAGCATGTACGTCAGGCGATCGCCGAAGAGCGCGCGCAGGTCGCGGTGCCCGCGGCGGACACGGGCGGCATGCTGTCGTCACTCGGTCCGGCGGTGGTGAGTGCGCAACGTACCGTCAACGGCACACCGGACCAGCTGCTGCGCACGCTCGAATCGTTCCTGCCGCGTCAGGAGTACATGACGTGCGTGCGACGTGGCAGCGACCGCATGGTCTGGGAGCCGCGGCGTGATCCGCTGGGGAATTTCTTCCGCTCGCTGGGCAGCGGCGGCCGACGATTCGATCTCGTGCGCCTCGATCAACTGGTGATCACTGCCACGCGCATCGACGACACCCGGTCGGTGTTGCGCTTCGATGCGGTCGTGGACGGCGCGCGTCGTTCGGTGCGCACGGCGACCATGGGCGCCGCGGCGGCCGGGCTGCTCGTGCTGTTCATGGCAGCGGTACCGCTGCTCTTCCTCACGCTCGCCGCGGCGCAGTTTGCGATCGTCACGATGGGGCTGCTCGGCGCCATCGTTGCGGGGGTGACGTGGTTCACGTGGCGCACCCTCGGGCGCACCTTCCGCACCATGCTTGGCCGCGTGCAGCAGCGTCTCGAGTTTCTTCTCGACGAGGCGCAGCAAGGGCGACTGGACCCGGCGCCGAGTCTGCTGGACCGGATGCTCAAGGGAGCGGGCGGGATCTGAGCAGTCGGGGCAGTAACCGCGCGTTTCCGTGTGAGCCGTTGGTTTTGCGGAAACGGCAGGACCTGCCTTACCACGGAAACAGACGGAGTCCGCGGGAACGCGCGGATCACGCAAACGACGACCGATAGCGTCGTGATCGGTGGGCCGCCACGGCCCGAGTGCCTGATCTGTTGACTGCTGTATCCGTGCACTTCCGCATGATCCGCTGGTTTCCGCGGAAACGGCCGGACCTGCCGCCAACACAGAATCCGCGGGAACGCACGGGACCTGCCTTACCACGGAAACAGACGGAGTCCGCGGGAACGCGCGGATCACGCAAACGACGACCGATAGCGTCGTGATCGGTGGGCCGCCACGGCCCGAGTGCCTGATCTGTTGACTGCTGTATCCGTGCACTTCCGCATGATCCGCTGGTTTCCGCGGAAACGGCCGGACCTGCCGCCAACACAGAATCCGCGGGAACGCACGGGACCTGCCTTACCACGGAAACAGACGGAGTCCGCGGGAACGCGCGGGTTTATCCTGCGATCGCCAACTCGAAGCTGCGCCGACGGACGCGCGCCACGAGCCAGCGCACGCCGGCATTGCTCATGACGAGCATACTGCCGGTCACGAGGAGGCTCTTCACTTCGCGGCGCGTGATTTTCACGCTGCCGCCGGGCTGCAGCATGGCCGTGCTTTGCACGAGGTCCCGTAGCGTGGCGTACGCCAGCAGCAGCGGGAGAATGCAGAACAACCGGATGCTCACCGCACGGCGCGGAATATCGAGCAGGTAGATCAGCGCTTCCTCGAGATCGTGCCACGCCAGCTTGATGAGCTGCGTGAGCGCCTCGCGATTTTTGGCGATCAGTTCCGGAGCGAGAATACGGCTCTGGGTGCTGCCGTGCGCGCGCAGGAGTTCCTCGGGCACGTACACCGAGTTTTCCTTCTCCGCATCCACGGCCACGTCCTTGAGAATGTTGACCGTCTGCAGCGCCTCGGCGAAGGCGCGGCAACGCTCGCGCAGAATGGCGTAGCGCTTCGAACCGATGCTGGGCGAGTGCTCGTGCCAGAGGTCGGTGAGCATGTACCCCACGGTGCCGGCGACGTAGTAGCAGTACTCCTTGTACTCGTCGATGGTCTGGATGCGGATGCCGTTGGGGTAGAGCAGCACGAACTTGCGCATGCCCACTGCCATCTCCGTCACCCACTTCCGTACCACATTGCGCGTGTCGAGCGGCAGTCGCCCGAAGTGCTCGAACACGAGCGGCGTGTTGAGCGTGAGCGTCAGGTGCGCGAGGTCGCCGGTGAGCGACTGTACGCCGGCATCGAAGCGGGCGAGCGCAGCCGCGTCGTCGAAGGCGGCGAGGAAGTCGTCGAAGAGGGCCGCCTTCACGTCGGGATCGATCCCTGGCGCGTCTTCGACGGTATCGGCGATGCGGCAGAGCAGATAGGCATCGAGCACCGCCTGCCCGAGGTCGCCGGGGAGCACCTTGATTCCGAGCGCGAAGGTGCGCGAGACCGCCGGCAGAATGGCCGTGCAGAACCGCGCCGCGTCGCGGCGGGCCAGGGCATCGGTGACGGAGGCGGGCAATGTCATAGCCGTGGAAGATACGCGGGAGGGCGCACGGCGTCACTCGGGTCCGGACTGCCTGACCTGCCCGGACGGCCTGGATGTTCGGATGGTCAACCATCGGAATTGCGACTGGCCTGGACAAGCGATGCCGGAGACCACGGACGGATTGGCGGACGCCACGGGATAAGCCCCGGGGCTCGCCGTGATGCCACCGCCCACGACGTGGCGTCTGCCCATCCGAACGCCGTTTCCGACCTCCGACCTCGATGCCCATCTGAACTCCGAAATCCGACCTCCCAAATCCGGCCGCCCGTTGCCCTCCCCAAGCCGGATCCGCGAGGTTGCAGCATGTCCGATCTGTCCGCCTTGCACGCTTCCGACGCACCCGCCGCCTTTCGCGGGCGCTTCCGCACGGATCTCCTCGCGCGCGCGCTGTACGCCGAGGGGGCGGGGATTGCCCGGTGTGTGCCGGCGGCGGTGGCGGTGCCGGCCGATGCCGACGACGTGGCGGTGCTGGCCTCATGGGCCAAGCGTACGGGGGCGGCGCTCATCCCGCGCGGATCGGGGAGCGGCATGGCGGCGGGGGCGGTCGGCCCCGGGGTGGTCGTTGACCTGTCGCGCCTGCAGGCAATCGGCTCGGTCCAGGTGGACGCGCGGCGCGTGCGGGTGGGCGCCGGTGCCCTGCGCGGCGCCGTGGATCGCGCGGCGCGCGCGGTGGGGCTCCGTTTTCCGGTCGACCCGTCGAGCGGCCCGTTCTGCACGATCGGCGGTATGGTGGCAGCCAACGCGGCCGGTGCGCGGACACTCAAGTTCGGCGCCACCCGGCCGTGGGTGCTGGGGCTCCGCTGCGTGTTCGACGACGGCCGTGATGCGTGGGTGCACCGTGAGCAGCCACTGCCTGACGTGCCGGCGGTGACGAGGCTGCAACGCGCGGTCGAGGAGATCCGCCGCGGGGTGCCGCTGGAGCGGCTGCAACATGCCACGCGCAAGGAATCGTCGGGCTATGGGGTGGCGGCAGCGCTGGCTCCCGGCGGGCATCTGGTGGACCTGCTGGCGGGGAGCGAGGGCACCTTGGCGCTGTTCACGGAGATCGAGCTGGCGCTCATCCCGGTGGCGCACGCGACGGCGACGGTGCTGGCCACCTTCGCGTCGCTGGAAGACGCGACCACCTGCGCGGTGCAGGCGGCGGGGGCGGGGGCGAGTGCCTGCGAACTGCTGGACCGCACGTTTCTGGATGTGGCGGCGCGGGGGGCCCCGACCGGTGTTCCGGCCGATGCCGAAGCGGTGCTGCTGATCGAGTGCGAGGGCACGTCGGCAGATGACTGCGCGGGGCGTTTTGACAAAGTGCTTCGTATATGTGCTGAAAGTGGCGCAATGGAAACCCACACCGCGATCGATCCGGAAGCGGAACATCGCCTCTGGGAACTGCGCCACGCGGCCAGCCCCATTCTCTCCCGGCTCGCGCCCGCGCTCCGCAGCATGCAGTTCATCGAGGATGGCTGCGTGCCCCCCGACCGGTTCCCCGACTACGTCCGCGGCGTGCGCGTGGCGCTGCACCGGTTCGGGACCATGGGGGTGATCTTCGGGCATGCCGGCGATGCGCACGCGCATGTGAACCCGCTGGTGGACACCACTGCGCCGGGGTGGCGCGACCGCGTGCACGGCATCCTGCACGAGGTGTGCGACCTCACGGCGTCACTTGGCGGGACCCTGGCCGGCGAGCACGGCGACGGGCGCCTGCGCGCCCCGCTGTTGGACCGGGTGTGGTCGCTCGAGGCGCGCGCCGCCTTCGCCAACATCAAGGCGGCGGCAGATCCGAGCGGGGTACTCAACCCGGGGTGCAAAGTGGCACTGCCGGGCGCCGTCCCGTTCGACGAGCTGCGCCACGATCCGGCGGCGGCGCCCCTGCCGGCGGAAGCAGCGGCCGTACTGGCGGAGATCGAGCGCACGCGCGACTGGTCGCGGTTCAGATTGGCGGCGATCGACTGAACGAGCGCCGTCGGTGTTGCCGCGGGCGTCGTTACCAGGGCACGCCTACCGAACGGCACCACAGCGGTGCGGATGGGCCGCGGAACCAACATGGATAGCGAACGCGGATAGTCAGCGCGGCTACAGCACGAAACGAGCGGCAAGGGGGGTGATCCCCGGTGATGCCGTGCCCCATCCGCAGATCCGTGGTGCAGTGCCCCCCGACTCGCGCCCCCGCGACTACTGCCCGGTACGGACCGACGCGAGCAGATCCAGCAGCTGCGCCACCTCGGCGTCGTCGAGCATCGCCATGGCCGCCTCATTGGCGGCTTCGATGTCGGGGTCGAGGCGGGTGAGCAGCGCCTCGCCTGCAGGGGTGATGCGGCAGAGTACCTGACGTCGATCAGGGCGGCTGCGATCACGCGTCACGAGCCCCGCCAGTTCCAGCTTGTCGAGCAGGCGCGTGACCGTGGAGCCTTCGTCGATCATGCGGTCGCGAATCGCGAGCGTGGGGAGCCCCTCGTGGCCGGCGCCCCGCAGGATGCGCAGCACGTTGAATTGCGCCAGACTCACCCCGTGCGGCTCCACCAACCGCGCAAATCGCCGGGACACCACCGAGGCCGTGCGCAGCAGCGCGATCACCGCCTCCTGCGACCGGGAGTGAAAGGGGCGGGTCTGCTGGATCTCCTGCTGGATGGAGCGGGAGTTGGGGCGATCGGGTGGCATGGGCGCTACGGAAGAAAGGGATGGGGGTCCGCGCCCGGCATCGGCCACGGGACGCCCCAGACCAAACTATACTTGTCGAAAGGTGCAGCGATGCACCGAATCCTCAACTCCGACGAATTCGAGCCCCTCCGATGCCGCTCACAGACGCTGCGATCCTGCGTGAACCGAAAGTCACGATTCTGGCACGCCCTCAGTTCACCGAGCCGTCGCACCTGCCCGTCCAGTGGATCGGCGACTCCACGGACGGTGAGCGGCTGTCGGAGTTCGCCGGGCGCCTGTGCTACATGAGCCAGCGCAATCCCGCCGGGCGCTCCACGCGCGAGTATCTCGAAAACATCAAGAAGCAGGGGCACGGCAGTGTGCTCGAGCATGCGAACTATTCGCTGCTGCTCGAAGGAGTGAGCCGCTCCCTCACGCACGAACTGGTGCGTCATCGCGCCGGCTTCGCCTACTCGCAGCTCTCGCAGCGCTACGTGGACGAAAGCGATGCGCAGTTCGTGATGCCGCCGGCGATGATCGGTGATGCCCCGCTCGAGGAGGCGTGGACCGCGCAGGTCTCATCGGCGCTGGACAGCTACATCGCGCTCGTGGACTCGCTGATGACGCGCTACGCCTGGGTCGACGACAAGGTGCACCGCCGCAAGATGGCGCGTGAAGCGGCGCGCGGCGTGCTCCCCAACAGCACCGAAACGAAGATCGTGGTAACGGGCAACGCGCGCGCGTGGCGCACCATGCTCGAACTGCGTTCGAGTGAAGCCGCCGAACTCGAGATTCGTCGGATGGCCGTGCTGGTGCTGCGCACCCTGCAGGCAGAGGCGCCTGCCTTTTTCTCCGATTTCGAGATCTACACGGCGAGCGACCGCCGCGAAGCGGCCCGCATCTCGTACCACAAGGTCTGATCGTCGCTCAGCGGCGCGCGAACCAGTCGGTGGCGCTGAACCCCTGCGGATCGATTTCGTAGACCTGGCTCAGCGTCCAGCGACGCGTGGTGGGGAAGTACGGTGGCGGAGAAGTGAGCGCGCAGCGATTGAAGGAGATGTCGCTCACGTAGCCATGCAGTTGGCCAGCCGAGTTGAAGGTACCGCCCTGCCCTGCACGCTGCTGGATGCGCCCGCCGACCTGACGCACCGTACCCCGGTTGACGAATTCGCCGTCCACCGGGCTCGGTCGCTCGGTGGCGATCGACCGCAGGGCCAGCACCACGGCGTGGACCGGGAGATCCGGGCGGCTCGGTGAGGGAGTAAAGTCCTTGCGCGTGGCGCGCCCCGTACGCCTGAGCGGAGTCGAGAGCGTGTTGTCGGCCCACAACACGTTCTCTCCGGAAATGAGTCCCACCATATCGTCCTCCGGGGTACACGAGCCGGACGTGGTGGACGGATTGGTGGCCTGAATGAGATCGGTGAGTACCACCATGTTGTTGCGACTGGCCACGGTCACCCGACCGCGAACGGTGCCGCTCACCCCTACGCGCCCGTCGACGAAGATGACGCCGCGAAAACTGGGGTTGAGGGCGGGACTGAGGGGCCACAGGAAGGCGCCGTCCGGACGCGCCGCGATCGAGGCCGGTACCGACCCGGCCGTTCGCGGCAGCCATCGTCCCACTTCGTCCGTGCCCTGAAACACGCCCGTGTTGCTGAGGCGCGGGTCGCCACCGAGAAAGCAGCGCGAGTCGGCGTTCTCGAACGCGGACACGCGCGCGTTGTTGTTCGATTCCTCCCCGAAGGCCGTTGGCGCGAATCCGGCACTGTTCACGACACCGCAGTTGAACGAGAAAAGCGCGTCGTCGGCGGTGGTGGCCAGGTCGGGGACCCGTCCCATGGCGTATCCCCACGTGTAGTTCTTCCGACGCGTGGGATCCGTATCGCTCGTCTGCTGGTAAACGCGGAAGTACCCGTCGTCAGGACCGGTGACGTCGCCATTGCCGTCGGCGTCGATGGCAACGAATTCGATGCGCATGGTCGCGAGTGCGCTGTCGCCGGTGACGACGGACGGCGTGAACAGGTAGCCGGCACGCTGCGCGATCCCCCGCAACAGGTTGAGATCCGCCGCACCTGGCATGGGGATCGGCGCGACGATCTGCGCCGGCCCCCTGTCCCATTGTGCCGATCCCGGGTTGTTCACGCCCCGGGCGGTGGTGACGACGTCCCTGAAAATCGCCTGTGGCGGAGTCCCCGTGGCGACATGCAACCAGTCATTCGAGTGCAGCGGACCGCTGACCGTCCACCCGTTGGCGAAGAACAGCGGGCCACCGGACGCACTCGTGCCCACATCGGTGAAGTAGGCGTAGCGCGCGAATGATTGCTGATACACGAGGGCTCGACGGATGGCCTCCACGCCGCTGGCGTCACGCGCCCGGGTCACGATTTCGGCCTGCACCCCGAACTCGCCCGCGTTCGACAGGGAGTCGGCGTTGCCGATACGCGCGACCCATGTCCAGCGCGTGATGTTGCTGCCGGTGACGGTCACCGCGTTCTCGAGGGTACGGAGACCGCTGACCGGCACCGAATCCCGCCCCGCATTGAGTCGATCTCGCGCTTCCTCGAGCCCGCTGATCGCCGCGTCGTCCACGAGTGCCGCGCGCTCACTGGCGCGCTGTGTGAGCGAACTGCTCATCACCAGCATCGAAGAAGCGAGTGCCATCGTCATCGCCACGACCGACACGATCAGGACCGTGACGAGAGCAGCGCCGCGGCGTGGCCGCATGGCGTGGCGACGAACGATGAAGCGGCCGGACTTGGCGTGTTGCCGCATCGTCGCGGCGCCACAGGGGCAGTGCATGATTCAGGGACTCGCGGGAATACTGATGGGCGCGGAGATGGCGATCCCGGAGAGATTGGGCGTGCAGTCCTGCACGGCGATCGCATAGCGATAGACGGCCGGCCGGACAGGATGGCCGGCATCGCGAACCGTGTAGCTGACGGCCTGCGTGGCACCGATGGTGCTGATGGGTTGCTCCCAGCTGGTGCTGCCGACCTGTTGCCGCCACAGTACGTACCGGATGACATCGCGCTCCCCGGCGCCGTCATCGATCGCACGCGGAATCACGAGCTGCACGAACTGCGAGTCGGCGCGCCAGGTGACGCTGGGGGTGGAGGGAACGAGCGGCACGCGCCCACAGGCGCGCGCTTGCCGCGCATGGGCCACGTTGGGCAATGGAACCACGTAGCGCACCACCTCACGCGGACCGCCCTTGGGGGCCGTGGCTTCGTAGGTCACCTCGACGGCACGTACCGCGTCGATGCGTCGGGACACGGCCGTCCCTGTATCGGCGTCGAGCCCGCGGCGTGGCACGGCCTTGGTCAAGGGCAGCCACGCAGAGGGCACGAGCTGCAATCCCGACACCCTCGAGCTGAAGGCGCCGGCATCATAGTGATAGCGGAAGAACGGGGTCGTGCCGTTACGGGTCAGCCCGGTCGCCACCATTTCCGGCATCGCGCCGTTGACCTGTCGCCAGAGCGCGTACGAGCGTTTCGGATCGGTCGAATCCGGCGCGAACCAGAACGTGATCAGTTCGGCGTCGCTGTTCACGAAGAGCGCCGCCGCCTGTGAATAATTCTGCAGCGGATACCGGAGCCCGGGGTTGGAGCCTCGCACCGTGATCTGCCGGTCCACGGTCAGCGCCGTGAGCTGTTCCGGTGGCGCGAACTCGTCGACATACACCGCGCCGGTCAGCGCGACCGAGTCGCGATTGCCCGTCGTGAGATCGGCATTGAAGCCGAATGCACTGTCATTGGCGAGGACGATGATCGGCTGCACATCCGTCACATTCGTTCCCGCCGTGCGCAGTTCCTGACGCAGCAGATCGCGACTGAACCGGCCGTTCTGGACGCCATCGCTCTTCTCGGCGATCAGACGAAGCCCCTTGCTCTGCTGCACCATGAAACTCAACGCACCGCCCATGACCACGCTGAAGAGCACGAGCGCGATCATGAGCTCCAGCAGGGAGAATCCGCGGCGGGACACGGACGCGGCGAACGTCATCACGGGGCCGCGACCGACAGGTTCCGGCGGACCGGCAGTGGCATCAGCGCGGCCGGTTCGCTCCGCACGACGACCTGAAGACGCTTCAGGCGACGTCCGCCGAGCGTATCGACCGTGACGGTCGTGACGCTCGTGAAGCCGTCACGCGCCGCGTTGTACGCAGGCCCCTGGAGTTCCTCGAGCGTCGACCAGTTGGGCCACATCCGGGCGAGCCCAATGATTTCGTCAGCGCGGGCGAAGGCACGACTGCGAACATTGGCGTCTCCTACGGCCCGCGAAAGCCGGGTCGTTCCGACCGAGATGCTCAGCACGACGCCGGAGAGGATCACCATGGCAATCATGGTTTCGATCAAGGTGAAGCCGCGGCGGGATGGTGTGCTCATTGCCGTCTCCATGCATTGTTGGCATACACGAAGATCGTGGCACGCCCAGTGGAACGGTCGAGGCGGACCGCCCGGCTGTCGGGCGTCGCAGCACTCCCCGCTCCACGTCGCGCCGTGAGATAAATGGTCCCGGCGCGATCCAGCCCGCCGTTCCGCTGGACCACGATCACGGGCATGCCACCGGACGAGCGCAACACCGGCCATGGCGCAGTCGCGCCGTTGAACGGGGGAATCCCGGTGCCCCGACCATAGACGACCCGGTCGCCGAGAACGAAGGGCCGCGACTTTTCCAGGGCGTCGATCGCGCGATTGTTGTTGAGGTCCCACACCGTACGCAACTGGCCTCTCGCCGTGTCGAACACCACCAGCACGTTGTGCCCGCGCGAGACGGCATCGGCCCGCGCCGTGAGCATCGCCATCCCGAGGGTCCGCGCCGCCGCGTCCACCTGCGAGCGCTCGAGCCGCAGCTTGGGGAGGGCGAGCGCGGCCATCGTCGCGATGACGATGACCACCATGAGCAATTCGATGAGCGTGTAGCCGATACGGGCCCGGCCCCCCGTGCCCCTGGTCAGACGAAGAGGCTGAACTGTCATGAATTCCATATCATGAAGTTCGGCACACGGTCAAGAAACTTTAGCGAAAAGACATGAGCCCGCTAAAGGCGACGCACGAAAGGGCCGATACCACAACGTGGACCCCAGCAGCCACTGCCGAGCCGATCTCCCTGAGGTCGAGTCGATCAGTATCTGGAATGATTAATCCTGTATCCCTGATACCACGTGCGACGTCGCCGCGGTTTTTCTTTGCCCGAACTGCTCACCGTCGTGGTCATCGTCGCGCTGCTGGCGCTGATGGTGCTCCCGATGACGACCGAGCTGCGCGAGCGCACGGCTTTGCGCTCGGCGCGCATGGAACTCGTGTCGGCGTTCGCCGCCGCGCGGGCCGCGGCTGTGCAGAAGGGGAAGAATGCCACGGTGACGTTCGAGGGGAGCACGATTTCCGTCACGGCCATGAGCGGGCTGTCGCCGCGCTCCGTCCTGATGCTCGGCCCCCTCAAGCTCGATCGGGTGAGCGGCGCCTCGCTCCGCCCGCTCGCCAGCGCGCCC
>CAZNZG010000005.1:0-40256 GCA_964577455.1 uncultured Gemmatimonas sp. | reverse complement strand
GGTCGACAATTATCAGGTCGAGATTCTCGTGACCCTCGCTCTCGTGTCCGCAGGCTTCTCCCTGTCTCGGCACCTGCATGTATCGGGTGTACTCGGCATGGTCGTCCTCGGGCTCATCATCGGGCAGAGTGGTCGTGCGGTGGCACTTTCGCCGATCACACAACAGCGGCTCGACGAGTTCTGGGAACTGGTCGATGAGTTCCTCAACGCCGCGCTCTTCGTGCTGATCGGTGTCGAGATTCTTGTGCTCGACTTCCAGGCACCGGCGCTCTGGCTTGGCGCGGTGATGATTCCTCTGACCCTGCTCGCGCGCTTCGGGTCGGTCGCGATTCCGTTGGGGCCGCTGCGCGCGCGATTCTCGTTGCCACACGGCTCGCTCCGACTGCTCACCTGGGCTGGCGTGCGTGGCGGCATTTCCATCGCGCTGGCGCTGGCGCTTCCCGCAGGGCCGGCGCGCACCACCATTCTGGCGGTCACCTACGTGGTTGTTTGCTTCTCCATTCTGGTGCAGGGGCTGACGATGGAGCGAGTGGCGAAGCGGTTGCTTCGGTAATGCGGCTCCGTTGATTCATCTGTTTCTGCCTTCACGCCGATCGATTCGATGTCCTCCCCTCATTCAGACACGGTACGGAGCGCCAGCATGAAGCAGTGGTCCAGTTCGACGAGACGCCATGCGCAGTGCATGGGCTTCGCGATGATCGCCGCCCTGATCTTCGCGTCTCGCGCGTCGGCGCAGGCGACCGCCGTGGCTGCACGCGACTCGGCCGACGCCCTCGCCACATTCCGCGAGAACATCGACGCGATTCACAAGCGCGACAAGGCGCGGTATCTGGCCACGTACGTGCACACCGAGCGCCTCGTGCGCCATTCGCCATCGGCTCTCGAGACCGGCTACGCCGGCTGGTCGGCGATTACCGAGAATGCGTGGCCGGATACCCTGATCGTGCGGGAGATGCGCGTGGTGCCCATCGCTCCCGGCGTGGTGTACGGCTATTACCGGTACATCGGTGTCCCTACCCCCACCGACACGCTCACGGGAGTGTCCACCCGTGTGTTCGTACGCACGCCGCAGGGGATGCGCATCACGGTGACCGCGTCGTGGAACGACGCGGTGCCAGTGTCCAAGCGCTAGGTCGCGGTGACGGCTACGGGCGAGCTGGCGTAAAGCGGAGACCCACCCGCAGCCCCTGAACGGATGGGGCTGCGGTCAGCGCCAGCCGGCCCGGTAGCGCCGCGCGCACCCAGCGCTCCGCTCCGACCGCTGCGCCGATGCCCGCCCCGACCATCGCGCCGCTCACTCCGGCAACCAGCGCGTTCTCGGCCGCGCTCACCCGTTCGCACGCGACGCCGGCCTCCTGGCTTCGGCACGGTCGATCGTTGAATGCCGCGCCCATCAGCAGCATGACGCCGCCGCCCCACAGCGCACCCTTGCTGGCGCCGAGGCCCCGGCTCTTGCCGCGCGAGATCTCGAGGGAGGTCAGCGACGATACCGGGATCGTGATGGGCAAGGCCTCCACCCGGGAGACCGTGACCGAATCGGCCGATCGCGCGAGGACCACGCCCGTCAGCCGACCGGCCACGGTCGATGGCGCGCGCAGGCGTACCCGCGTGCCAACCTGCAGCTCGGCGACCTGCGCCCCAGCGGACATGCCCGGGCACGCGAACGCCATCACGAGCGTGACCATCCATACATACCGGGTGTGCATCGGGACGCTCCGCTGGGGCGATACGGAAAAGAGGACAAAAGCGACGATGGGGCGGGCGAGCTGATTCCGCGAGAGGGATTGCCTGAGGGGGAGCCAGCCGCGGCCTGACGGTCCGATCCGCATACGCCTGGGGGTGTCCGGCGCACGCTTCCCAGCCGCGTCGGCTGACGTCGGGGGACCGGCGGCGCTAGAATCCGGGATGTTTCCCGTCCTGCTCGCTTTGCTGCAACAAGTGAACGGCTCCCCCGTAACTGTCGCGGAGCCGTCGCCGGCGCCTGCGCCGGTGGTGGCCAACGTCTATTCCGGACGTGCGCGTGCGATTTCGGCCACTGCGCCGCGTCTGCAGGACTCGGTCACGATCGACGGGGATCTGTCTGAACCCGTCTGGCGGAAGGCATCCGTGTTGGCGGGATTCACCACATACAGCCCCGTAGACGGCCGCCCGGCGCAGGACAGCACGGAGGTGCGCATCTGGTACGCCGAGGACGCGTTGTACGTGGCGTTCCGCGCGCACGCACCGGCCGGCACCGTGCGCGCCACGCTGGCGGAGCGTGATCGTATCGCCAGTGACGACTGGATGGCGATCCATCTGGACACGTTCCTCGATCGCCGCCGCTCCTTCGTGTTCGCGGTGAACCCCTTCGGCGTGCAGGCCGATGGCATGCGCAGCGATGTGTCGTCGGGCCCCGGGGTGTCGCGTGCCTCGCTGCAGGCGGTAGACCTGTCGCAGGACTACGTGTGGCAGTCCAAGGGGAAACTGCTCGAGGACGGCTATTCGGTCGAGCTGCGCATTCCCTTCAAGTCCATCCGCTATCAGGCGGCCGGTACGCAAGACTGGGGCGTGCAGATCATCCGGCAGACGCAGCGGACGGGGTATCAGGACACGTGGGCGCCCACGTCGCGGGCGATGCAGGCGTTCACGCCGCAGTCCGGATTTCTGCGTGGCATGACGGGGATGAAGCGTGGCCTCGTGCTCGATCTTACGCCCACATCGGTGAGTTCCACCACCGGTCGACCGGTCGCTGACGCGTGGCGGTACGGTGCTCGCGGGGAGTTCGGTGGCGATGTGCGGTGGGGGATCACCTCCAACTTCACCGTCAACGCGACGGCGAATCCCGACTTCAGTCAGGTCGAGACCGACGTGGGGCAGATCCCCGGCGACGTGCGCTTCGCGCTCTTTTTTCCCGAGCTGCGCCCGTTCTTCGTGGAAGGGAGCGAGCAGTTCGACGCACCGAACCGCCTCGTGAATACCCGCTCGATCGTGCAGCCGCTGGCGGCGCTCAAACTCACCGGCAAGATCCCGCGCACCGATGTGGGCGTGATGTCGGCGATCGATGCGCCGACCAGCGGGCGTGATGGCAAGACGAGCCCCGTGTTCAATATCGTGCGGCTGCGCCGTGACCTCGGGGAGCAGAGCACTGCCGGCATCGTGTTCACTGATCGCACCGAAGGCGCGCGTTTCAACCGCGTGGCCGGGGTGGATGCCCGTTTGCAGTTCGCCCGGGTGTACAGCGCCGATCTGCGCTTCGCCGGCAGCATGACGCGCGACAGCAGTACGCGAACCGGATCGCTGTGGGAAGTGAGCCATGGCCGCACGGGTCGCTCCTACGGCTACCGGTACAACCTGCAGGGCTTCACGCCGCAGTTCGAAACGCAGACCGGGTTCGTGAATCGCGTGGACTTCGTGCGCGCGCAGATCAATCAGCGGTATACGATCTTCGGCCCGAAAGGTGGATGGTGGGATCAGCGGCAGCACTTCTTCAGCGGCAGCTCCCTC
The DNA here is from genome assembly GCA_964577455.1 of uncultured Gemmatimonas sp. GTDB lineage: Bacteria > Gemmatimonadota > Gemmatimonadetes > Gemmatimonadales > Gemmatimonadaceae > Gemmatimonas. Next base: position 36,773 of record CAZNZG010000005.1, on the reverse strand, counting down.
TGGACCTACGACGGCTTCGGCAATCGTGACACCCCGCTCGAGATGCGAGCCTCCGTCGACAACTCGATGGTGATCCGCGGCGGTTGGCGCACGAGCATTCAACCGGAGCTGCAGCGCGTGGCCTTCGACCCACGGCGCTACGCCCAGTACGCGGTGCTGTCGGAAACCGGACGCGACACCGTGGCCTTTACGCCCAACGACGCGCAGACCACGCGGACGGTCGCGCTGAGCGTGAATACGCCGCAGTGGCGGAAGGCGGGCGCCACCCTCACGGCCACTGTGGGCACGGAGCCGGAGTTCTTCGAAACCTCGACGGTGCGCCGGCGTGAGGTGGAGGCACAAGTGGATTTGCGTCCCACCTCGCAGGTTCGCATCGGCGCACTGCTGCGCTACCAGCAGTTCGTGCGTGATCGCGACGGTACGCCATTCAGCACGCAGATCGTGCCGCGTCTGCGCCTCGAGTATCAGCTCACCCGGGCACTCTTCCTGCGATTCATCGGTCAGGTGGAGTCGCGTGACCGCAGCGCGCTGCGTGACCCTCGGACCGAGCAGCCGCTGTTCCGTCGGAATGCGTCCGGTGTGCTGTCGGCCCAGGGGGCGCGCAAATCGCTCCTCGGACGCGCCGACTGGCTCGTGAGTTATCTGCCGAGTCCGGGGACGGTGGTGTTCTTCGGCTACGGCACGGCGCTCGATGCGTCGGAGACGATGCGTCCCGGCGACGTGGAGCGCACGAGCGACGGCGCGTTCGTCAAGTTCAGCTATCTCTGGCGCGTGCGGAATGCCGCGCGGTAATCCACTGGCGGTCGTCCTGGGCGAGCACGAACGGGTCATTGCCGAGTTTGTGGACACGGTGCGGAGTATTCGATCGGTTCACTGGCAGGTACCGATGGGCCCGGGACGCTGGAGCCCTGCGGCACTGACGCTGCACGTCATCCGTGCCTACGAATTCGGCGTGACGTCGGCCCTTGGATCGAAGGGCATGACGCTTCGCGTACCGCCTGTTGCCGCATGGTTCTCCGGTCGCTTCATTCTTCCGCTTCTCCTCACCTTCGAACGCTTTCCCCGAGGTGCAGAGTCGCCGGTTGAAGTGCTCCCCGATCTGGCGGAGGCAGAGCTGCTTTCGCCGGAGGGGGCCATTGCCCGTCTCGAAGACACCGCGCGCCGCGCCGCGCACGCCCTGGGGCAACCGTCGGCACCTCGGGTGGTGCATGCGTACTTCGGATCGTTGCCGGCCCGGCAGGCGCTGCGCCTGCTCAGTGCACACACCCGACACCACGCGCGCGGGCTTCGCCAGCATCTCGGTGCGGTGGTGGCATAAGGATTCGGCGCCAAAACGCCTTGCCGATCCAGCGTTGAGCCCGTAGTTCCTTACGACAATCTCACCCTGACCCAACGCCATGCACGACGATCGTCACGCTCTCTCGCGGAAAGCCACGGCGCGCCGTACAGGCCGCCTGCTCGGGCCGCTCGCGTTTCTCCTGCTGCTCGTACCCACCGCTTCCGAAACGCAGGCGCGCCGTCGCTGCCCGCAGTTCGCGCGCGTGCCGGGCTACGGGGCATGCAGCAACATCGGCGGCAGCAACTGCGGCTTCTGCACCTATCGCTGCAACGACGACACGGTGGTGCGCTGGAACGTGTGCGGGCAGTAATGCCCCGTACCGCTGTGATGGTGCTGCTGGCGCTGTGTGCGACCGGCTGTGCCGGCACGATGGACGCCACCGACGAGGCCCCCGAGGAACTGCAGGCGGCGCTCGCCGCGCGCACGGTCTATCCGGCCAAGCGCGAAGAGTGGCGCACCGACGTCACGCAGCACACCGACAGTACGATGGTGCCGCTCGTGCTTCGCGCGAGCCGCACCACGGTGGCGTTGCTGCAGGCCTCGCCCATGCGCATCACGCAGTTCGAGCTGCACGGCAAGGGGATGCTCCTGTCCACGCGGCCTGCGCGCGTGGATCCGGTGCTCAACGCCGAAGTGCCGCGTGACATCGTGGCGCCCACCGATCTGTCTCGCGCCACCGAAGACGCGCACGTGGATGTGATCGACAGCGCCACGAGTACACTCGTGCGCGAATCGATCGGTGGGTTCGTATTCCGCCGGGACCTGCCGATGCTGCGTGGCGGCAGTGGCCGGCTGTGTACCGTGTCACCGGCCACGCTGCTGCATGTGCGGCGGCTCGGTGCCCGGCGCGTACTCGAGGCGTTTACGCTCACCGCCATCGCTGCCGAGGATTCGCTGCTGGGCCGGCACCTCGTGACGACCGATACGTCGGCGCGCCTGCGCTTCGGCGGCGGCGATGCACGCCGCTGCCTGCTGCTTACCGATCGGGAGGTGCTGATCGTGAGCGCCGCCGAGGACAGCAGCGGCAGGGCCACCCCGCGTGTGGACCGGTTGCAGTTGCCCGGTGACAGCGCACGCCGCACGATCAGCACCACGAGCACCACGCAGGGCAACCGGCAGCCGTTCGTCGTGGATGCCTCGATCGTGGACGGTGGCTTCGTCGTACTCGTCGGGGTCGAGAACGATCGGCAGGGGCGCCTCATCGACTACTACGACGAGCGCGGCTCGTACCTGCAGAGCGCGATGCTGCCGTTTACCGCCTCGGCGATGGCCGGTGCCGGGCCACGGTTCGTGGCAATGCATCAGGATCAGCGCTACCGTTGGTGGTTGTCGTCCTGGCTCACCCCGATGGCGGCACGCGGCGCGGAGCCTCCGCCGGAGCCGCCCAGTGTCACACGGGCTCCGGAACGGCAGCTCTTCGAGCGGCCGCGCCTTACCCCGTCGCGTTAGCCCTCGTCCCGGCGCCCCGCTCCGACGCTCCGGGCAATCCCCGCCACCAATCGGGCCGCCGTCCGTGCCGTCCGTCCTCCCTCGTCGTGGGCCGGGTTGAGTTCGGCGATGTCGGCACCGAGCAGCCGCCCGCTCGCACACACCTGACGCGCGATGGCCTCCACCGTCGGCAGCGGCACGCCAAGCGCTGCCGGCGCTGACACGCCCGGCGCTACATGACCGGGCAGCACGTCCAGGCAGATCGTGAGATACACGCCGTCACACTGCATGAGGTCGCGCTCGAGGAGCGACTGCGCCTCCGCAACCTGCTCGGCAGACTGCAGTGCCTCGTCGAGGCGATAGCGCACCTGCAACGCCTCCGCGCGGTCGAACAGCGCACGCGTATTGCCGAAGCGGCTGATACCCAGCACGTGGTACGCGAACGGGCGTGACGTTGCCGCGCACCACTCGGCCATCTGCCGGAACGGCGTGCCGGAATTCGCCTGGGCGGCCATGCGCAGATCGAAATGCGCGTCGATGTTGACCACCAGCAGGCGTTGGCGATCCGGATGCGCGCGGACGATCCCCTGGAAGGTGCCCCACGCCATCTCGTGCCCGCCGCCCAGCACGATCGGGGTGCATCCCTGCCCGATCGTGACGGCCACCTGCTCGGCCAGCGCCTCCTGTGCTGCCTCCAGTGCCGTCCCGTGGCAGCGTATGTCACCAGCGTCCCACAGCGTCGGCTCCTCGAGCAGCGGCATGTTGGCCAGTGCACGGCGTAGAGCGTGCGGGCCCTGTGCGGCGCCCTCGCGCCCCTCGTTGCGCCGCACACCCTCGTCGACGGCGAAGCCGATCAGCGCCACGCCATCGCGTGCGTCGTGGCCGAACGGTCGCACCACATGGTGCCACCGTCTCGAGTCGCCGAGTTCTTCAGCATCGGTCCGCCCCTGCCACACGAAGGGCTCGCTCATGTGCGCTCCACACCGGCGGCTACCACTCGGCGACACGGGTTGGTGCCGAACCAGTAGGCCAGCTCGTTGGGGTGCGCGACCTCGAAGGCGGCGAAATCGGCACGCAGCCCGGCAGCCAGGATGCCCCGGTCGCGAAGCCCCAGCGCCCGCGCGGCATGTTGCGTGATGCCGCGGATCGCTTCGAGCGGCGTGAGACGGAAGAAGATGCAGCTCATGTGCGCACTGAGCAGGAGCGAGAGCCCCGGCGACGTTCCGGGATTGTGGTCAGTGGCCACCGCCATCGGGACCCCGGCCTCACGCAAGGCCACGATGGGTGGCACACGGGTTTCGCGCAGCATGTAGAAGGCACCGGGAAGCAGCACGGCTACGGTGCCGGCGGTTTTCATCGCCGCGATCCCGTCGTCACCGAGATACTCGAGATGATCACACGACAACGCACCGAATGCTGCCGCCAGTTCGGCACCGTGCTGATCGGACAGCTGCTCCGCGTGCAGCTTCACGGGAAGCCCCAGCGCTTTCGCCGCTTCGAACACGCGGCGTGTTTGCGCCGGTGTGAAGCCGATCGTTTCACAGAACGCGTCGACGGCGTCCACCAGCCCCTCGCGATGCAGTTCCGGCAGCCACTCGCACACCGCCGTGATGTAGTCGTCGGACCGGCCGTGGTACTCGGGGGGCACGGCGTGGGCACCGAGGAAGGTGGTGCGTACATCTACGGGGAGCGTGTGCCCGATGGCGCGTGCCACCCGCAGCGAGCGGGCTTCGGCTTCGAGTGACAATCCGTAGCCCGACTTGATCTCGAGTGTGGTGACACCCTCACGCATGAGGGCCTGCGCACGCCGTTCGGCCATCGCGAGGAGCGCCTCCTCGGTGGCACTCCGCGTGGCTGTGACCGAGGAGCGGATGCCTCCGCCCGCGTTGGCGATCGCTTCGTAGCTCGCGCCCTCGAGCCGCATCTCCGCTTCGTTCGCGCGATGCCCTCCGTACACGAGATGCGTATGACAGTCGATCAGCCCGGGGGTGACGAGCAACCCGCCCAGGTCCACGGGGCGCGCATCGTGCGCCAACGCCGGCCGATCACGATAGGCACCCACCCACACGATGGTGTCACCCGCCGTGAGCATGGCACCGTCATCGATCAGTCCCCATCCGTCTGTCGCATCGGGAGCCAGCGTGGCGATGCGCGCGTGATGCCAGAGTACCCGGGCCGACATCGCGCGTCAGCTCCAGAGTGTGTCGAGGAGGTCGCGCTGCGCGGCACCCGCGGTACCATCGATGACCAGCGCCCGCGCCGCTTCGATGTCGGGGGCGAAGAGGCGATCCTCGGCGTAGAAGGGCACACAGTGCCGCAGCGCTGCGTGCACCTGCTCGAGCCGCGGGCTGCTCGTGAGCGGGCGATGGAAGTCCACGCCCTGCGCCGCCGCCAGCCACTCGATCCCGAGAATGGTGGCGGTGTTGTCGGCCATCTCGGCGAGACGCCGCCCCGCAAAGGTGGCCATGCTGACATGGTCTTCCTGATTGGCGCTCGTGGGGAGACTGTCCACGCTCGCCGGGTGTGCATGCGACTTGTTTTCCGACGCCAGCGCCGCCGCCGTCACATGCGCGATCATGAAGCCGCTGTTGAGCCCCGGGTTGTTCACCAGGAACGGTGGGAGCCCCGAAATCGTGCTGTCGATGAGCAGCGCAATGCGCCGTTCGGAAATGGCGCCGATCTCGCTGATGGCGAGCGCCAGCATGTCGGCGGCAAAGGCCACCGGCTCCGCGTGAAAGTTGCCGCCGGAGAGCACCTCGTTGGTGTCGATGAACACCAGCGGGTTGTCGGTCACGGCGTTGGCTTCGATGAGCAGTGTACGGCCGGCGTTCACGATGAGGTCGCGGCAGGCACCCATGACCTGCGGCTGACAGCGCAGGCTGTACGGGTCCTGCACCCGTTCGTCGTTCACGAGATGTGAACGGCGGATGTCACTGCCGGCGAGCATCGCGCGCGTCACGGCGGCCTGCGCAATCTGTCCGGGCTGCCCGCGCACCGCGTGGATGCGCGGATCGAATGGGGTATCGCTTCCCTTGGCGGCGTCCACGCACAGCGCCCCGATCACGGTGCCCGCCTCCAGCAATCGCTCGGCCATGAACAGTCCGTGCAGGGCCAGCGCCGTGGACACCTGCGTGCCGTTGATGAGGGCGAGCCCTTCCTTGGCGGCCAACGCGATCGGTGCAATCCCCGCCGCCGCCAGCGCTTCGGCCGCCGGCTGCACGACACCACGCACGCGCACCGAACCCTCACCCATCAGCGCGAGCGTCATGTGCGACAGTGGTGCCAGATCACCCGAAGCGCCCACCGACCCCTTCACGGGAATGCAGGGAACGATGCCCGCGTTGAGCAGAGCCAGCAGCGTATCGACCACCAGCGGACGCACTCCCGAAAAGCCACGCGCGAGGCTCGCCGCTTTCATGAGCATCAGCAGGCGCACAGTGGCGTCGCTCATCGGCTCGCCGGTGCCCACAGAGTGCGAGAGGATGAGATTGCGCTGCAGCAGTTCGAGCTGTGCATCGGGGATGCGGGACTTCGCGAGCTTGCCGAAGCCCGTGTTGATGCCGTAGGCCGCCTCACCCTTGGCCACGATGGCGTGAATGGCGGCAGCGGCCTGTTCGATCGCGTCGTGCGTAACGTCAGCGAGCCTGACGGTAACGGGCTGCTGCCATGCGGCACGCAAATCGGCGAGGGTGAGCTGCCCTGGGGTCAGCGTAAGCGTGGAGTTCATGAGCAATGGGATCCCGGTGGCAGGCTAGCGAAGCATGGGCAGTTGCAGCCCGTACCGCTTGGCGGTTTCGATGGCGAGGTCGTAGCCGGCATCGGCGTGCCGCATCACCCCCGAGGCGCAGTCGTTCACGAGCACGCGCGCGAGCCGCTGTGCGGCCGCGTCGGTGCCATCGGCCACAATGACCATCCCGGAGTGCTGCGAATAGCCCATGCCCACGCCGCCGCCGTGATGCAGGCTCACCCAGCTCGCACCGCCGGCCGTGTTGAGTAGCGCATTGAGCAGCGGCCAGTCGCTCACGGCATCGGTACCATCCTTCATCGCTTCGGTTTCGCGATTGGGGCTCGCTACCGAACCGGTATCGAGATGGTCGCGCCCGATCACGACGGGCGCCTTGAGCTCGCCGCTTCGTACCATCTCGTTGAATGCCAATCCGGCCACATGACGCTCGCCGAGTCCGAGCCAGCAGATGCGCGCGGGCAGTCCCTGAAAGCTGATGCGTTCACGCGCCATGTCGAGCCAGCGGTGCGTGTGCGCATTGTTCGGGAACAGTTCCTTGATCTTCGCATCGGTGCGGTAGATATCTTCCGGGTCGCCCGAGAGCGCGACCCAGCGGAACGGTCCCTTGCCCTCACAGAAGAGCGGGCGGATATACGCCGGCACGAAGCCAGGGAAGTCGAACGCGTTCGTCACGCCCTGATCGAAGGCTACCTGCCGGATGTTGTTGCCATAGTCCACCGTGGGCACACCCATGGCGTGAAAATCCAGCATGGCCTGCACGTGCACGGCGCAGCTCTGTGCTGCTGCGCTCTTGAGCGCGGCGTGCTGCGCGGAATCACGCTGAGCGCTCTTCCACTGCTCGACACTCCATCCGAGCGGCAGGTAGCCGTTGATCAGATCGTGTGCCGACGTCTGGTCGGTGACGATATCGGGGCGCATGCCGCCCGCCCTCGCGCGCTTCACCAAGGCCGGGAGCACCTCCGCGGCGTTCCCGAGCAGCGCGATGGAAACGGCCTCCTTGCGCGCCGTATGCTCGCGAATGAGCTCGAGGGCGTGGTCCAGATCGCGCGCCTGTTTGTCCACGTAGCGCGTGCGCAGGCGGAAGTCGATGCTACTCTGCTGGCACTCGATGTTGAGCGAACACGCGCCCGCAAGCGTGGCAGCAAGCGGCTGCGCCCCACCCATGCCACCGAGCCCGGATGTGAGGATCCACTTGCCGCTGAGATCGTTGCCGTAATGCTGGCGACCGGCCTCGACGAACGTCTCGAAGGTGCCCTGCACGATCCCCTGCGTGCCGATGTAGATCCAGCTGCCCGCCGTCATCTGGCCGTACATGAACAGCCCGCGACGATCGAGCTCGTTGAAGTGCTCCCACGTGGCCCACTTGGGTACGAGGTTGCTGTTGGCGATCAGCACGCGTGGTGCATCCCGGTGCGTCTTGAACACGCCGACCGGTTTGCCGGACTGGATGAGCAGCGATTCGTCATCGCCGAGCGTCTTGAGCGAGGCGAGGATCTGGTCGAAGCACGCCCAGTCGCGCGCGGCGCGCCCGATGCCCCCGTACACCACGAGATGCTGCGGATTCTCCGCGACCTCGGGATCGAGATTGTTCTGCAGCATGCGATAGGCTGCTTCGGCAATCCAGGTCTTGCAGGTGAGCTGGCTGCCGCGCGGCGCGCGGATCACGCGGGTCGGATCGAGCCGCTGGTCGGTACTGGTCGTCATGGGACGTCTCGGGCGGGCGGGAAGGCTGGCGGGTGGCCTCAGAAAAATGTATATACAACTTTGTGAGTCGGCAAACCGGTCCCTTGTCCACGGTGTCCCAGCCATGAGCGCCACCCCGCGCCTCCCGGCCTACGAGCGTGTGAAGCGCCATGTGCTGCGGCACATCCAGAGTGGGCAGTGGCAGGAGGGAGACGCCATTCCCGGCGAGGAGGCGTTGGCGCGTCAGTTCGGCGTATCGCGCATGACGGTGAACCGCGCGATCCGCGAACTCAGCGCAGAGCAGATCGTGGAGCGTGTGCAGGGCTCCGGCACCTACGTGGCCCAACAGAAGTATCAGGCCACGCTGGTGGAGATCCGCAACATCGCCGAAGAGATCGCCGCACGTGGGCACAGGCATCGGAGCGAGTTGCATCGGCTCGAACGGTGCCGCGCCGACGCGGCACTGGCCCGGGTTTTCGGGGGGCGATCGGGGGCGACGCTCTTTCACTCCGTCGTGGTGCACTTCGAGAATGGACGGCCCATTCAGGTCGAAGACCGCTATGTGCACCCCGACGTGGCGCCGGACTACCTGGCGCAGGACTTCACGTCGCAGACGCCCAATGCCTACCTCATGCGCGTGGCGCCGTTGCAGGGCGTGTCGTTCGTGATCGAGGCGGTGCAACCGCCGGCATCGATCGCGACCATGCTCACGATGTCGGCGGATGAACCTTGTCTGGTACTGCGACGGCATACCCGATCCATGGGCCGCGTCGCGTCGGTGGCGGCCATGTGGCACCCGGCATCGCGATATCAGTTTACCGGGAGTTTCTGAGCGCCGCGCGGCCGTACCGGCCCCCTGTTCCTTCAGTACACGAGCTTCAGCGAATGCCGGCGCCTGCGGCCGGTACGGTGTAGCTCCATGGCTGCTTCGTCAGGGGCTTCTGGCGTGGGTGCAGCTCATCGAGCGTGTTCGCATCGAAGAGCCGGCCGTTGACCATCACCATGCGCAGGGTGTTGGTGTTGCGGATGTTCACGAGCGGGTCCCCATCGAGCACCAGCAGATCGGCAAACTTGCCGACTTCGAGCGATCCCACCTCACTCCCCAGTCCGATCGCCTCGGCGCCCACGATCGTGGCGGCACGCAGGGCGTCGTGCGTGCTCATGCCCCCCGACTGCACCAGCCACAGTTCCCAGTGCATGCCGAGGCCCTGAAGCTGACCGTGGCTCCCAATACCCACGCGCCCGCCGCGCTCCACGGTCTTGGCGAGATCTTCGGCATGCTGCCACATCGCATACTCCTCCTTGACGGCAAACCCGGCCGGGCCGGGGGCGTTGCCGGGAGAGAGCCCTCGACGCCGCACCTTGCTGTCGAAGTCCACGGGATGCGTGAAGTGCCGTAGCTTGCGATCGTTCAGCAGGTCTTCCGACTGGTAGAACCAGCCTTCCCCGAACGGTCCGCCATACTCCACCACAAGCGTCGGGGAGTTGGTCACCTGCGTCGCCCGGTACCACTCGAACACGTCGTCGTACTTGGGCGTGATCGGCAATGTGTGTTCGATGCCGGGATAACCGTCGATGCCGTGGGTGATGTTGAGTTTCTGGTCGAGCCCGCCCTCGGTAGTCGGCATGATGCCGAGTTCCTTCGCCGCCATGATGATCCACTGCCGCTGCTGGCGGTTGCCGCTCATGTACATCTTGAGCGTCTTGGTGTCGTAGTACTTCGCGTAGCGGGCAAGAATCTCCCGCGCATGATCGAGATCACGAACCGGCTCGCTACTGAACACGCCGGGCCCGGTGGTATAGATGCGGGGCCCGATCATCTCGCCATTCTCCACGCGATCGCTGTACGACAGAAAGTCCGTCGTCGCCGTCTGCGGGTCACGGGTGGTGGTGGTACCGTACGCGAGCGTCGCGAGGTACTGCCACGTCTGGGTATTGTGGATGTTGGGCGTGAGCCACTGTGGGTGATAGTGCGTATCGACCATGCCGGGCATGATGGTCTTTCCGGTCACATCGATCACACGGGCGCTGTCCGGAATGGCCACGGTGCCACGCGCTCCCACCGCGATGATGCGCTGATCGCGCACCACGATATCGGCGTTCTCGATGATCTCCTTGCCCTTCATCGTGATGGCCTTGCCGCCGCGAAACACCACGGTGCCTCTGGGGAGATCACGCGCTCCGGCCACGACCACGCGGACCTCGCTGGGCTTGTAGCCGGGCGGGGTCTTCTTCGTGGTATCGGCCTTGGCGATCGAATCGGCGCGCGCCACACTGTCCTTCACCGTCTTCGTGGTGTCGGCGCGTACTCTGGCCTTGCGTCGGTCTTCGGCCTTGAGCGAATCGTCCACCGCCTTTGCGCGATCGAGGTCGTAGGTGAAGAGTGCATTGCCCAGCGCCCAGTGCACCTTGCGTCCGTCGGCTGCCCAGGTGCCGAACTCACCTCCGATCGTATTGAGTTTCCTCACCGGCACCGGCGCGGTCGCGGGTGTGGCCACGCTCACGGTGGGCGCCACCGCTCCCGCCTGCGGGACGGTCACGGTGTACAGGTCCATTCCCACCGTGGCGAGTGCTTCATCGCCATTGGGCGACATGATGATCAGTGACGCCGGCGGCGCGGAGGGCGTGGGTTCGAGGTCATGCCCGTCATCGAGATGCATGCCCTGACTGACCGGCCGGGCCGAGCGGCCGCCGAAGTTCAGTCTCGCTTCCCGCGCCACGAGCGCCCCGTCGAGATTGCCCGCGTTCGGCGGCATGGGACCGGTCACACGCAGGTGCGTCTTGAGGTCGGTACCGTCCCACCGGAATGACTGCAGACCACCACCAGCGCTGTAGGCGAAGATGCGCGTGGAATCCTTCGTGAAATGTGGGGTCCCCATGCCGCTGGCCGGCATGATCAGCGTCGTGGGGCCACCGGTGGCGGGGAGCCACACCAGTTCTGCCGCGGCAGGGCCGAAGAATGCGCCACCCGCTTCCTGCATCTCGCGGGCTGCAGCGCGCGAGGCCACGAGACGCGTACCCGTGGGTGCCCAGGACAGGTCGGTGTACAGCCCGGCCACGGTCGTGAGGGCACGTGTGCGCCACGCCCCCTTCGCATCACGATCGGCGCGCATGATCTGTCCACCGCGCGCGTCCTCCCACGTGACGTACGCCACGGACTTGCCATCGGGGGACCACACGGGGTTGAACTCACCGACGGCCGCACTCGACACACGCACCGGCTTCATGTCGGCGAACGCCATCACGTACACGCGGTCGAGCGCCGTGAAGGCCAGTGACCTGCCGTCGGGCGAGGGTTGCACGTCACGGATCTGCCGCGCGGTGAAGGACGGTGCGGTGTCGATCTTGTAGGCGAACTTCACCTCCGGTCCGATCTCCAGCTTCACCTCGGCCTCGAACGGAATCTTCGTGGGCGCCGTCCTGTCGATCGGTACGCGCCAGAACTCGCCGCCATACGACACCACGATCGACTTTGAGTCGGGCGTGAACGAGTAGCCCGGATATGCATCCATGGGTGCGCGCGATTCCATGTCGTCGCGTTGCACCGGGAACGCAAGCCAGTCTTCCCGCTGCGTGTCGAGATTGCGCAGAATGAGTCCCGTCTTCGTCTCGAATCGCGAGGCATAGACCAGCCACTTGCCATCGGGAGAAAGCGCAGGACGTGCCCCCGATCCGTAGCGGGTGCTCATCTGCGACACCCGGCCATTCTCTCGGTCCCACACGGCGAGCTGGTACTGGGGACCGATGCTGTTGTACTGCCAGTCGCCAGTCCGCGTGGCGAACCACATGTACCGTGCGCTGCTCCCGAAGGCCGCACCCACCATCTTCACATTGGGGGCCGCCGCGGGGAGGGTGCTCAGGGCCACCCCGTTGCCGCCCTCCACGTGGTACATCCACAGCTTCGCCGCGCCGCCAAGACCACCGCTTCGCGACGCCACGATGTACTTGCCGTCGGGCGAGTACTCCGGCGAGATGTAGAGATTGGTGTTCCCCTTGGTGATCTGTGTGCTGTCGCGCGTGTCGAGCGCCAGCGTCCATACGTTGTCACCACCCGACCGATCGGACACGAACACCACCGACTTACCGTCCGGTGAGAACCGCGGTTGGGCGTCGTAGGCCATACCGCTGGTGAGGCGCGCGGCCTTTCCGCCGGTAATCGGCATGGTGTACAGATCGCCCAGCAGGTCGAAGACCAGCGTCTGCCCATCGGGCGAGACATCCACGCTCATCCACGTGCCTTTGCTCGTGGTGAAGGTGTGCGTGCGGGTCGCCTTGAGTGGGAGGGCGGTGTTCGCGGCAGGCGCGGCCTGCCCGTGAAGGACAGCGACCGGCACCGCGAAGCCGGCACAGGACAGCGCCAGCGCGGACGCCGTTCGGCGCAGCGGATGTGGATTCATGCAGGCTCCTCAGGAAGGGGGGATGCGCACCACCAGCAAGGACAGCCTGACGGGCGCTGAGCGTTTATCTGGAAAAAACGGTCACCGGCCCGGCGGCAGTGTCGAGGTCTGCGATCAGCTCGCGCGCTCGGGGAAACCCCGGTAGTGCCGATTCGGCGTGCGCGAGCAGATCGTCCCATCCGGGGGCATCGTCGTGCGCGGTGAACGACCGTCCTCCCCGCAGCAGAAGCTGCAGGGTGATCACCGTCCCTTCGCGCTGCACATCCGCGCGCTGCACATCATCCCACTGTCCGCTGGCCACGGGGCGCGTACCGCGCAACAGGCTGAAGTCGAATTCAGTGGCGATCAGGAGTTCGGGAACCATGATGGGGCGTTCCGGTCGAGGTGGAGGGGGATGCCCGCCGAACGTACGATCGGGCGGCGGGCTTCACAACTCACCGCGGCTGCGGCCCGCCGAGGACCAGTGCCGGTCGCGTGACCAGCGGTGGTGCGTGACCTCGAGCGCCGGACACCGCTAACTTCACCAGATCGAGGGGTCCTCGAGTCCACTTACCTCCATCCGAAGACATCATGGTCCTCTCCAAGGACGAGCTCGTCGGTGCGTTGTCGCACGAAGTTCATGTGCTGCGCCACCTCATCACCAAGATCGACGCGGATACCGTCGACTATCGCCCGACTCCCAAGCAGCGCAGCGCCATCGAACTCGTGCGCTATCTGGTGGTGCAGGGACCGGTGCTCACCTCGGCGATCAAGGCCGGCGCGTTCGACGGTGCGGCGTGGGGTGCGGCGCAGGCGGACGCCGCGAAGGCCGATCTGGCCGGACTCGATGCGATGCTTGCCACCCATCCGGCGTGGTTTGCCGAGCAGATCGGTGCGATGACCGATGAGGAGTTGCGCGGTACGATTCAACTGTTTGGTGGACCCATGTCTCGTGGTGTACACCTGGTGACGCTCGTGCTCGCCAATTATGCCGCCTATCGCACGCAGCTCTTCTGCTATCTCAAGCTGTGCGGCCACGATGAACTCAATACCAGTAATCTGTGGCGCGGTGCCGACGCCGCGCCGGCGTCGTGACGCCGTGAACGACCGCGGGGCCAGGCAGACTGGCCTGGCCCCGCAGACGGACTGACAGTCTCCCGCTGGCCGGTGTCGTCACGGCACCACCACGGTGCGTGCTGGTGCGCGGTGCTGCTCCAGTGCATCGAGTACCGCGTTGATCGCTGCCGCTTCAAGCGGCACACGCTGCGTTACCACGCTGTCGAGCACGAGGGCGCCGCGTGCGGCCATGGCCGTAAGCTCCTCGAGCTCGGACAGCAGGTGATCGTTGGATCCGATGAGTTCACCCTCCCGACCGATCAGGTCACGATACGTATCGATCGGTACCGGGACATCGTTGAGCCCCACCACGACGGCGCGGCCAAGCGGGGCCACACTCTTGAGCGCGAGTTGTACCGTGTCGGCGTGCCCCACCAGTTCGAGTGCCACGTTCACGCCGTCGCCACCTGTCAGTGCGCGCACTGCCTGTGACGCCTCCGTCGGTGACATTCCCGACACATCGAGCGGTACCGCTCCGAACTGCGCGGCCAAGGCGAGCTTGTCGACACTGCGGTCCGCGGCAATCACCCGCGTAGCCCCCAGCTCGCGGGCGATCTGGACCGCCGACAGTCCAAGGCCGCCGGCACCCACCACCAGCACGCTATCGCCGGCAGTGACGCGGCCCTTCCGCAGTGCGTGCAGCGAAGTGGCCGACGAACACATCATCACCGCGCCATGTTCGAAGGGTACGGTGTCCGGCAGCAGCACCGCGTTGCGTTCCGGGACCACGATGTACTCGGCCCATCCGCCATCGGTGAAGTGCCCGAGCATCAGTCCCGTAGGGCAGAACTGCTCCCGTCCCGCACGGCAGTGCTCGCATTCTCCGCAGATCACCAGGTAATGCAGGCAGACCCGGTCGCCGACGGCCCGGCGCTGGACGGCACTGCCCACGGCAACGATCTCTCCAGCCACCTCGTGGCCAAGCGTGAGCGGCAGGGGCTCCACGCGCGAACGTCCGGCGCGGTAGTGCACGTCGGAGTGGCAGATGCCGGCCGCGCGTACGCGCACCAGGACATCACCGGGACCAGGCGTCGGTACCGCCACGTCATGGAGTTCAACGGGGTGACCGGGGCGGGCGAGACGCGCAGCACGCATGGCGTGGGGCATGGCGTGGGGCATGGCGAAGAGTGACGAGGGATGAGGCGGAGCGAATGGTGCTGCCGTTTCGCCGCGAACGGAAGAGATCGGGGGAGCCGCCACGTTGATGTGGCTGGAGACCGGGCATAGCATCACCGGATGCCGGTAGGGACCGATTCACCACCAGTATGAACGACGAGCGGACCATGAAGACGCAGTACTACACCGCCTCCAGCCTCGACGGCTTCGTCGCAACGGCCGACGATTCGGTCGCGTGGCTCGATGGGCTGGGTGATCCGACCGACTCAAGCTATCCAGCCTTCATTGCCGAAGTGGGGGCCATCGCCATGGGCTCTGCCACATACGAGTGGATCCTTCGGTACATCACGACGTCTTCCGATGCCTCGGCGGTCCTCGCCGCGTGGCCATATGAACAGCCCACCTGGGTGTTCACCTCGCGACGTCTGCCGCGTGTGGCCGGTGCCGATATCCGGTTTGTCCACGGCGACGTGCGAGCCGTGCACGCCGAGATGCAGGCGGTTGCACAAGGGAAGAACGTATGGGTTGCCGGTGGCGGCGGGCTTGCAGGGCAGTTTCTCGATGCGGGATTGCTCGACGAGATCATCGTGCAGATCGGATCGGTGGTACTCGGTGGCGGCAAGCCACTCCTGCCGCGGCACATCGTGACGCCACCGCTCGTGCTCGAATCGGTGCGCCAGTTGGGGACATCGTTCGTGGAACTTCGCTACCGCATCCAGCGCATGACTGACTCCTGCACCGACTGAACACACGGATCGTCCCACCCCGTACAACTACGGACATGCTGGCGGGATCATGGGGACAGATCAGTCGGTTAGTATAATCGGTGCGCGAAGATGCGCAGGACAACATTGGCAACGTCGGGATCGAGGCACGCTATTCAATGACATCATCGCAGCAGCTCTTTGCCGGAATGGGGCTTACGACCACCAAGGCGCCGTACATCGAGCAGGCCGTGGCGAACGGCGAGATGTACATCGAGCAGCCGTACGAGCTGTATTCGAGCGCCAATCACGATACCTGGCAGCGCCTGTATGCGCGCATGCAGGAGCTATGGCACCGTCATGCGAACCGTCGCTTTCTCGATGGTCTCGATACGCTCTGCATGGATGCCACTCGTGTGCCGAATCTCGACGATGTGAACCGCTTCATGGCGCCGCGTACCGGCTTTCGTGCCAAGGCGGTGAGCGGGTTCGTGCCGGCCTTCAACTTCTTCGACTGTCTGAGCCGCCGCGAGTTTCCCACCACCATCACCATTCGTGATGGCGCCTCGCTCGATTATCTCCCCGAACCCGACATCTTTCACGATATCGCGGGCCATGTGCCTATGCACACCGATCCCGCATTCGCCGAAACACTGGTGCGCTTTGGGGCGTGTGCGCATCTCGCCGCCGAGATGGTGCGCCCGATTCGCGATCGCGCCGAGCAGCGTCGACGCCTGTCGAGTATCCAGAACGCGCTGCAGCGCTTCTTCTGGTTCACCGTGGAGTTCGGGCTCATGCGCGGCGCCACCCGAAACGACATCACCGTATACGGGTCAGGATTGCTGTCGAGCTACGGTGAAATCGTGCACAGTGTGTCGAGCGGTGCGGTGCAGCGGTACCCGCTGCAGCTGGAATGGGTGGTCAATCAGCACTTCGAGATCGATCACTATCAACCACTGCTCTTCATCGTGGATGACTTCGAACAGCTCTACGATCAGGTGGGTGTATTGGAAGCATGGATGAAGTCCGGCAAGCTCGACAATGCGACGCCAGGCTGGCGCGACATGAGCGAGGCCGACGTCGAAAGCTTCCTGCAGGCGAGCACCGGCGCGGCGTAGCAACGCAGCGACCGTACCGGTGCCGTTCTCGCTTCGGGTCAGATCGGCAACTGGGAGGGCATCGTGATCTCGTCTCCACTCACTCCCAGTGCCGCGATGACGGACGCCGCCGCGGGATAGCGCGCGGTGAGGTCGTGCACACGGCCACCCTCGAAGCAGGCCGGCGAGAACCCCGGGGCCATCGTGCAGCCGAAGAGTGCGTGGGTACCGCCGGGCAGCAGACGCGCGGCCTGCCACGTGCCGGCAGGGATCGCAAGCTGTACCTGTTGTCCGGCGGCCACGTCGGCCCCCATGACGACGTCACTCACACGGCCATCCGCGTGCAGCAGGTGCACCACGAAGGGGTCGCCGGCATATGCATGCCACAGCTCGTCGTGCGCCAGTCGATGAAAAAGGGACCTACTGCCGAGCGTGTCGCTCAGAAGGCCAACCATTGCCGTTCCGTATGGAGTCCCCTCCGGACTGGCATCCTCCGACCGCCACGTTTCGCGATAGAGCGTGCCCTCCACCGGTAACCGCCGGAAGCGATAGGTGCGGAGCAGCGCCATGGTCTCGGCATGCACGGGGGCGCCGGTGAACGCTGCCAGCTCCATCACGTCCACAATGGCCGCCATGTCGATGGGGCCATAGCAGTGTGGATACAGCTCACCCGGTGCATCGGTCTTCGGCGCCTCGGTCGGCAGCGGTGCCGGCGGCTCGTACACGAGCGGTGCCTGAAGCAGCGACGGATCGATCACCAGCACCACGAGATCCGGCACACCACTGAAATACGCCCTGGCCGTGGGGAGCACCTGATGCGCACGCGACAGATGAATGAACCCGTCGTGCTCCAGGCTCTCGGCGCGGTACGCACCGATCGCTCGGGCGGCATCGAGTGCCTGGCGGCTGCAGATGTGAAAGACGGCGGCGTCGCGGGGCATGGTCATACGAAAGGGCGAGAGTACGTCGAAGCAGGGCTGGAACGATGGTACTACGTCGCTCGACGTAATGGCACTCGTGCCAGCGCGACCGTACCCTGTGGCCACTGGTGATCCCTTCCCCGTTCGGAGGTACGATGCGTCGTGTGATCCTCGCTCTCGCGCTTCTCTGTCCCGTATCGGGAGGTGCCCAGTCGCGGGGGTACGATGCGGTCTTCGGGGTGGGGCTGACCGGGCACGGTGAGCGGCTCTGGCGCGACGCTGCCGCGGCCCCGCTTGTTCGTATCGGGGTGCAAAGTCGTCCGTCGACGTCGGCGGTCGACTATCGGTTCGATGCCGAACTCATGCGGGCGTCGGGGCGTCGTCGGGTCAACGGGATCACCCAGCAGACCGGGGGGACGTCGCTGAGCGTCAACTATGCTGCGCTTGTCTCATCACGCACTGGCGACTGGCGACCGTACCTGCTTGCCGGTGTGGGGTTGCAGGGTCTCACCAGTCGCGAGCCGGATGCATGGCCCGGGATATTCGGCGCCGCGCGCGTGGGAGCGGGGGTGACACGCCATATCGGCGATCGGGTCTTTACCGCCGAACTGGCGATGGCCGGCGGCATGCGAGCCTTCGGAGACACGCGCTACTTCCCGATGAGCGTGGGGATGCTGTTCTGACGGCGGCAGACGTCAAGGCGGCAGGCGGCCGCTGATCACTCCGTGGGCAATGGCTCCGGCCATGCGAGCGGAATTCCTGCCGCGGTGAGGACCCGCTGAAGGTCGCGGGTGCGCTCCGCCCGTTCGTGCACGGCGGCAGGCGGTACGCGCGTGGCCAACGCCTGCGCGGCCAGATGCCCTGCGGCTTCACCGATGTTCCACTCGATCGGATGCAGGCGATAGCAGCCGTTGGTGAGATGCGTCACGCCGATGTTCTTGCACGCCGGCAGCAGGTTGCGCATCCGCACCGGCACCAGCGCCCCGAGCGGGATCTGAAAGGGGATCGTGTCACCGTAGCCCCCCGTGTCACCGCGCGTGGTACGATGGAGATCCATGGCGTAGTGACCGATGCCCACACTGTCGGCAAACGCCGTGGTCTGCTTCCCTGCGGGTTGCAGGCTGCGCAGCACATCCTGCTCGCGAACGATCGTCCGCGTGAGCAGCCTGCGGCTTTCGCGGATGTAGGGCATCATGGCCAAGCCATCATCGGTCCCCACGATATCGGCACGCAGGCGTAACCCGGGCCAGCCAAGCCCACCATCAGGGCGCGGTGCCTCGGTCTGCAACCAGTGCAGCAGGCAGCGGCTGAGGGCGCCCGCCGCCCGTACATGGCCTGCTGCTTCACTCGCCGGGACGCCCACGAGCGGACCGGCGGCATAGTCGTTCTGCCACCAGTTCACGAGG
Organism: uncultured Gemmatimonas sp.; assembly: GCA_964577455.1. Taxonomy (GTDB): domain Bacteria; phylum Gemmatimonadota; class Gemmatimonadetes; order Gemmatimonadales; family Gemmatimonadaceae; genus Gemmatimonas. The sequence continues at coordinate 17,843 of CAZNZG010000005.1, read as the reverse complement.
GTCACGTCGCCGGGATGTGTGCCCGGCGTAAACAGTGTGCGGTCGATGATGCGCCGGTACGACCAGTAACCGGTACGCGCCACCGGATCGAAACCGATGCGCTTGTTGGCCGGCTCCTCGAACCCCAACAGCGGCCACGCGGTGCCATTCACATCCACCGTCGCCGCCCGCCAATGCGCATACTCGGCGGGACGATCCGTCACATGATGCTCTCCGGCACGGTACTCCATCGCAAACACCACAGTGAAGCTCTGCTGGTTGTCGGGCTGGTACCCCTCGGGCGCGTGCGGCTCACCGGTCATGGCCCGCGACTCGGCTCCGCTCACATGCTCCGCACCGCTCAGCGCCAGCAACGCCCCCAGCTCCGTCGCGTCGACGAAGTAGGAGGCATGCAGTACCTGTTCGCGGCCAGCGGTGTCGCGCACCCGTACGCTCCGTATCGTGTCGCCTTCCACGTCCGAGGCGACAAGGTGCGTGTCACGCATGAGGCGGAGCCGGCCGGCCGCGATGTGCGGCGCCAGCATCTCCTCGATGGACGACAGCCACACCCGTGGCTCCGCACAAACACGCGATACCCACCCGTTGCCCGGATTGAGGCGCGGGTTGCGGCGCGCGCGCTCGACCAGCGCCGGATCACGGCGATAGTGATCGCGCACCGATTCGCGCAATGCACGGTACGTGGCCGTACCGCCGATCGACTCGATCCAGCGGTTCTCGTCGGGAGGCACCGCCTGCGCGGTGAACTGGCCGCCGATCCACGACGTCTCCTCGGTCATGATCACGCGCAATCCGCGCTGACAGGCGGCGAGCGCCGCGGCGCATCCGCCGGCGCCGCCACCAATGATCACCAGATCCGCACCAGCTTCCGTACCAGACGGCGCGGCGAGCGCTGCCAGCGGCCGCACCGAAATCGGAGCGATCGCAAGCTGTGTGAGGAAGAGTCGTCGCGTGAGCATGGAGGGGACAGTAACGTTCTGGCCGTGCCTGTCGATAGCGGGTCATTCACCGAGGTCGCGGAAAACCGGGTCACGCAATACGCGCGGATCAACCACCCGGACAGACATTACGGTGCCATCAGACACGCCACACGTTGACCGATTATCCTTGGTGACATGAAGCCACTCGAACGACTCGGCGAAGCGCGCACGCCCGACGGCACGCTCCTGCAGTTCTACCGTCATGACGGTGCGTATCTGATCCGTGCCGACGGCGTGGAACTCATGTCCACGCGCCGCCACCTCAGCGAGGACAAGCTGGCCGAGGTGGCGTGCGCCGGCCTCGCTGCCCGCGCGGGCGCGCGCGTCCTGATCGGTGGGTTGGGGCTGGGCTTCACGCTGCGCGAGGCGCTGCGCCACGTGGGGCCCACCGCCGAAGTTGTGGTGGCCGAGCTCATGGCGGAGGTGATCGCCTGGAACGCCAACCCCGAGTACGCCTTGTCGGCCGAAGCGATGCAGGATCCTCGCGTGCGCATCGTGCACGACGATGTGGTGAAGGTGCTGCGTGCCAATCCCGATGGCTTCGATGCAATCATGCTCGATACCGACAACGGCCCCGAAGGGATGATCATGGCCGAGAATTCGCGGCTCTATTCAGCCCGCGGTATCGTCACCACGATGGAGGCGTTGCGTCCGGGTGGGGTGATCGCGTACTGGTCGGTGGGCGACGACCCCGGCTTTGCGGGTGCTCTGCAGCGGGCCGGCTGTGTGGTGACCGATATGAAAGTGCGCGCTCACGCGACCAGCGGTCCTTTCCATACGCTCTATCTCGCCAAGCCGGGAAGAAAGGCGAGCCAGCGGAGCTGATCTCCGCAAACGGATGTCTGACGGGTGCGAACACGGACACTCCCGTCAGGCATCCCGCAGCCAACCGCCGTATTTCCCCTACGCCCATGCGGCCGGGGATGGGCGCATCGTGGTGGTATTGCAGTCTCCACCACTTCGGGAGGACCTCCCCATGCGTCAGCTCACTTTCCTTGCGCTCGGGCTCGCCACCTTTGCGTCCGTCGCGTCTGCGCAAGGTACGCAGCCCCCTACGCGTCTGCCGGCGGCCCGCGTGATCGGCGATACGATGAACATCGTGACCGTGCAGAACGACCGCGCATCGGCGGTAACGGTCTACATGGAAAACGGCGCCTTCGATCGCCGGATCGGTGTGGTCGATGCCGGCAAGACGGCCACCTTGCCGTTGCCGGCATGGGCAGTGACCGGTCGGCGTACACTCAGCCTGTTTGCACGTGCCGACGGTGAGTCGGGTGATCTCGTGACGCAGTCGTTCGAACTGCGTGGCGCGAATCGTATCGGCCTGCTGGTCCCGCCGAGTGGCGGGATCGCGGATTGCGATAGCCTTCCCGTCACCCTCACCTCCGAAGAGCTGGCCAGCACCACGCTCACGGTGGAGAACCAGCGTACGAAGCCCATGACGGTCTACGCCGAACAGGGGACCTACTCGATCCGACTGGGTGAGGTGAAGCCTGGTGACAAGACCACACTGCGGTTCCCCGCGTCGATCGTCCGGAAGGACAACACCATTCGCGTGTTCGTGCGCCCGGCAGGTTCCATCGACCTCAGCACACAGGCCTTGGCACTCAAGCGTGGCGAACATATCGCCATGGTGATCACCAGGTAGCAGCCGATCGAGTGCGAGCTGCTCCGGCCACGCGGGCTCCTGCATCACGCAGGGGCCCGCGTCATGGTAAGATAGGGCGCATCACCCGATCTTCCCCTCTCCGGAGTCTCCTCCATGCGCCGCCCGCGTGCACAGGTCGTTTCGCAGGTCATGGGTCTGTTGGCACTCTGCGCCATCCCGTTCACCGCGCCGGACGCGCAGCAGGGCACGCACACGCCCAGCGTGCGCGAGCTGCTGTCCCTGCGCAGTGGGGGCAGCGTGCAACTCTCGCCCGATGGACGGTACGTGGTGTGGGTGGAGACCGGTGCCGATTGGCAACGCGATCAGTACGTGGGGCAGCTGTGGATGTCGGACAGCGCCGGTAACGGTGCGCGCCAGCTTACGCGCCACGAGCAGGGGGTATCACAGCCGCAGTGGTCGCCGGATGGTTCGTGGATCGGCTTTGTAAGTACGCGCGCGGGCGGGCGTCCACAGCTATTCGCCCTGTCGGTACAGGGCGGTGAACCCGTGCAGCTCACGAGTAATCCGTCGGGGGTGCAGGCATGGAGCTGGAGCCCCATGGGGCTCCAGATGGCGTTCGTGGCCACCGCCGTCGACTCGGTTCGCACGAAGCGCGACAGCAGCTACGGCGCCTTCGAGGTGGTTCGGCGCGATTACGCATGGCCGCAGCTCCATACCATCGTGGTGGCTGATGCCCTGAAGACGCCGCAGCGTGGCACGGCGCGCACCCGCGGTACCACGCGCGCGGTGGGCGGTTTCGAGTGGTCGCCGGACGGCACCCGAATTGCCTTCAGCGCCACGAGGGCACCTGACCTCGCGCTCGGCGCCACCAGCGACGTGTACGTGCTCCATCTCGCCAACGATTCAGTGCACGCCGTGGTGCAGCAGCCCGGCAGCGACAATGCGCCCGTGTGGTCACCGGACGGTACGCGCCTGGCATTCACCAGCGCCATGGGCAACGAGCGCACCTACGCCCGCAATCTACGGTTGGTGACGGTAAGTGCCGCCGGCGGCACCATCACGCCGGCACCGCTCACCTTCGACGAAAACGTGCAGCCGCTGGCGTGGACCAGCGATGGGCTCTGGTTCTCGGCGCAGCAGCGCACCGCGTCGCACCTGTTCCGTACCGACATGACCACGGGTGCCGTCACACGGATCACGCAGCCCGCGAATGGCGCGTACGCCGGCTTCTCCATGAATCGTGCGGCGAGCCGCGTGGCGTTCGTGGTATCATCCGGTGATGCGCTCCCTGAAGTGGCGGTGGCCTCCACCGCGACGTTCGCGCCGCGGACGATCACCCGCTACTCGCAGCAGGCCACGGCGTGGAAGCTCGGTGTGCGCGAGGTGATCCGCTGGAAGAGCAGGGACGGGACCGAGATCGAAGGCATTCTCATCAAGCCGCGAGACTTCGATCCCACGAGGAAGTATCCACTGCTGTGTGTGATCCACGGCGGCCCCACCGGTGTGGATCGTCCCACGTTGCCGGATGCCCGCTACTACCCGATCGATGAATGGGTGAACCGCGGCGCCATGGTCCTCAAGGTGAACTACCGTGGCAGCGCCGCGTACGGTGAGAAGTTCCGTACGCTCAATGTGCGCAATCTCGGTGTGGGTGATGCCTGGGATGTGGAGAGCGGCGTACAGCATCTGGTGAAGCAGGGCTTCGTGGATGCGGCGCGCGTGGCCACGATGGGGTGGAGCCAGGGGGGCTACATCAGCGCCTTCCTCACCACAAGCAGCAGCATGTTCAAGGCGGTAAGCGTGGGCGCCGGCATCAGTGACTGGCGCACCTACTACTACAACACCGACATCACGCCCTTCACGATCAACTACCTCGGTGCCGATCCGGTGACCGATCCGGCGATCTACGCCAAGACGAGCCCGGTGGACTACGCGAAAACGGCGCGCACCCCGACCCTCATTCAGCACGGAGAGCTGGACCGGCGTGTGCCGCTTGCCAACGCCTATCAGCTACGGCAGGTACTGGAAGACCGGGGCGTGCCGGTCGAGCTGGTGATCTACAAGGGCTTCGGGCATGGCATCACCAAGCCGCGGGCGCAGCTTGCGGTGATGCAGCACAATCTCGTGTGGTTCAATCACCACCTCTGGGGCGATCCGCTCCCCGATCTCACCGGGGTCATCACCCCGTGAGTCTGCCCCGTAGCTGACTCGTCGCCACGCCGCAGCGGAGCCCTACGCCTTCGCCTTCCAGACCTTGTACTCCTCCGGCATACACACCGCGCACGGGCGATATCCCGCCGCTACCGCCGTGGCCTCGTCGGCGAAGAACACCCGCTGCTGCTCGTAGCTTCGCCCCGTGGCGAGCGCCCGACGCGCCTGTTTGCAGTCGAGCCGTCCATAGATGCGCTGCTTGCGGTGCCCGCCGAGGGTACCCGGAGTCGTGCTCGACACGGTGCTGCCGTCGGCCGCCACGAGGCGGTAGAGCCTGGGAATGTTCATCCCACAAACTACACCGGATCGGCGGCTTATCGCAGCGACTGCTCGAGATCGGCAGCGATGAAGGCCATCACGGCCATCGCGGCCACGCACCGCTGCACTTCCTTCGGGTCCAGCTTGTCCGGCGTGTCGGCATCGGTATGGTGGAACCAGAAGTAGCGCGTGCCGTCCACCTCCAGTCCCATGCCCGGCACACCGGTCGCCATGATGGGGCCGATGTCCGCGCCGCCACCACTCGGACCGATCTTGGCCGCGCCGATCGGCGCCAGCAACGAACCGATCGCCTCCACCGCCTTGCGCGCCTCCGGCGTGCCGGTGAAGCCGAAACCGAGCGGCGCAAATACACCACCGTCGCTTTCGATCGCGAGCTGATGGACCTCGTTGCGGTGCATGTCGCGGTAGGCGTTGCCGCCGCGCATGCCATTCTCTTCGTTGGTCCACCCCACCACGCGAATCGTGCGGCGCGGGGTCAGGCCAAGTCGCTTGAGCAGCCGGATCGCCTCCCACGCCACCACCACGCCGCCGGCGTCGTCCATGGCGCCCTGCCCAACATCCCACGAGTCGATGTGCCCGCCCATCACCACGATTTCCTCGGGCTTCGCGCTGCCGCGCAGTTCCCCCATCACGTTGTGGCTCTGCGCATCGGGCAGCGTCTTCGCGCTCATGCGCAGCGTGACCTGCACCTTCTCGCCGCGATTGATCATGCGGCGCATCATCATGGCGTCTTCGGCGGTGACACTCGCGTGCGGAATGCGCGTCACCGTGCTGTCGTAGCTCATGCTGCCCGTGTGCGGCGTGCGCATGCTGTAGGGACCGGCACTGCGCGCCAGACTCGCCACCGCCCCCACCTTCGCCGCCTCGATGGCTCCGATGCGGCGAAAGGCGCCGTTGTAGCCGTAGTCGCGCCACTCGGCGTCATACAGCACGATCTTGCCCTTCGCCTCGGAGGCGCGCGCCTTGAGCTCGTCGAAGCTCGCCACCACCATCACCTCGGCGGTGATCCCCTGGACGGGGGTGCCGATGCTGCCCCCCAGCCCCAGCATGGGCAGCCGCTGCGTACGAGGGGCCACCAGTTCGAGCGATTCCTCGCCGCGTACCCAGTGCGGCACCATGACCTTTTCCTTTCGCACGTTGCTCAGGCCATCGCGCGTCATGGTCGCCGCCGTCCAGTCGATGGCCTGCTCCAGCGCCGCCGATCCCGACAGCCGGTGACCGAAGCGATCGGACAGTTCGGCGATGCGGTTCCACGCACCCATGGAGTCTGCCTGCGCCGCGGCGATGATGCGGTTGGCCACCTCACGGTATCTCGCGGGGATGGCGTCTGGAGCCTGTGCTGAAACGGGGGACGCGAACAGGGTCGCCAGCAGAAGCAGGGCGGAGCGAAGGCGCGGCATGGGCGGGGCGTTCGGGACGAGGGGGTGAACAACGGCGACGCGGGAGCTAATCTGTGCAGATTCCAATTCTACTGTTCCTTACGAGCAGCCGCCCGGAGATTCCATGAGTGACCTGAGTACGTTGCCCGTCGAAATGCTCGAAGCGATGAAGGCGAAGCTCATGCGCTGGTTCATCACCATCGCGATCATCGATGGCTTGTTGATTCTCGCCTTCGTACTCGTGCTGGTACTCAAGCCCACGCTCAATCCTGTGCTCTTCGTGCCCCTCCTCGTGATGCCCGGCATCGTGCTGGTCCCCTTCATCACGCGCCTCACCGCCGTGAAGAAGGAGTTGGAAAAGCGCGGGCGCTGATCATGGTCATGCCTTTCGCACGAACGGGTGTGGTCCTCAGCGTCTCGTTGCTGTCGATGGCATGCGACAGCGGTAGGACGCCGCCGCCCGCGCGAACCGATACGGTGGTCGCTACGGCTCCGGCAGTGTCGGCTCCGTCGGCCACACCACGTCGAAGCCCCGACAGCTATCGCGTACGCTTCGAAACATCCAAGGGTCCCTTCGTGGTGCAGGTGAAGCGTGCCCTCGCACCGCGCGGGTCGGATCGCTTCCACGAGCTGGTCACGATCGGCTATTTCACCGACGTGCGGTTCTTCCGCATGGTCCCGGGCTTCATTGTGCAGTTCGGCATTCACGGCGATCCCAGGGTGAACACCATGTGGGACACCGCGGCGATCACCGACGATCCCATTCGCTCGAGCAACGCCGACGGCACCATCGCGTTTGCTGCCAATGGCCCGAACTCACGCGCCGCTCAGCTGTTCATCAGCACGGCCAACAATGCGCGCAAGCTGGATGGTCAGAAACTCTTCTCCCCCTTCGGCACCGTCGTGGAGGGGATGAGCGTGGTGCGCGCACTCAATGCGGAGTACGGCGAAGAGCCCAACCCCTCACGGATCGTGCGCCAGGGGAACAGCTATCTGCAGAAGTGGTTTCCGGCGCTCGACTACATCACGTCGGCAACGGTCGAACCGTAGTCCGCGGCGACCCGCTCAACGCTTGACCAGCGCGCGCCCGCTGCGGATGAGGTCATCGGTCTGTGCGGTGTTGCCCATCAGCAGCAGCCCGCGATAGCCACGGGTGATGCGGTCGCCGAGCGTCTTGTCGTTGGCGGTCATCATGCTCGGCATTCCACTCTTCTCGCCCACGTCGCGGACCCGCTGGCAGGCGGCCTCCGCTTCGGCGGCCTTCTCACGCCCCCCGAGCGCCTGCGTGAGGCTGCCGATGCCGCACGAGAGCAGACTGTAACCCGGAATGGCAGCGATGTCGTTCATCTCGTCGACCGCGCCCTTGTCCTCGATCATCAGCATGGCGACCACGGTGCCCTTGGGGTTCGTGCGCGACCACACGTTGGCGCCCTCAAAAAAGCTTGCCGCAGCGCGCGCCTCGGCCGCACTGCGTACGTGAGGAATGACCACGCCGTCGGCGCCGAGCGCGAGCACCTCCTTCACCCGAGCTCGCGTGCTGTCGGTGCCCGCCGCCTCGATGGTCGGGATGCGCACCAGCAGCGTGGGGCGCGAGGCCGCCGGCTGTGAGGAGAGTCCTGCCACCATGGCCTTCACTGCGGCCGCGTCGTACTGCCCCTCGAGATTGAGGAACAGGTAGTCGAGCAGCGGATTGGCCGCGAGCGTCTTCGCCCCGGCGTCGGTGTACAGTGGCGGCAGACGTTTGCCACTCGCGTCCGTGGCGCCCGGTGCCCGCTCACTCGGTACGAAGATGCCGAACGCCGAGCCGCCCTGCTTCCAGATGGCGAGCGCGTTGGCGCGGGCCGGTGCCTGCGCTTGCGCGGCGCTGACGTCGGCCGTGAGGGCGAACGAACACAGGGCGACCGCCGTGGGCCGCGCGAGGCGCTGGACGAAGAAAGAGATCATCTCCGCGAATCAACGCACGTTCGCGCGCCCCGCAAGTTCGATCGAGGATCGCCGCCGAAATCGTACGCTCAGTGCCCCGTCTGCACCGGTGTATCGGCCTGACTCCCCCATTCCGTCCAGCTGCCGTCGTAGAGCGCGGTCTGTCGTGCACCGGCCACGTCGAGCGCCAGCAGTACGGCGCATGCCGTGATGCCGGTGCCGCAGCTCGCGGTGATCGGTGTGTCGAGCTGCATGCCAGCGGCGCCGAAGCGCGCCTGCAGCGCCTCGGCCGGCAGGAGAAGGCCGTCGCTGTCCACGAGGGTGGCGTAGTGCACGTTGTGCGCCCCCGGAATGTGCCCGCCGCGAACACCGGCACGCGGTTCGGCTTCTTCGGCGCTGAAGCGTCCGGGTGAGCGCGCGTCCACCACCTGTTCCGCCCGATCCTGCACGTTGCGGCGCATGTCGTCGAGATCGCGCCAGCGTGAGGGATCGAAATTGGGCGTGAAGGAGGTGGCGGGATACGCCGTGACGTCCGCCGTTACGGCACGCCCTTCGGCTTGCCAGCGGGGCAGGCCGCCATCGAGCACCGCCACCGTGGCGCCCATGGTGCGCAGCATCCACCAGAGGCGCGGCGCGCTGAAGTTCTGCCCCGACCCGTCGTAGACCACCACCATGTGCCCGTTGCCGATACCGAGCGCGCCGAGTCGGTCGGCGAGACGCTCCGGCGCGGGCATGGTGTGCGGATACGGGGCCTGCTCGTCGGCCAGGGCATCCAGATCCGCGAAGACGGCGCCGGGGATGTGTGCCGCTTCGTACTCCGTGCGACCATGGCGCCCCGCCGAGGGCAGGTACCAGCTCGCGTCGAACAGACGAAGCGACGGATCGTGCAGGTGCGCGGCGAGCCAGGCGGTGCTGACGAGCGGAGTGGGCATGTCCATCGGCGATTCCAGGCGAGTCGTGGAGTGATGGGAACTTAATGTTGATTTCGCGCTATCAGCTGTGGGTCCCACCCGCAGTGGGTGTCGGTCCCGGACTCCACGGTTGCCTCTTCATGATTAGCCCACGCGCATTTTCCTCGAAAGTCATCAGCGCATTTGCGCTTGTATTGATTGCGAACATCCGCTCGCTGCCAGCCCAGTCGCTGATCGTCGGCATTCCCAATGCGGAGGCCACCCCCAAGGGGGCGTGGTTCTTCACGCACGAGAGCCAGATCGAGGCTGGTCAACGCCGGGCCTGGAACACCTTTCAGTTCCTCACGTATGGTGCGGGTCATCTGGCGAAGGGGCTGCTGCCGGGCGGAGTGGATACCGAAATCGCGCTCTCGTTCGTGAACTTCGGCCGTCCGGCGACCGGGAATCGCACGATTGCGGCCGGCTTCAAGTCGGTCTACGAGTTGCCGTCCACGGTGGGCAAGCGGTGGCAGGCTCGTGGCACGCTCGGCGTGTTCGTTCCGGTCTCCCTCGATGGCCAAGGGGCCGGCAGCTGGGTGTTCTCCTCGGGGAGCGTCCGTCTTCCGACGCTCGCCACCCGTCTCACCGTGGGCCCGACGTACGGGACGCCACAGCTCTTCGGCAAGGAAAAGTTCGGCATGATGGCCGGCATCGAGCAGCCGCTCGGTGGGTGGTTTCGCCGGAGGGTGAGTCTGGTGGCTGACTGGTATTCCGGCCGACACGATCTGGCGTCGGCCATTCCCGCCGTTCAGTTCAACCTGCCCCGGGAGTACATCTTCATCGCCGGGTACAAGGTCCCCAATCGTGGTGCTGCGACGAATCCGGCGCTCGTGCTGGAAGTGGCTGGCATTCTCGCGCGCCCGCGGGGGCGGGGCGCCCACACGCACTAGCCCGGCTCTTTGCCCGTACACGAGGGCGAGACAGATTCCCGCCATGACAACGCTCCCTTCGTCCAGCGACGCGGGTCCGCCCGAGGTGCGGCGCCGCGTGTTCATGGTGGGTGCCACCGGCACCATAGGTCGGGCCACCGTGCGTGCGCTCGTGCGACACGGTCACGACGTGGTGTGCTTCGTGCGCGCGAAGAACGGTATGGCGCCGGTGATCGAAGGGGCCACCGTGCGCACTGGCGATGTGACCGACGTGGTCAGCGTGGCGCGCGACGGCTTCCGGGGTGAGCGCTTCGACGCGGTGGTGAGTTGCATGGCGTCGCGCACGGGTGGTCCCCGTGACGCGTGGGCCATCGATCATCAGGCACACCTCCATGTGCTGCAGGTTGCCAAGGACGCCGGTGTGTCCCACTTCGTGCTGCTCTCGGCGATCTGTGTGCAGAAGCCGCTGCTGGCGTTTCAGCACGCCAAGCGCGCCTTCGAAGAGGCGCTCATGGCGTCGGGGCTCACCTGGTCCATCGTGCGCCCCACGGCATTCTTCAAGAGCATCTCGGGACAGGTGAAGCGGGTGCAACAGGGCAAGCCGTTTCTCCTCTTTGGCGACGGTGCCCTCACGGCCTGCAAGCCCATCAGCGACGCCGATCTCGCGGAGTTTCTCGCCGGGTGTCTCACCGATCCCGCACGCGCCGATCAGCTGTTGCCGATCGGTGGTCCGGGTGCAGCGCTCACGCTGAAGCAGCAGGGGGAACTGCTCTTCTCGCTCGCCGGGAAGACACCGAAGTTCAAGAGTGTGCCGGTGGGCTTCTTCGATGTGATCATCGGTGTGCTCGGCGCGCTCGGCACCGTTGTGCCGCCGCTCCGCGACAAAGCCGAGTTTGCGCGCATTGGACGCTATTACGCCACGGAGTCGATGCTGTTGTGGGATCCGGTGGCGAAGCGGTACGATGCCGACGCGACCCCGTCGTTCGGCACGGACACGCTCGCGGATCACTACGCGCGACTGCTGCGCGGCGAACTGGCGGACGACCGCGGCGAGCACGCGGTGTTCTGATCGAGCGCATGCCCCTGATCCCTTCCGTGTTCGGTTTCCGGGGCTGCGTGACTTGTCATGTCATCGGACCGCGGGCATGCGGAAGCGGCGGCTCGCCTGCTCGTAGGCGTGGGCATACGCCAGCACGCGCGCGTCCGAGCCGGGAAGCCCCACGAAGCTGAGATTGCCCGCGGGCAAGCCGTCGCTGCCGTAACCGGCGGGCACCGATACTTCAGGGAGCCCAAGCCAGTTGCCGTAGCCGAGCGGTGTGCGCACATCGGGCCATGGCGATGTGGCGTCGGGGGCCTTGAAGGGCATGGTGGGATAGATCATCACATCGATCCCGCGTGCCTGCATGTCTGCCGCCAGTGAGGCCACCACGGATTCGCGCGACTGCAGGAAGCTCACCGCCGCCGCGTCCCGCTCGTACGCCACACCCGTGAGTGGCTCCATCCTCTCCCACTCGGCGGGAAGCACATCGTAGAACGCCTGGTAGGCGTTGAGGCCACGCCGCACGGCCTCCGCGGCGTTCACTCCCTGTCGTTCGAAGTACCGAAGCAACGCGTTGGCGGTACTCGCCGGCGAGTTGGCATTGGGGGCCACGTGGCCGCGCGCTGCCGCCGCGGCTGCGAACCGCTCGCGATAGTTGGTGCGGTCCACCGACGGGGCGAACGCTTCGATGATTGCGCCGGCGTCGCCGCAATCGGTCAGCGCGGCATCCAGCACCGCGAGGCACTCGGCCGTCATCTGTGCGCGCGGCGCATGCACCTCCACGAACCCGAGACGCGCACCGCGCAGCGCCTGGGCGTCGAGGGCGCCAAGATGTCCGCGCTTCCACGCGCCACGCAGGGAGAGCGCATCGTCCTTGTCGTATCCGGCGATCGCATCGAGCATCAGGGCCGCATCGGCAACGGTGCGCGCGAGGGGTCCGTGCGTGTCCAGTACTGGCCACGTGGGAATGACGCCACTACGGGGTACGAGACCGAAGGTGGGCTTCATTCCTACCACGCCCGAGAATTGCGCAGGAATGCGGTTGGACCCACCGTCGTCGGTGCCCAACGCGCAGAACGCGAGCCCGCACGCTACCGCCACGGCGCTGCCGGCGCTCGAGCCACCGGGCGTCTTTCGCCCCGCAGGATCGTGGGGGTTGAGCACCTGTCCAGTGTGGCTCGAGGTGCCGTTGCCGCGATAGGCGAAATCATCGGCCGCCGTCTTCCCCAGTATGACCGCCCCCACCGCGCGGAGGCGCTCCACCTCGATCGCATCGCGCGGCACCGCAGCGGGAAAAAGGCGTGCCCACTCCGCGCTCGATGCCGACGTGGGCGTACCCTGAAGATCGTAGATCGACTTGGCGAAGAGCGGCACACCGTCGAGCGGTCCGCGCAGCGCACGCTGACGAAGCCGCGCATCGGAGGCTCGCGCTTCGGCGAGCGCAGAGTCGGTGAGCAGGTCGATGGCCTTGTACCTGGCACCTGCGGCACGGCACTGCTCGAGTGCCCGCCTGGTGATTTCGAGGGCGGTGTACTCGCCGCGGAGGCGCCCCGCCTGATACTGCGCGATGGTGCCGTGGAGCGGATCATCGGCAAGTTGCGGCCACTCCACGAGTGGTAGCGCCAGCATGGCGCTCAGGCGGGCCAGGGCATCACGACGGGACAGCAGTGACATGATCAGTTCTCGCGGTCAGTCTTCGTTCCACGGACGGGTCTCGAGCCGCAGGACCGCTCGCAGCCCCGGGCGGGTGTCCTGCAGGGCGGGCAGCGCGAAGACCCAGTTGCCGGGCATGGGATTGTGAGCGTGTGCGGTGTGCTTCACGGCATTCGGAGCCTCGGAGTCCCACCCATAGCGCAACGACCATCCCGTTCCCGCCTCGAAATATGCCTCGAGGTTCACCTTGTCGCGGAACAGATAGCCACCGTCGTAGTGGTCGCGCTTCCAGAATGGCTTCCCGTCGATCTGGTACTCCGGCACCTGTACCCCCACGTCGAGGCTGAAGCCGAGCGTAGGGCGCGAGGCGTCCACGCGCGCGCCACTGGAAAGGAAGACACTCGCGAGATGCACCGGCTGGTGTGCACGCACGTGTCGATCGTAGTCGATGAGCACCGCCGAGCCCTCGTCGCTCGTGCGCCGATGCAGGTCCCACCGGGCCCCGCGCACGCGCGCGATCACATCCACGAGATAGTCCGCGCGGATGGCGTGCCCGCCATCCTTCTCCTGCTGCACCGCCGGCGGCAGCATGATCTCCTCCACATCGAGGAAGGCATCCACGCGCACATTGCCGAAGAGGAAGCGACGGAGGTTCTGGTAACCGTCTTCCGAGTTGACGATGCCATAGTGCCCCGAGTGTGAACGGTGCACGAAGGCCCGCGGCGTGTCGGCCACGGTGGCGTTGGCGATGCGTACCAGGCCGTCACTCATCGGGCCCACCGCGTACTTCGCAAGGCCATAGTCGTTGTGGTTGGTGCCCACGAGACTGAAGAACCGTTCCTCCGGGAAGCACCCGTTGAGCGAGTTCACGGGCGCATCGGACGGAAGCGCGAGGTACTCGCGCATGCGCTGCTCGTTGAAGCTGTCGGACTGGTTGAAGCCGAACCCCGGTACGTTGCCGATGCCGCGCAGGTCGATGCCGCCGTGTGGGGTGGCATAGGTGAAGACCTTGTCGATGCGTCTGTCGTTGGGGGACAGCCGTTGCAGCATCGAGCGACAGATCAGCCCGCCCATGGAGTGCGCCACGAGATACACCCGGAAGACGTCCGAGGCACTGCCGTGGCGGGCGCGGTCACCGGGGGCGTACCGGTCGTGCAGCGTGTTCACGAGGTCGAGCAGCCCCTGGGCGTAGTGCTCGATCTCATGACGCGTGCCCGTGCCCAGCTCCCGGGAGGCGTCTTCGTAGTAGCGGTAGATCCACACCGAGCGCGGTGACAGCGCGACGTTATCGGGTAGCTCCGAACCATCCACGAAGGTGTCGCGATACCCCTCGTCCTTCATGAGCCGTACGAGCGGCGATTCGAACACATGCCGCACCACCGACTTGGGGTACTGCTGGCGGAGCTTGGTGGAGCCGACGTTGAACCCCATGTAGGGGTCCGCCACCGTATGCTCCACCTCACCGTCGGTCATGGCATAGCCGCGCACATAGATGATCGGGTAATGCGGCCGTTCGAAGCGCGTCACGTGGCACCTCATTCACCGGGGACGATGCGGCCACGTACACGACTCCGTCGCCGTGGCGATTGCCGCGCGTTGAATATGGCGCGGGGTCGCGTACTGTCACCGCCGGTCGTGGTGCTCCGCGAGGAACTCGAGAACGGGCGGCAGCGCACGGGCCGGTGCTTCCTCGAATGGCAGATGGCCCAGTCCGGTCAGGGTCACCAATCGGGCGTTCGGCATGGCCTGCAGGTAGTCCTGCGCATTCCGCACGGGGATCATGGCATCCTCTGCGCCCCACAGCAGCAGCGTGGGTACCGAGATGCGCCGCAGACGCGGCACCGGGTCGGTGAGCATGGTCTGCTGCATGCGTGCAAGCAGCGCCGCGCGATTTCCCGGTGCGCGCATGAGGGTGAAATAGCGGTCCACGATCGAGTCGCTCAACGCCGACGGGTTGGCGTAGGCGGGCGCGAGGTTCGCTTCGAGCATCGCTCGTGGCAGCACCCACTGCATGGCCCCCAGCACCGCCGGCACCTCCGCCGGCTTGTCATACGCAAAGCCGGGGCTCGCGAATCCGTCGGGCGCCATGAGCACCAGGGCGCGGACACGATCCGGGTGCGCCGCGGCAAAACTCCAGGCGATGCGTCCGCCCATCGAATTGCCAAGGATCGTGGCTTGCCCGACCCCAAGGGTGTCGAGGAGCGAGCGGAGCAGCTGGTGTGAGCGGGTGTCACGATAGTCCGGCGCAGGTCCGCTGAGTCCATGTCCGGGAAAGTCGAAGCGGATCGTGCGATACCGGCGTTGCAGTGCGAGTGCCCAGGGCTCCCAGGTGTGCAGGCTCGATCCGAGTCCATGCAGCAGGACGAGCGCCGGCGCGTCACGCGGGCCGCTGTCACGCACATGCAGGGTCACCCCGTCGATAGTGCGCAGATCGGTGCGATGGGCAAGGTAGCGTTGCTCGACCACACGACGGTCGAGGTCCGGGGTGTACAGCCAGATCGCGGCAGCACAGAGGGCTCCGGCGATACCGCCAACGAGCCACCGCCTACGCGGATTCATGCCGGCTGGTCAGGCCACAGTTCGCCGTAGAGAGTGGGGCCGCACGACTGGCAGATGCTGTGACTGAACTTCGCATCTGAGCGGTCCTCCAGATACGCCTCCACCTGGTTCCAGTAGCCCTGGTCGTCGCGAATGCGCTTGCAATTGGCGCAGATCGGAATGAGCCCGGAGAGCGTCTTCACATCGTTCAGTGCCGCCCGCAGTTCGTCGTTGAGCACACTGAGGTCGCGGTTGGCCTGCGCAAGCGCTCTGGCGCGACTGCGCTCGCGTGCCGAGAAGCGCGCAAAGAGCACAAGCAGGGCGATGACGAGCGCGATGATCACCAGCGCCAGTCGCATCGTTATACTCTGCCGTTCGATCACCAGCTGCTGCCGTTGATTCTCGCGCAGCGCCGCATCCGTCGCCTGACGTGCTTCGCGCGAGTTGATGCGCAGCATCGCGTCCTGGTCGAAGATCACGTTCCACAGCGTATTGTACCGGCGCAGCAGCTTGAGCGCGGTCGCGGTATTGCCCGCTGTCTCTTCCATGGTGGCCAGCCGGTTGAGCGAGGCCAGCATCAGGGTGCGCTGGTTGGCGGTGCTGCTGATGCGGAGCGCCGCTTCGTACGCGGTACGCGCTCGACCGGTCTCGCCGAGTTGCTGGTGCGCGTCACCCAGATAGAGCAGGGCCCGGCTCTCGGCGCGCACGCTTCGCCGCTTCGCCGCCGACGCCCGCACCATCTCGAGCAGCGGAAGGGCCTCGCGCTGGCGTCTCTCGCGAAGGGCCAGCAGGCCATCGGCGAGCACGTTGAGTTCCCACGAGTCGACCGTATCGGCCCTGGGGTCGAGCGCCCGGAAGCGGGCATACGCCGCGCGTGACGCCGCCACGTCCTCCCGCGCTTCGGTGTACTTCTCCCGGTCGATATTGACCAGCGCCCGGCTGTTCAGCGCATAACCAAGGGCGGAGGCGCGGGAGGGATCGGTACCTGCCACGGAAATCGCCTCGGTCAGGATGCGGTGTGCATCGCCGAGCTGATCCCAGTCGTGGTAGGTCTTGCCGATGTTCGACAGCGTTCGCACGAGTCCGGCGGTATCCGTTCCCTTCCGGCGCAACTGCAGCGCCACTTCGAACGCATTGATGGCCGGTTCGTACAGCCCGAGCTGGTAGTGGGATGCTCCGAGGGTGTTTACCACGCGCGCCAGTTCGGCATCGTCACCCAGCACCATGCGAATGGCGCGGGCCGAGTCGAGGACCGGGATGGCCTGCTCGTACTCTCCGCGCGACCAGTGCAGGAATCCGATGCGATACAGGGCGTCGGCGAGCGTCACGGAGTCGAGCTGCTGGCGCGCAACCTGAACGGCCCGGCCGTACGCCACGAGCGCCGAGTCGGATTGCCGGCGATCCGCCAGCACGGCTGCGGCACGATACGTGTCTCTGGCAGCGGCCGACTTCGCCCCTCCTCCCTCGACCGTGAGGGGAGAGACGGGGATGTCGGCCGCTCGGGTTCCTGCGCCCGCCTGGGCAGCCAAGGGCTGCGCGGCGGTCAACAGTGTGAGGGCAACAAGGAACGGGACGACTCGGTGGCGCATGACGAATGATACCACAAACTCAGCCATACCGAGGGGGGATCCAGCCCCCTCAACGGGGTCGTGACGAACTTCTCATCCTTCGACCGGATGAGTGGATTGGGCGGTAGGGCCACCGGGCCCTGCTGATTAGTTTTGGGGGCTGTCTCACCTTCCGGACACTCAGGACACCCGTGGCCAACATCCTCCAGCGTCTTCCCATCGGCGAGAAGGTCGGCATCGCCTTCTCTGGCGGTCTCGACACCAGCGCAGCCCTTCACTGGATGCGCGAAAAGGGCGCCGTGCCCTTCGCCTACACCGCCAACCTCGGCCAGCCCGACGAGTCGGACTACGAGGAGATTCCGCGCAAGGCGATGGCCTACGGCGCCGAACAGGCGCGGCTCATCGAGTGCCGCGCCCAGCTGGTGGCTGAAGGGCTGGCCGCGCTGCAGTGTGGGGCGTTCCACATCAGCACCGCCGGGCAGACCTACTTCAATACCACGCCGCTCGGACGTGCGGTGACGGGCACGATGCTCGTGGCGGCGATGCGCGAAGACGACGTGAACATCTGGGGTGACGGCAGCACGTTCAAGGGCAACGACATCGAGCGCTTCTACCGCTATGGTCTGCTCACGAACCCCCACCTGCGCGTGTACAAGCCGTGGCTCGACCAGCAGTTCATCGACGAACTGGGCGGGCGCACCGAGATGGCCGAGTACCTCATCAGGAGCGGCTTCGAATACAAGATGTCGGTGGAAAAGGCGTATTCCACCGACTCCAACATCCTCGGAGCCACGCACGAGGCGAAGGACCTCGAGTTCCTGAACAAGGGCATGCACATCGTGCAGCCC
>CAZNZG010000004.1:0-42840 GCA_964577455.1 uncultured Gemmatimonas sp. | reverse complement strand
CATTGCGAAGCTCGAGGAGATTCCGCTGCCGGTGGGGTATGCGCTCGTACCGGCCGGGGAGATCGAGAGTCGTCAGGAGAGCTTTGGCGGTATCGGTGGTGCGGTCGTGGTGGCCGTCTTCGCGATTCTCGCCATTCTCGTTCTGGAGTTCCGCGATTTCCGCACCACGCTCGTGGTGGCGAGCGTGATTCCGCTGGGCGTGGTGGGCGGCATCGTGGCCCTGCTGCTGAGTGGCCATACGCTGAGCTTCACGGCCATGATCGGTTTCGTGGCACTGGTGGGGATCGAGATCAAGACCAGCATTCTGCTGGTGGATTTCACCGATCAGCTGCGTGCCGAGGGGGTGCCGCTCGATGCCGCGATCCAGCGCGCCGGCGAGGTGCGCTTTCTCCCGATCGTTCTGACGACCATCACCGCGATCGGCGGCATGCTTCCTCTGGCCATCCAGGGATCGGGGCTCTACTCCCCGTTGGCCTGGGTCATCATCGGCGGGCTGGTGAGCAGTACGCTCATCGCGCGCCTCGTGACTCCCGTGATGTATAAACTGCTGGCGCCGAAGGGCGCGGTGGCCGCGTCCCCCGCCATGGTGCCACCGGCCGGTCTGGTGGCGGCGCACTAGCGGGATCGCTAGGAGTTCTCGAGTTGTACGGCGTTGGCCAGTTTGGCGCCGAGCTCCGGGAAGCCTCTCGCCGTGGCGAGCATGGCGGGGGTGGTGCCGTCCTCCATGAGGGCGTGGGGGTCGGCACCGCGGCTGATCAGGAGGTCGCAGAGGGCACCATCACCGCGGGAGGCGGCAAGGTGCAGCGGTGTGATGTTCTGCGCACCCCGCGCCTCTACATCGGCGCCGGCGAATACCAGCCGGCGCACGACACTCGCCTTGGTCGCGCCCGCGAGCGCCGCATGGATCGGGGTGTTGCGCGTGGCGTTGGTGGAGTGCGCATCGAGCGGGGCGCCATGGTCGATGAGCAGCGCCACGGCATCGTCGCGGCCGAAGAAGCAGGCGAGGTGCAGCGGTGTCCAGCCATCGCTGCTGCGACGCACACGGGCATCGTCGTCGTTCTCGATAGCGGCCCGCAGTGCCGGCACATCCCCGAGGGCGGCTGCCTCACAGGCGTCGAGCGCACGGCCGCGCAGGAATGCCGGCGACAGGTCGGGGGCGCCCACGTAACAGGCGAAAAGCACGAGCGATTCACCCCCCGGGCCTCGCATACCGGCTCGGGCCGGATCCTCTGCCAGCAGCCGTTCGATCGCGAGGCGGTCGTGGCCTCGGATGGCGGTGATGAGCGGTTCGGGTGCCGTGGGTACCATGGCCGTATGCTGTGACCTGCCGTGTGCCACGTCAACCGTTACACCTCCGTGGGCTTGGCTATACACGGGGTGCCGGCTGTCCCGCGCGCGCGGTGTTAGCATCAGCGCATGGCACGCTTTCTCCCGATCGCTCTCCCCGCGGCTCCGGCGCCACCGTCGCGGCCGCCAGTCCGGAAGGCTCCGCTGCGCTTCACGGCGCTCACGATCCTGACCGCCGCATCGCTGTTCTCCGCCTGCCGCCACACCGGCCGTCCCGTCGCCGGGAGCACCGTCGCGCCATCGGCCCGACCCATCGTGATCGCGCATCGCGGCGCCAGCGGCCATCGCCCGGAGCACACGCTGGCCGCGTACACGCTGGCCGTGCAGATGGGTGCCGACTACATCGAGCCGGACCTCGTGAGTACCAAGGACGGGGTGTTGGTGGCACGGCACGAAAACGAGATCGGCGGGACCACCGACGTGGCCGAGCGTTTTCCCGATCGCCGCCGCCGCAAGACGATCGACGGGGACACCATCACGGGATGGTTTACCGAGGACTTCACCCTCGCGGAGTTGCGCACGTTGCGGGCGAAGGAGCGCCTGCCGTTCCGCTCGCACAGCTACGATGGGCAGTACCCTGTGCCCACGTTCGACGAGGTCCTTTCGCTCGCCGATTCCCTGGGGCGCGCCCGGGGGCGCGTGGTGGGGGTGTATCCGGAGACGAAGCATCCGACCTATTTCCGCAGCATCGGCCTCCCCCTAGAGCCGGCGTTGCTGCGGGCGCTCACGGCCCGCGGCCTCGATCGCCCCGACGCCCCGGTGTTCATCCAGAGCTTCGAGGACGGGAACCTGCGGGCGTTGCGTTCGCAGACGCGCGTGCCGCTGATCTATCTGATCGGTGCGGGCACCCTTTCACCGGACAGGCTGCGCGACATCGCCACCTTCGCGAACGGGATCGGCGTGCATCAGCGCATGCTCGTGGGCCCCGATTCGTCGGCAACTCCCACCACGCTCGTGCGCGACGCCCACGCCGCCGGCCTGCAGGTGCACGTGTGGACCCTACGCTCCGAGCCGGTGTTTCTCGCGAAGCGATACGGTGGTGATCCGCTGGCCGAGGTGCGCGAGATGCAGCGACTCGGGGTGGACGGCATCTTCGGCGACTTCCCCGATGTGGTGGTACAAGGGCTCGGTCGCACGCCGTAACCCGTGGTGCGGTGCCGCCGCGTTCACCGCCGCCGCTTCAACTCCTCGGCACGTTCGAGCGCTTCCACATAGCGTCGTTCATGCTTGCGCTCACGGGGGAGCGACTTCACGTCGACCCCCCCCATGAAGGCCAGGCCGCTGACCCGTACCACGGGGGCATGGGGATCCTCCACCGGTTCGCCGGATTCGTGGGAGAAGCCCCCCAGGAAACCCGCCCCGGTAATCTCCACACGCACCCCCGGCGGCAGTTGCAGGTCCACGCCGCCCATGAAGGCAACCACGTCGATCCGCGTGATCCCGGGGGCGAAGCGCGCCTCGCGCAGATCGAGTTCGCCGCCACCGGCGACGGCCCACACCTTGAGCTCGCGCGGGACCAGCCAGCCCCCCTTGGCGTCGAAGGCGCCCATGATGGCGGCCGCCACGCCGCGTTCGGGGACGGCCGCCTCCGCGGTCACGACACGCTGGTACTCCGCCAGCGACACCCCGGGGTATGTCGGATCATCGAGCAGCACCTCGAGCTCGTGCACGGACTGCGCCCGGTAGACCAGCGCGAGTCGCCGGTCGAGTTCGTCTACGGGCAGACGATCGTTGGCGAAGGCTTCGGAAAGCAGCTTCACCACACGGTCACGGTGGATGTCGGCGATCGGCGCCGGCGGGACGGAATGGACCATGCTCAACAATACGACGACAGGAAGGCGAGCGTTTCGCTAGAATGCCACCATGACCGATCTCGACCCGCCCGTGGCCCGCGACGAGAAGGACCGCCCACTTCGTGATGATATCCGTCTGCTGGGGCGATTGCTTGGCGATGCCGTGCGCGACCAGGAAGGGGTGGCCGTGTTCGAGCTCGTGGAACGCACGCGTCAGGCCGCGATCCGCTTCGCCCGCGAGGGGCGTGACGAGGATCGGGCGGTCCTGCACGACCTGCTCGATGCGCTGCCGCCCGACACCGCCCTGTGTGTCGTACGGGCGTTCGCCTACTTTCTGCAGCTCGCCAACATCGCCGAGGACACGCACCGCGCCCGCCGCCGGCGCGCGCACGAGGTGATGCGCTCGCCAGCGCGCGAAGGAACGCTCGCCTTCGCGATCGACGCGGTACGTCACGCCATCGGTGACGACGAGGTGGCCCGCGCCCGCCTGGCGCAGTTCTTCACCGAGGCGCTCGTCTCGCCGGTGCTCACGGCCCACCCCACGGAAGTACAGCGCCAGAGCACGCAGGTCGCCATGCAGCGCATCGCCGATCTGCTGGAGCGACGCGACCGCGTGACGCTCACGCCGGCGGAGGTCGAGGAGACCGAAACGGCGCTGCAGCGGCATGTGCTCACCTTGTGGCACACGCGTCTGGTCCGCGGCGAGCGCCTGCGGGTGATCGACGAAGTGAAGAACGGCATCGGCTATTTTCGCAGCACGTTCTTCACCGAAGTGCCGCGTCTCTACGCGAACACGCAGAGCCTGCTGCGCGAACGGTACCCTGAGGGTGCGTGGGAGATGGGGACCTTCCTGCGCATCGGCAGCTGGATCGGCGGCGATCGCGATGGCAATCCGTTCGTCACGGCGGAGATCCTGCGCGAAACCCTGCGTTTGCAGTCCGCTGCCGCGTTCGATTTCTACCTCGAAGAGGTGCATGCCCTTGGGCGCTCGCTCTCCGTATCGCGCGTCCTGCACCCGGTCACGCCGGCACTCGAGGCGCTGGTGGAGGCGTCACCGGATCGCTCGGTGCAGCGCCACGACGAACCGTACCGGCGGGCGCTGAGCGGGATCTATGCGCGCCTCGTGGCCACCATGCGCGAGCTCGAACTGCCGCTCCCCACGCGTGCCGCCCTCGGTGACGCGCCGGCCTATGCGAATGCCGACGCCCTGTGCGCCGAGCTCGACGTGATCCGTGACTCACTGGTGCAGACCGGGCTGGCGTTGCTGGCCGATGGCCGTCTCCAGCGGCTCATCACGGCCGTTCGGGTGTTCGGGTTTCACCTGGCACCGCTCGATCTGCGACAGAACGCCGATGTGCACGAGCGGGTGGTGGCGGAGCTGCTGGCCCGGGCCGGCGTCTGTGCGTCATATGCATCGCTCGCCGAGGCGGAGCGCATCCGCGTACTGCGGGCGGAGCTCGAAGGGACGAGGCCATTGTATTCGCCGCATCTTCCCTACAGCGACGACGTGCACGGTGAGCTCGATATCGTGTTCGCGGCGCAGGCCCTGCGTGCGCGCTACGGAGCTGCCGCCCTGCCGCACTACATCATTTCCAAGTGTGACGGCGTATCGGATCTGCTGGAGGTGGCACTCCTGCTCAAAGAGGCGGGCCTTGCCACCGGTGGACCGACGCCGTCGGTGGCGCTCCACATCATCCCGCTCTTCGAAACGATCGCGGATCTGCGACGGGCAGGCGACACCATGCAGGCGGCGTTTGCGCTGCCCGTCTATCGCGCTCTCGTGCGGTCCCGTGGTGATCTGCAGGAGGTGATGCTTGGCTACTCCGACAGCAACAAGGACGGTGGCTTCCTCACCAGCGGCTGGGAGTTGTACAAGGCCGAGTTGCAGCTGATGCACGTGTTCGGCGCGGCCGGTGTATCGCTGCGCTTCTTCCACGGGCGTGGTGGCAGCGTGGGGCGTGGTGGCGGCCCGAGCTACGATGCCATTCTCGCACAGCCATCGGGGGCGGTGACGGGGCAGCTGCGACTCACCGAGCAGGGGGAAGTGATCGCATCGAAGTACGCCACGCCCGATGTGGGACGGCGCAACCTCGAACTTCTGGTGGCCGCCACGCTCGAAGCCACGCTGACCGACCATGAGAATCAGGCCGATCGCGCGGTGACCTTCCACCCCGTGATGGATCGCCTGTCGGCGCTGGCCTTTCGCGCGTATCGCGCCCTCGTGTACGAGACGCCGGGGTTCACGCAGTACTTCCGCGAAAGCACACCGCTGGCGGAGATCGCCACGCTCAACATCGGCAGCCGTCCGGCCAGTCGGAAACCGAGCGACCGCATCGAGGATCTGCGCGCCATCCCGTGGGTGTTCGCGTGGGCGCAGTGCCGGTGCATGCTTCCGGGATGGTACGGCTTCGGCTCGGCGGTTCAGCAATGGTTGGCCGAAACGCCGGACGGGCTGCCGGTGCTGCAGCGTATGGCCGCCTCGTGGCCCTTCTTCCGCACACTGCTGTCGAACGTGGACATGGTGCTGGCCAAGAGCGATCTGCGTGTGGCCTCGCGGTACGCCGAGCTGGTCACCGATGCCACCCTGCGATCGACGATCTTCGCGCGCATCGAGGACGAGTGGCAGCGCACGCGCGCCGCGCTGCGGCAGATCACGGATGAACCGACGCTGCTCGCGGACAATCCCCTGCTCGCACGGTCGATCGCGAATCGCTTTCCCTACATGGATCCGCTCAATCATCTGCAGATCGCCCTGCTGCAGCGCCACCGCGACACGCTCGCAAACGGCGCCGCGCCGGACGAATTCGTCCGGCGCGGCATTCACATCACCATCAACGGGATTGCGGCGGGGCTCCGCAACAGCGGCTGACCGCGCTCAATCCATCGCGAATTCGCGCGCGAACGCCACGTTGAAGGAGAAGGTCTTCGCCTTGCTGCGCGTTTCCATCATGTCGGCCACGCGTTCGAGGCGCGCCGTGATGGCCATGATCTTCTCCTGCGCCTTCTTGCCCGCCTCGTTCAGTCCCTCGACCTTGTCGAGCGCCCAGAACTTGATGAGGTCCTCGACGATCCGGATGTAGTCGCGCGGGCCGTAGATGCCCGCACGACGGATCACGTCGGCCATCTCCCGGAAGTGCGGCATGCTGATGCCGGGCATGTCGATGCTGGGCATGATGAGCGAGGCCGAGACCATCGCGTTGCTCGGATCGCGCTCGAGCACACGCTTGAAGATTTCGCGGTAGAACACGTAGTGACGCGCTTCTTCCTTGGCCACGTTGGCGAGCACTTCGCCGATGAGCGGCTCGTACTCTCCGGCCAGCTTGCCGGTGTTGGCGTGGCTCACCTGCGTGGCACGCTCCTGCAGCGACGTGTAGACGAAAACGCGATAGGGATCCTTGTCCCATTCGGGTTCGAAGCCCGCCTTGAGATACTCGAACTGCATGCGCTCGAGCACCGGATTGTCGAGGATGCGGCTGTCGTGTGCATAGTCATGCAGCACGGCGCCATGCCGGTCTTCCTCGGCCGTCCAGAGGTTGTTCCACTTCGCCCAGAACGTGTCGCCGCCCAGATAGGTGGCGAGGAGACGATGGAAGTGGGGCAGCCCTTCCTCGGTCAGTGTATTGAGTGCCAGCGCCACACGGGCGGGCATGCTGATGCCGCGCGCACGCTCCCGGAGCAGCTTCACGTGCTCGTCGGGATCGGTGTCGGGGGCAGGGGCCAGCAGCTCGGAGGGGAACCACAGGATGCGCTTCGACTCATGGCTCGCCATGAGCTGCTCCACGTCCTGTTCGAGGTCGGCCAGCACCTCGACCTTCGCGAGCGTCTCTTTGTCAGGTATGAACATGCAGATTCGATGGGGAAGCGGGTCTGACCGGTAAGCTACCGGAAACGCCCGCGCGGGACCAATCAGCCCGGCAGTGCGCACGCGAGCCGTATCCGGCCCGGGTGCACGCCCAATGGTGGTACGACCGGGCCGCTCCACCCACATGAACGCAGGGGCGTGCCCATCCGTTCGCGCGAGGGGATTACCGGCCCCATCCTGGTGGTGTGGTGTGCGCGATGTGTGACGGAAGCCTCATCCGGTCTACGTCGCACAACGTATGGCGATTCGGGTCGGCGCGCGGGAAGTTTCCTGCAACCCATCGCTGGAGTGCTCGATGACGCGGCTGATGTCCCCCTCGCGTGCCCTGCTCCGAAAGGTCCTGCCGTTGCCGTTGGTGGTCCTGGTGGCCACCGTCGGCGGCTGTCTCCAGACGGTCCAACGACAGGTGCACCGCCCGGACACCACGGCGGACGGAGAGCGTCCCGTGCTCCCCAGTGTGGAGTACGCGAATGCCCCCGATTTCCTCAAGGCGCACACCCGCAGCGGCCACGTGGTGCGCTTTACCTCGTGGATCATCGACAGCGCCACCCGCACGGTCAGCGGTCCGGGGCAGCGGTTCGACCTGAACCGACAGCCCCTCGATACCGGCAGTACGCACACCCTGTCGCTCGACTCGGTCGTGCTGTTCGAAAGCAATCGCGTGCTGCAACACACCTCGGCCGCGTTGACGGTCGTCAGCGGGGTGTCGCTCGGCGCCACCGCGGCCTGTGCCGCCAACCCCAAGGCCTGCTTCGGTTCGTGCCCCACGCTGTACGTCGGCGACGGCACGGCGCGATCCCTCGAGGCCGAATCGTTTTCGAGCAGCGTGTCGCCCTCGCTCGAGGCCACCGATGTGGATGCCCTACCGGGGCTCGTGGCGGTGAACGGGGTGGCCACGGTACACGTACGCAACGAAGCCCTCGAAACGCACAACATCCGCAGCATGACGCTGCTCGCCGTCGAGCATGCGCCCGGATCGCGCGTGTACGCGACCGAGGCCGGGGCATTCTGGCTGGCATCGCGCACGCTCGCACCGCAGCACTGTGCGGCGAGCGAGGGCAGCTGTCTCGACGCCGTGCGCGCGGCCGGGGGAGGCGAGCGCTCCACGCCGGTCGATCCGCGTGATCTCGCGGCGCGCGAGACGATAGACGTCACCTTCCCGGCCACGCGGGCGCCCCAGATCGGTCTCGTGCTGCGTTCGCGGCAGTCGCTCGTGAGCACCTTCCTCTTCTATCAGACGCTCGCCTGGCTGGGCAGCAGCGCCGGCAGCTGGTTCGCTGCCCTCGAACGCGGCGACAGCGTGGCGCATCGTCAGGCGCGGCTCGCGTCGGATGCCCTCGGGGGCATCGAGGTCCAGCAGCTGCAGCGCGATGGCACGTGGCGCACCGTGGCTACCACCGCCGAACACGGTCCGCTGGCGGCCGACGTGCGGTTGCTGCCCTTGCCGGCCCGCAGCGCCAGTGACAGCGGCCCCGTCCGTGTGCGATTGCGACTGTCGAAGGGGGCATGGCGCATCGATCAGGTGGCCCTGGCGGAGCTTTCGCGCCCTGCCACGGTGAGGGCGCTCCAGCCGGTGACCGTGCTGCGTGAGCAACGCGGGGGCACGACCGCGGCCCCCGAGGCGCTCGAACGGTTGCGCGACAGCACGCGTTTTCTCACGACCACTCCCGGCGACGGCTATGCCGTGCAGTACCGGGTACCCGTTCGGGAACCCGGTACGTCGCAGCAGCTCAGCTACTTCGTGGCGGTCCGTGGCTACTACCTCGAGTGGATGCGGCAGGAATGGCTCGCCGAGGAAAACCCCATGGCGGCCGCAGCGCTGCTGGCGGACCCGGCCCGGGCCATGAAGGCACTCGCCCCGCGGTTTGCCGCACTCGAACCCACGATGGAGCGCAGCTTCTGGGGGAGCCGCCATGCCCTCCGCTGAGGTTCCGGGACGCGCGGTACGGTTGCTGATGCGCTCCATGACGCTGTCGCTGTGCCTTGCGGCGTGTCGGTCGAGCTCTGCGCCGCTGGAGTATCGTGACCGACCTCGTGCCCTTGCGTCGCGGGTATCGGGCAGCTGGGTGGAGATCCGGCGCGTGGACGGTGCCTACCGGTACGGTGAGCTGCTTGCCGCGGCGGGCGACACGCTGTTCGCCATTCATCGGGATACGCTGCACGCCATTCCGCGCGATTCGGTGTACCGTGTGGAGCTCACGCGCTACCGCCCGTCCACGGGGGGGCTCGCGACGTGGGCGGCGCTTGGGGCGTTGAGTACGATCAGCCACGGCTTCTATCTCGTGCTCACCGCGCCCACGTGGATCATTACCGGGATCGTGGCGTCCACCGTCGAGTCGCGCCGCGCCATCTGGCACACCACGGACTTCAAGGCGCTGGCCCCCTGGTCGCGCTTCCCGGCAGGGCTACCGCCGCAGATCGAACGGCGTCAGCTTCGGGAGGCACCACCCCACGTTCCTCTCCCCTGACGGGGGTCAGGCGCGCGTTCCATCCCGACTCACTCCAAGCGTCATGTCTGCTGATTCTCTGTCTCGCCGCGACCTCCTTCGGACTGGCCTCGGTCTCGGCGTGAGTTCGATGCTCGTGCCGTCAGCCTTGCGCGCGCTGTCGCGCGCTGGCAGCGATTCGATGCTCCTCGCCGGACAGGCGCAGCGCCCCCTCATCACCCGCGCCATTCCCTCCAGTGGGGAGCGGTTGCCGGTGATCGGTATCGGGACCGCGCGTCGCTACGACGTGACCACCGCAGAGGAGAAGGCACCGCTCCGGGACACCTTGCGCGAGTTCCCCAAGCTGGGGGGCAAGGTGATCGATACGGCGCCGGGGTACGGGCAGGCAGAGACCGTGACGGGCGAGCTGGTGGCGGAGCTGGGCATTCGCGACCAGCTGTTCCTGGCCACCAAGGTGTCGGTGCGCGGCACCGACGTGGCGCCCGGTGTGGCGCAGATCGAGGAGTCGTTCCGTCGACTCAAGACCGACCGCATCGATCTGATGCAGGTGTGGAATCTCGGCGGCACCGCCCCGTTGCTGCCGGTGCTGCGCGAGATGAAGGCGGCGAAGCGGATTCGCTATGTGGGGGTCACCACCAGCAGCGACCAGCAGTACCCGGCGCTCGAGCAGCTGATGCACTCGGAGACGCTCGACTTCATCCAGATCGACTACGCGGCCGACAACCGCAACGCCGCCGAGCGCATTCTCCCCCTCGCGAGGGACAAGGGCGTGGCGGTCCTGGTGAATCTGCCGTTCGGGCGCACGCGGGTCTTCCAGAACGTACTGCAGACGCCGGTACCGGAGTGGGCCAAGGAGTTCGACGCCGCGAGCTGGGCCCAGGTGTTCCTCAAATACATCGTCGCCAATCCAGCCGTGACCTGCGTGATTCCGGGAACGGCACAGGTCAAGTACGTGAACGACACCACCTTGGGGATGCGGGGGGGGCTCCCCACCCCGGCGCACCTCCGGCAGATCGAGGCGCTGGTCCAGCGGTCGATGTAGCCTGCTCCATCGATGGTGCCTCATTCATGAACCACTAAACTTCCGTTCGAACCGTCCGACACTCAGGTACGACCAAGGTGCCATTCAGGCGAAGATGCCTCTGTGACACGGACGCTTCATGGGACACACCGTACAGAATTCCACGCCGCATCCGGCAGGCGACGACGACCTGCCCATCATCGAACCGGAGCCGTGGGTCGATCTCGTTCTCGAGCCGACCCCCCTTCCGGCCAGTAAGCCGCGCCCGCAGGTCAGGAAGCCGAGCGGCAAGAGTGCGGGCAAGAGCACCGGGAAGAGCACCGGGAAGCCTGCTACCAAAGCTGCCGCAAAACCGTCGGGCAAGCCGCGGGCCGAGAGCCCGGCCTCCCCGAAGACCGCTGCTGCGAGCACGCTGGCGCCGATCGTCACGCCGCGCCTCATGGGGATCGTGGCGGCCGGTTTGGTGGCCATCATCACCGTGGCGCTCCTGTTGCGCCCAAGCTCCGGGCACGCCCCCTTGCCCGAGAGGCTTCTGGGGTCATGGACCACGAT
Organism: uncultured Gemmatimonas sp.; assembly: GCA_964577455.1. Taxonomy (GTDB): domain Bacteria; phylum Gemmatimonadota; class Gemmatimonadetes; order Gemmatimonadales; family Gemmatimonadaceae; genus Gemmatimonas. The sequence goes on along the minus strand of CAZNZG010000004.1, from coordinate 31,818 downwards.
GTACATGCGGTACGAGGGACAGACGCTCGAGTTCCTCCCGGATACCGTGGTGCTCACCCTCGATAATGCCGATGAGGGGCGCTACCCGATCCTGGCGGTGGAGACGGCGCCGGCCGGGCGGGAAACATCGGTGCAGGTCACCTATCGTGACATGTTCGGCGAAAAGCGTCTCGACTTCCTCGCAGACGAGGAGCCCACGACGGCGCTGCGCTTTCGTGATCCCGACGGGCTCATCTGGGTACGCCCCAAGCCTGCACCGTGAAGCCGGACGGCTAAGTTTGGAGGATGGTCCCTCCAACAGCCGCCGGAAAGAAGCCCAAATACGACAGCAAGCGCGCGTGGGGTGAAGCGCGCGCCCTGATCCTCAAGCACAAGCGGTCGGTGGGCATCGGCCTCGTGCTGATGCTCATCAGCCGCTCCTCGAGCTTCGTGCTGCCGTACTCCACGAAGTACGTGCTGGACGAAGTCCTCCCCAAACAGGATCTGCGTTTGCTGGGGATCGTGGCGCTCGTCGGCCTCGGGACCACGATCGTGCAGGTCCTCACGGGCTTCGCGCTGTCGCAGGTGGTGAGCGTGGCGGCGCAGCAGGCGATCGCTCAGCTGCGGGAAGAGGTGCAGGGGCATCTCATTCGTCTCCCGGTGCGCTACTTCGACAGTACCAAGAGCGGCGTACTGGTGAACCGGGTGATGAGCGATCCCGAAGGGATCCGCAACCTGATCGGCACGGGGCTCATTCAGCTCACCGGCGGGATTCTGAGCGCCATCGGCGCGATGGCGGTGCTGATCTATCTCAACTGGAAGCTCACGCTCGCCACGGTGTTGCCGCTGGCCATCTTCGGGGTGGGCATGAGCATCGCCTTCAAGCGCCTGCGTCCCATCTTCCGCGAACGCAGCGTGATCCAGGCCGAGGTCACCGGTCGCCTCACGGAAACGCTCGGGGGTATTCGCCTGATCAAGGTCTACACGGCGGAAGACCGTGAAAAGGCGGTCTTCGGCAAGGGCGTGCAGCGGCTGTTCGAGAACATCGCGAAGACCATCACCGGGACGTCGCTCACGGGCACCCTTGGTCTGGCCGTGGTGGGGGTGATCGGCGTGATCGTGATGTACGTGGGGGGCGGTGACGTGATGCGCGGCCGCATGACCCTCGGCAGCCTGCTCACCTTCGTGATCTTCATCGGCATGGTGACGGCACCGCTCATTTCCATCGCGAGCATCGGTACGCAGATCACCGAGGCGTTCGCGGGGCTCGATCGCATCCGCGAACTGCGCGATATGGCCACGGAAGACCAGGAAGATGCCAGCAAGGCCGCCGTTCCCTCGGTCGTCGGGCGCGTGGAGTTCGATCACGTGCACTTCGAGTACGAGCCGGGCGTGCCGGTGCTCAAGGATGTGTCGTTCACCGCGCCTGCCGGCACCACGACCGCGTTGGTGGGCTCGAGCGGAAGTGGCAAGAGCACCATGATTTCCCTCATCATGGCGTTCGCGCAGCCGCAGCAGGGGCATATCAAGGTGGACGGCACACCGGTGAGCGAGCTCAAGCTGCGCGATTACCGCCGGCACCTCGGCGTGGTGATGCAGGACAACTTCCTTTTCGACGGCACGGTGAAGGAGAACATCGCCTTCACCAAGCCGGGCGCGACCGATGAGGAGATCGTGCAGGTCGCGAAGATCGCCAATGCGCACGACTTCATCTCGCAGTTCCCACAGGGCTATGACACGATCGTGGGTGAGCGCGGCGTGAAGCTGTCCGGTGGCCAGCGTCAGCGTGTGGCGATCGCCCGTGCCATTCTCGCCGATCCGCGCGTGCTCATTCTCGATGAAGCCACCTCCAGCCTCGACAGCGAAAGCGAGCATCTCATTCAGGAAGGCCTCCGTCGTCTGCGCGCGGGGCGCACCACCTTCGTGATTGCCCACCGGCTCAGTACGATCACCAGCGCTGATCAGATTCTCGTGCTGGAGCACGGCGAGATCGTCGAGCGCGGCACGCATCAGGAACTGATCGCACTGGGTGGCCGCTATCGGGACCTGTACAACCGGCAGTTCCAGCTGGAACAGGACCAGTTCATCAACCCGGGCGAAGAGATCGCGGCGACCGGTTGACTCCGCAGGGCATGGCGCGAAGCCCGCTGTTCCGCGAGCTTTCGCCATACACATATTCCCAAGGCATTTCGTGACGGCTGCACCGACATTCGCTTCACTCCAGCTCCACCCGAGTCTCCTGCAGGGGCTCAAGGAGCTTGGCTTCGCCCGCCCCACACCCATTCAGGGCGAGGCCATTCCGCCCGCCATGGACGGGCGCGATGTACTTGCCTGCGCCATGACCGGCAGCGGCAAGACGTACGCCTTCCTGCTTCCCATTCTGCACCAGCTCATGGAGCGCCCGCGCGGCAAGACGCGCGCGCTCGTGCTCACGCCCACGCGTGAACTGGCGGCGCAGATTCTCGACAGCCTCAACGACGTGTGCACGCACACGCCGCTCACGGGCGCCGCCGTGTTCGGTGGCGTGGGCATGGGGCCGCAGGAACATGCATTCCGCAGCGGCGCCGACGTGATCATCGCCACACCGGGGCGCCTGCTCGACCATTTCCGTCAGCCGTATGCGAAGCTCGAGCACCTCGAGTACCTCGTGCTCGACGAAGCAGATCGCATGCTCGACATGGGCTTCCTGCCCGAGATCAAGAAGATTCTGCGGCATCTCCCCACGAGGAAGCGGCAGACGCTCTTCTTCAGCGCCACCATGCCGGCGCCGATCGCGGCACTGACCAAGGAGATGCTGCACAACCCCGCCACGCTCAACCTCCAGCGTCAGGCCGCGCCGGCCAAGGGGATCACGCAGGCGGTGTATCCCGTGTCGCAGGACCTCAAGAGCGCGTTGCTCGTGGCGCTGCTCAAGCGTGGCGACATGCCGCAGGCCCTCGTGTTCACGCGCACCAAGCACCGCGCCAATCGTCTGGCGAGCCAGCTCGTGACGGCCGGCATCAAGGCGGAGCGCATTCATGGCAACCGTTCGCAGGCCCAGCGTACCCAGGCCCTCGCCGGCTTCAAGGACGGTGCCTATCAGGTGCTCGTGGCCACCGACATCGCCGCCCGCGGCATCGACGTGGAAGCCCTCGGCCATGTGGTGAACTTCGACGTGCCGGTGGCATCGGAAGACTATATCCATCGCGTGGGGCGCACTGCGCGCGCCGAAGCGACGGGTGAAGCCTTCACCTTCGTGAGCCCGGAGGAAGAGGGCGAGCTCAAGGCGATCGAGCGAGCCATCAAGAAGACGCTCCCGCGCGTGACCGTCCCCGACTTCGACTACACCGCCAAGCCCCAGGCGAAGCTCGAGGTGCCGATCGCTGAACGCATCGCCGAGATCCGGAAGAAGAAGGCAGAGGATCGTGCGCGTGCCGCCGAGAAGGCTGCCCGTCGTGTGGCGGCGCAGGAGGCGGAGGCGGCGCGGCGGGCCACCAAGGCCGCGAAGCCGGAGAAGGGACCGCGCGGACCGCAGGGTGGAAGCAAGCCGACGGCACAGGCCGGTGAAGCGGTGTCGGGCGGCGGCGCACGCCGTCGTCGCGGCGGGTCGCGGCGGCCAGCGGGCGGGGGGGCGGCCGGATCGAACGGCGCGGGCCGTTCCGCGGGTGGTGCCCCATCGCGTGATCGTCGAAACGACAGCCCCTACAAGTAACCGGGCGATGCTCGGCGACGAAAAACCGAGGCGGTTTCGTCGCGATACCAGCAATCCCACCCCGCGTCGCCCGACAACGCCTTGTCCAGCGGTGAATGCCTCGGCACCAGCACGGTGCCGATGGCCGTGCTGTCGAGTAATGCCCGCCACCCGGTGCGCACGGTCAACAGCGTTCCCAGCTGTTGCATCTCTTCGGGTGTGAACCGTAACGGGTCGAAGACGGCCCGGTGATGGCGCCATGCGTATGGTAGGTATCCGCTCCATGCCCACGTGGTCAGCGTGTGATCCGCCGAAGGCATGCGCTGCAGTGCCTCCACCGCGGCTACGGGAAAACGTCTGCTGTCCACCGGTACATCGAGCACACGCCGGTCTCCCACGACGCCGCCGCGCGCACCAAGCAGCAGCACGCCCAGCGCGCCGGCTATGCCGGGCAGCCAGCTCCTCCACGCGGTCACCCGGGTTTTCGTGTGTCCGAGAGCAGACTCGACGGGTCGCCGTGTGATGCACGTCGCGGCCTGCGCGGCAAGCAGCGGCCAGCCGGTGAATGCAAAGAGGGAAATGTTCCGGCTGGCCTTGAGCGACACACCGATGCTGAGCAGCACGATCAGCACTGTGGAGACCGGTAGCTGCCGCCGTGATGCCAAGAGGGTCGGCAGCGCGGCCAGAACGATCAGCAGAAAGAGTGCATCGACCGGAGAGGACCAGGACGGAGGCTGATACTCGGTCACCGTGGCGGCGAGTGCGCCATCCCGCAGCGTGCGGAGAATGGCATGATGCAGGCCGATGCCATACGGCGTGGCAAGAGTGGATGCGAGTGCGAGCCCTGCGGCAACCACGAGGGTCACACGCTGCCGCGGCATGTGCTGTGGCGGCGACGTGAAGATTTCGCCCACGGTATGGCAGAGCAGGACCATGGCCCCGAAGGCCCAGCCGCCATGCAGATTGGCCCACAACCCGAACAGCGGAATCACCGCATACACTGTTCGCGCGCCGGGCGCATGAAGCAGGTGCATGAGGACCGCCATGAACAGCAGCGTCACCGCATGTGGGCGCGCCAGCCAGTGCGACGCGGCGAGGGTGACGGTCACGACAGCCGCGAGCAGTGCGGCTGTTGGCGGGACTCGAAGTTGGAGCAACAGATGTGTGCCGAGCGCATGCGCGACACCGGCCATGACCGCCACCGCGCACGCAATGCCCGGCAGTCCGCCGGTATCGTGGAGCCACGCGAAGAGCACGGCACTGCCCCACGCCGGTGACACCACCGGCCGGAGTCCGCGCTCCAGGATCTCACGCCCGAGCGCGATGTGGGCGAAGAGATCACCGTCGCTCTGTGTGAGCGGGACCGCTGACCACAACAGCAGCGCCATCGCCGCCATCCCTAGCAGGCTGGACAGGGCTGCCGTCTGATGAGCCACGGGAAACCGAAGGGTCATGCGACAACATGGCACGCGCATGCCATGCGAATGCCGGACAGCGGACGACAACCTTGTCGCGGTTCTCACTGATTCCGTGATCTGCCTGAACACGTAACCTGTGCCCAGCGTCACAAACCCACGGGTTCGCGGTTCGCGCCGCGGCATGCCCAGCGAACGACGCCCGACAGTGCGATTGCGGAGCCCGCACCGTCGTCATTCTACCGGCTCCGGTTCTTCACCATCGGTGAGGAGGATACGCACATGTTGTCCATTGCCACGCTTCCGAAGCGCTTCCTCGCGGATGAGGACGGCGCGACCCTGCTCGAGTACGGCATGCTCACTCTGCTCATCACGGTGCTGTCGATCGTGGCAGTCAAGGCCATCGGCCTCAAGGTGAGCACGGGTTTCAATACCGTGAACACCAATCTGCCGTAACCGCTCCATGGTCGCCGCCCGCGAAGGATCGCGCCGCTTCTGGCAGGACGAGCGCGGGGCCACGCTCCTCGAGTACGGCATGCTGGCCATGCTGATCACCGCGCTGGCCATCGTGGCGGTAACGGCCATCGGGAGCAAGGTCAGCAACGGCTTCGTCCTCGCGAATGCGGGGCTGCCGTAAGTCACCGGAGAAACAATGTCGATGGCGTTCGAAGGGTCGTTGCTGTCTCGTGTCGAGGCATTCACGCTGGCGGTGGTGCTGATCACCGCCTGTGTGACGGACCTTCGGACGCGTCGCATTCCCAATGCGCTCGTGGCAACGGGGGCGCTGGCCGGAGTGGGTTTCGCGGTCCTCGATGCGGGGTTCGGCGGGGCGATGCGTGCGCTTGGCGGCATGATGATCGGACTGGCCATGTGGATGCCCTTCTGGTTGCTGCACATGATGGGCGGCGGTGATGTGAAACTCTTCGCCGCCGGTGCCGCATGGCTCGGCCCGGTCGGTGCCGTGGAGGCCGGGATGATCGCCGGTCTGTGCGGCGGCCTGCTGTCGTTGCTCTATCTCGCGCAACGCCACGGACTGCGTCACACACTGTTTCGCCTGGTGCATGGCGTGCAGCACCCCCTGCTCCTGCGGGAGCCCACGCAGTCCGTGTGGGATCGTCGCATGCCCTATGCGCTTGCCATGGCGGCCGGACTGGCAGGTGCCGCACGCTGGCCAGGACTCTTCCTGTGAGGCTTACACGCCATGCTCGGATCATGGAGGTCCCGTTGCCGCATCTTCGGCCGTGATGAATCGGGGGTCGCTCTCCTCGAGTTCGCGATCTTCGCGTCACTGCTCCTCATGCTGGTGTTCGGAACCATCGACTTCGGTCGTGCGATGTTCACGGCCAACAATCTCACGGCGGCAGCGCGCGAAGGCGCTCGCTACGGTGCACGGCTCACCAATCCCGGGGCGGCACTGAACGCGATCCGGGATACCGCCGCTTCGAAGATGTCGCCTTTCGGCAATGTCCCCGTGAATGCGGCCACGCAAGTCGTCGTCACCTGCCTGCCGAGTTGCTCTACCGGTCAGCTGCAGGCCGTGCAGGTCCAGATCAACTACCCCTTCACGTGGCTCACCCCGTTGCCGGCGCTGATGCGACAGCCGCTGACGCCGGTGCTTCACGCTCAGGCCACGTTCCGGTGGGAAGGCTCATGATCACCCGGACCGCGACACTCATCCCCTCGTCGTTGCATCGAGCGGTACTGCCATGACTTTCAATCGCTACTCTGTCGTGCTCGTCGCCACGCTCGTGACCGCCGGCATGGCCACGTTCGGCGTGTATCGCGTGATCGAGACGACCCGTACCCAAAACCGTGTCCTGTTGCGACCGGTCATCGTGGCCACGAAGGACATCCCCGAGGGGGTATCGCTCACGCGCGGTGCGCTCGAACGGAAAGACTGGCCGATCATTTCGGTGCCCCCCGGAGCATTCAGCGACATCGATTCCGCTGTTGGCCGCGTGACCCGCGTGTCCGTGTATGCGGGCGAAGTCATCGTGCCAGGACGTCTCGCGCCGGTGGGTACCGGGCCCGGTATCCAGGTGAAGATCACGCCCGGTAAGCGCGCCATGGCGGTCAAGATCGATGATGTGGTCGGTGTGAGTGGTCTGATCCAACCTGATTCGCGCGTGGATGTGCTGGTGACCCTTCGCGACAAGGGCCCCGATGGCGAGCAGATCTCGAAGCTGTTCATGTCGAACATGCGCGTGCTCTCGGTCGGGACCGTCGATCGCTCCGGGCCGGACAATCGTCCCATCGTCGCGACATCGGCCACGCTCGAAGTCACGCCGATCGAAGCCGAACGGCTCGCCGTGGCCATGCGCGACGGCACGATTCAGCTGGTGCTGCGCGGATTCGGCGACCCCGACACGGTGGCCACCAAGGGCGCCACATCGGTCGATGTACTGCAGCGCCCGCCGAAGCCCGCGCCGCCGCCGGTGGCAGCGGCCACCGCGCCGGTTCGCCGCAAGGTGGCGCCTCGGCCCGCGAAGGTGGTGGAAAAACCGGCACCGGCGCCGGTCGCCCCACTCATCGCACCCGTGGTCGCGCCGAAGAAGCCGGACACCCTCACGATCGAAGTGATCCGCGGCGACAAGGTGACGCAGCAGCGTTTCGAAAAGACCGACAGTACCAGGAAGCCCGACAGCACCATCCGGAAGCCCCCGCGCAATTGAGCGCCACCATTGCTTTCGTTTCTCTCACCGAGAGAGGTCTCGGCGTGACGTACTTCATGGCTCTCCGACGTCGCGTGATGCGCGCGACGAATCCACAGGCATCGCTGGTGCTGCTGGCGTTGCTTTGGCTGGCCGCGATGCCCGTGCGGGCCGCGGCACAAGCAACGGCATCAGTCGACTCGATTCATCGCATCAATCTGTCCGTGGGACGATCGCTCCCGATCAGCTCGAAGCAGCCGGTGCTGAAGGTGGCCGTCGCCAACCCGGATATCGCCACGGTCGTGGTGGTCACCGAGCACGATGTGCTGATCAGCGGCAAGGCGCTTGGCGAAACCGACGTCGTGGTCTGGGTGACCGGCCAGCCACGCATGCACTACCGTGTGTCGGTTCGCACGCCCAACGATCGCCAGCTGGTCCTCCTCTCCGTGCGGCTGGCCGAGATCCGTCGCGATGTGCTCCGCCAGATTGGTACCTCCGGGCTGCACACCAGCAAGCAGGGCAACACGCGGGTGGGGACTGGTGTCTTCCGCAACGACGAGGCACGCGGTGCCGACGGTGCCGTGCAACTTCCGTCCGATACCCGCTTCCTCTCCATCCTTTCGGACTTCGGCACGAAACAGTTTCTCGCGCTGCTCGAAGCCGAGACGCAGAGTGGCCGTGCTCGTCTGCTTGCCGAGCCGAATCTGCTCGCCGCCGACCGCGACTCGGCATCATTCCTCGCCGGTGGCGAGTTGCCCGTACCGGTGGTGCAGGGTGGACTGGGCGGAGTGGCCGGTATCGGTGTGCCCGTCACCATTCAGTATCGTGAATTCGGCGTCCGGTTGCGCTTTGCGCCGACCATCGTGAGTGACAGTGTCATCACGCTGCACGTGCGCCCGGAAGTTTCGAGCCTCGACTACAGCAATGCCGTGACACTGAGCGGCTTCCGCATTCCCGCGCTGCGTTCCCGCCGTGTGGAGAGCTCGGTGGATATCCGTCGCGATCAGTCCGTCATTCTTTCCGGACTGTTCAACGATGAGCGCGAGCAGGTGCGGACCGGCATTCCGCTGCTCATGAATCTGCCCGTACTCGGTGGGTTGTTCGGCAGCACACGGTGGCAGAGTTCCGAGACCGAGTTGCTGGTCATCGTGACGCCGACGATTGTCGATCCCTCGCGCGTCGGTGATGAACTCACGCTGCCGCTTCTGCGCGATGCCCGCACGCCGGCCCTCGACGTCTTGCGCAAGCGCCTGCCGGCCGACACGGCCAGGAAGCTCCCGTGACCACCTCTCCTTCTCCCGAACAGCGCACCGTCCTGGTCGTAGGTGGGGCCGATCAGCCGGAGGTGACGACCGGCGCCGTGCTGCTCTCCCGTGGCTTCATGGCGGTCGATCGTGTCGATTCGCTCGCTGACGCGGCGGCACGTCTGCGAACGGCAACGTACGATCTCGTGATTCTGCCGATCGGTTCCGCCACCACCGAGGATCTCTCCTTCATCGAACATGAGATCCGACCGTCGGCGCCCTTCATCATCGGTACCGCCGCGAATGCGACCCAGGAGCTGATCCTTGGAGCCCTGAGGGCCGGTATTCCCGAGTTCGTCCCCGCTCCGGTGCAATCGGAGGAGTTCGACGTTGCCGTGCGTCGGCTGCTACGGCGCATGGAACCCGTGCAACGCACGCGTGGGACGCTCATTGTGGTGTACTCCGGCAAGGGCGGACTCGGCACCACGACCGTGGCCGTGAATCTTGCGACGGCCATAGCCAAGCAACATCCAGCGGAGCGCGTGGCCCTCGTCGACTTCGTCGTCGTCGGCGGCGATCTCCGCGTGATGCTCGATCTCAAACCATCATATGACATCGGCGATCTGGTCATGAAGGTCGATCGCATTGATGGCGAGCTACTGTCATCGCTCATGACTCCCGGTCCGGGCGGGATCCATGTGCTGGCGTCGTCCGATCGCCCGGAAGTGCAGGATCTCATCGAGGGCACGGCCACCGGCACCATTCTGGCGCAGCTGCGGGCACACTTCCAGTTCGTGGTCCTGGACCTCGAGCACTATCTCGGTGAGCGTACCGTCGGCGCACTCGATGCTGCCGATCGCATCGTCCTCGTGACCCAGCTATCCGTGCCGGCGCTGCGCAGCACCCAGCGAACGCTCGACCTGTTCAACCGGCTCGGCTATCCGCCGACCAAGGTGCAGGTCATCGTGAATCGTTCGAATGCCGAGTCCGCACTCACGATCGGCGACGCCGAAACGGTGCTCGGGCGACGCATCCACGCGAAGCTGCCGAACGATTTCTCCGCCTGTGCCGAGGCGACCACCAAGGGCGTTCCCGTGCTGGTGCACGAACCGGGTTCGTCCCTGTCCAGTGGGTTCATGCAGCTGGCGACAACGCTGACCACGACGGTCACCGCGGTGGATGCTGCCTCGAACGGCGGCGATGGCAGCGAAACACGCAAGCGGCGGATGTTCCGCCTGGGGAGGGTGTAGTCATGGCCACGCTACGTGAGCGACTTCTGGGTGCAGCGGCCACCGTGGCGCCGGCGGCGGATCGGGCACCATCCGGGACAAGCGTGCTTGATCGAATGGATCGCAGCACGCCAGTGAGTGGTTCCTCTCCAACGATACGAGGCGGTCCCTCGCCCGCCGTTCGCCGGCGCGGGGGAGCCGCTGGGGTCGTGGAACGGCGCCCACGCACGATCGGGCCTCGGCGCATCGAGGTCGAGCCACTGGGTCCCGTCGAACAGCTCAAGGTCGACCTGCATCGCCGACTGGTGGAGCAGCTCGATCTGGAGGCGCTCGAGCGTGTGAAGGACAGCACGGTGGTATCGGCACAGATCCGCGACGCCGTCGCCGACTTCCTGCGCACCGAGGGTACACCGCTGACGCAGGCCGAGCGGGAAGATGTGATCGAGCAGATCGTGTACGAGGTCACCGGGCTCGGACCCATCGAGCCCTTCTTCCGCGACCCCACGATCTCGGACATTCTGGTGAACGGCCCGCGCGACGTGTACATCGAACGTCGCGGGCGCCTGTCGCGTGTCCCCGTCACCTTTCGGAACGATGCGCATCTGCTGGCGATCATCGATCGCATCGTCAGTCGGGTTGGACGCCGTGTGGACGAGTCTTCCCCGATGGTGGATGCCCGCCTGCCTGATGGATCGCGCGTGAATGCCATCATCCCGCCGCTGGCGCTCGACGGTCCCATTCTGTCCATCCGTCGCTTCGGGGCCGAGATGCCCATGGCGGCGCTGGTGGAGAATGGCACGCTCACGCAGGACATGGTGGACTTTCTTGCCGCCTGCGTGCAGGCGCGGCTCAACATCATGGTGTCAGGTGGTACGGGCTCCGGAAAGACCACCCTGTTGAATGCGCTCAGCGCCTACATCCCGGCGACTGAGCGGGTGGTCACGATCGAGGATGCAGCGGAACTGCGACTGCAGCAGGAACACGTGTGTCGTCTGGAAACCCGTCCGCCGAACGCGGAGGGGCGCGGGCAGGTCATCGCCCGCGATCTCGTGCGGAATGCCCTGCGCATGCGCCCCGATCGCATCATCGTCGGTGAGGTTCGCGGCGCCGAGGCGCTCGACATGCTGCAGGCCATGAACACCGGTCACGAGGGATCGCTCACGACCATTCACGCCAACTCGCCGCGTGATGCGCTGGCGCGTGTGGAAACGATGATCCAATTCGCGAGCACGTCGCTGCCCTTGCGTGCGATCCGCGAGCAGATCGCATCCGCCCTCGACGTGGTCATTCAGATCGCCCGCATGGCGGACGGCTCACGCCGAATCGTCTCCATTTCGGAGATCACGAGCATGGAGGGCGATGTGATCTCCATGCAGGAGCTCTTCCGGTACCGACGGCAGGGGATCACCGACACCGGCGAAGTGGTGGGTGACTTCGAGGCCACGGGTGTGCGCCCGGTCTTCATGGAACGCCTGCACATCGCAGGCATCGATCTTCCCGCGAGCTTGTTCCTGCCGGAGTAGGTATGCAAACCCTCGTTCTCTTCCTGGTGTTCTTCGGGACCACGATCGTCCTGCTCGGGCTCTATGTGTTCGCCAATCGGCGTCGCCTCGAGGCCAGAGCGGCGTTGAAGGCCCGCATTGCGGCGGGCTCGTCGGGGTCGGACATCCGGATTCTTCGTGATCTGCGGAAAAGCGCCGTGCCGTACCTCGACCGCCTGTTGACCGGTCGATCGCTGACGGTGCTGATCGAAACGGCCATCGAGCGCGCCGGACAGCACTGGGCCGTGGGGGAGTTCGCCATTGCCAGTGCGCTGCTCGCCTCCATGGGGCTTCTGGCCGCGCAATCGTTCGGTCTGATCGCCGCGCTGTCGGCGGCGACCATCGGCTTGCTGCTGCCGACCATGTTGCTCGTCGTGATGCGGCGCCGGCGAGTGCATCGCCTCGAGGAGCAGTTGCCGGAAGCGATCGACATGATCGTGAACGCGATGCGCGCCGGCTTCTCCTTTCAGGCCGCCATGAAGTTCGTCGGCGAAGAAATGGCCGCACCGATCGGTGAGGAGTTCGCGACGTTCTACGAGGAACAGCGACTGGGGCTGGACGTGCGTGACGCGCTCCTCGATCTGGAGGAGCGCATCGACACGCTCGACATCAAGATGTTCGTCACCGCTCTCCTCATTCAGCGGGAAACCGGTGGCAACCTCAGTGAGATCCTGACCGGACTCTCCTCGTTGATTCGTGATCGTTCGGCGCTGCGCGACCAGATCGACACGCTCACGGCCGAACCCAAGCTGACGGGAAACGCCCTCACGGCCCTCCCCCTTCTTGCGTTTGCAGTGATCATGCTTCTGAACCGCCCGATGATGCAGCCGATGTTCGAGTCTGATGCCGGACGCTACACGCTGGTGTTTGCGGCCGGGATCCTTACGGTGGGATTTCTGGCGATGCGGCGGATTGCCCGCATCGACCTGTAGGAGACGATGCCATGTCGACGCCACTCATGATCTTCCTCGGCGTATTGTTCATTGCCGCATCCGTATCGGCTTGGGCCCTGGTGGCGAACCACCGCCACGACGTGCTCATCGCCCGCGCGACCGAACCTTCCGCGAAAACACGTTCCCGGCGGCTGGTGTTGCACGGGGCACGGAGCAGCCGCGGGGAGCGGTGGCACCGGATGTTGGTGGCGTTGCTGCCGGCATGGATGATTGACGAGTCCACTCCACTGCGTCTCGTCCGGGCCGGGTTCGATGCGCCGAGTGCTCCGTTCGTCTACCTGATGCTGCGCATCGTGGTTGCCCTCGCCAGTGTCGGATTGGGGGTGGCCTTCATTCCCCGCGACTCCGAATTGCTCTACGTGGGTGGCGTCATCGCCGCGGTGGCCTTCGGCCTGATGTTGCCGCCGTACGTGCTGCTGCGCTTCGAGCGGGCGCGGCAACTGGAGATCATCCGGGCGGTCCCGGACTGTCTCGATCTGTTGCTCGTGTGCGTCGAAGCGGGGGTCTCGCTCGATGCGGCCATCCTGCGTGTGGGTCACGAGATGGAGCACATGCATCCCGCGCTGGCCCACGAACTGCTGGTGATCAATCGCAAGGGAAATGCGGGAGTCCGTCGGGATGACGCGCTGCGCGGACTCTACGATCGGACCGGGGTGGAGCAATTGCGGGCCTTGTCGTCCACCATGATCCAGAGCGAGCGCTGGGGCTCGTCGATCGGACGGGTCTTGCGCGTGTACTCCGATTCGCTGCGCCGGAAGCGACGGCAATCCGCGGAGCGTCGGGCCGCCACGGCCGCCACCAAGATGATCTTCCCGATGGTGCTGTGCATTCTCCCCGCGCTGTTCGCGGTGATCGGCGGACCCATGGTGATCGGTCTTGGTCCCATCTTCGACGTGTTCAGTGGACAATGAGAGCCGCTCAGGCTCGGCTGCGGAGGAAGGATGTTCAGGCAAAGGAATCGGCGTGGTGCCACGATGATCATCGTCGGCGTGGCGCTCACTGCCCTCATCGGCATTATGGCGCTGGCGCTCGACATGGGGCGCATGTACCTCTTTCGCGCGCAGGTTCACGTGTCGTCGGATGCGGCCGCGCTTGCGGGTGCGGAGCGCTTGCTTCGTCAGGCGTATCAGGGCGCGGCTGATTCGGCCGTGGCCTACGGGCGTCTGAATCTCGTGGAGCGGACCGTCCCCACCATCACCACGGCCGACATTGTGCCGGGAGTGTGGGACTTCGGCACTCAGCGCTTCACTCCCGCCGCGAACGGCAGCTGGACTGCCAGCACCAACAATGCGGTGCAGGCTACTGCGCGCTACAACGCGCCGTACCGATTCGGTCGCCTCTTCGGGCTCACGACGCGAGTGCGCTCCGCCACCAGCGTGGCGGCTATCGGTGGGGTGAGCGGCACAGCCTGCGTGCGCCCTCTGGCCGTACCGTATCAGCAATTGCTCAATGCCCGTTACGGCGAGGGTGGCCGTGACGCCCTCACCTACGCCCTCACGGCCGACGACATCAACTGGTTTGCCTCGAACCATCCCCTCATCCTGCTCAAGTCGGGAAGTTCGAGCACCAACATCGTCAACGGCAACTTCTACGGGGTTCGCCTGCCACCGCTCGTGTATGCCGACGGGGTGACGGGTAATCCGTGGAGCGGCGCCAACGACTTTGGGAATGCCCTTGGCAGCAACTGCGACGGCCTTGCCGCGCTGATTCGCGCGGCGGGGGGGCGGCTCTACGTCTCCGCCGGTGACTGGCTGCTTGCCGAAAACGGCAACATGGTCAACAAGGCCGGCGATGCCGTGGCCGACCTGTGTCGGGCCACGGCCGGTATCACGCCACCGAACGGCGGCGGCAACCGCTCGTTTCAGTGCAATACGCCGACGCAGATGCTCATCGCCCTGTGGGCCGTCAGCGGCGATGCCCCGGGGGCCTCGGGATGCGGCGGCAAGTGCTTTCTCGTGAAGTATGTCGGCGTCTTCTACGTGACCGAATACGTCAAGGGCGAGGGGGTCCGAGGGTACTTCACCTCGCTGGCAACCCAGGGGAGCTTCTCGCCGATTCCGAGCCTCATCAAGAAGATCGCCCTCGTGCAGTGATGCGACCGCGGTGATCGCCGCAGCGCAGCATGGGCATGGTGTTCGCTTTCGAGGAGTGCGTGATGACACAAGTCAGCACATTGGCCCAGCGGGCGCGCGAAGTCCTGCGGGATCGCTATCCCACCCTGTCACTGATGCACGAGGGGCGGTGTGGACTCGTCTTCCTCGCCACTCCTGCCGGCACATTCACCATCCCGGTCGTGGTGAAGGTGGCCTATCCGGCGGGGGTGGGGCCGGCTGGCTCTACGCTCCTCGCCCGGTTTCGTCGCGAGGCTGAGATCGGAGCGCGGTTGAGCCATCCCCACATCCTGCGCAATGCGCCGCCCGAGACGATACACGACGTGGAGTTCTACGAGATGCCGCAGGCGGGACCCATGCGGCTCGATCATCTCATCACCGCACCGAATCCTCCCCAGTTCGCACGCATTCTGACCATGCTGCAGGAACTGGCCGATGCGCTCGACTATGCGCACGCGCACGGCGTCGTCCACGGGGCGCTTCGCCCCTCCGCCGTGCTGCTGGACATGGCGGGCGGCGTCCTGCTGAAGGGGTTCTGCCTCGAGATTTCGGACGACCCGCCGGTGCCTCCCCTGACTCCCGCCGCCGTGGGCGACCCGGCGTACATGGCACCGGAACAGTGGCACGACCAGAAGGTTGATCGCAGCCTCGACGTGTACGCGCTCGGGGTGCTGGCCTACGAACTGTGCACCGGCTCCGCTCGCGTGGGCTACGACGCGCAGGGGGTGCCGGAAATCCGACCCATCGAACTGGCTCCCAATCATCCCCTCCGCGCGGATGTCCCGATCCATGTGACAGCCGCCATCCGGCGTGCTCTCAACCGCGACCCGGCCATGCGTTTCCCCACGGCGGGGCGCTTCGTACGCGCGCTGACTGAGCCGGACGAGGCGCTTGGCGCCACGCTGCCAACGATAAAGCCTCCGGTGCACAGGCGACGACACTCGCCGTGGATGCTCATCGTGTTGGTCCTGATCGTCGCGGTGACCCTCGCCAGCGTCGTCCCGTCGCCGCTGCGTGAGTGGCTGGCGTCTGTCGTCCGGGCCATCATGGCGTAGTGAACGCCACGGGTCGTCAGCCGAGAGATCGGCCGACTAGATTCGCGGGATGCATACGCTCCGGGATCCAGACGGCCGCTCTGCTTTGCCGATGCCCTTCGAGACTCCACCAAACGCATGACGTCGGTCGCCTATCCCGTGCCGGCAGCCCTGCATCGCATCGAGCAGGTGATCGACCGTAGTCGGTTCATCTGCACGATCGCGCGCGCCAGCAGCACCGAAGACGCCCAGGCCTTCATTCGTGACATGAACACCACGTACGCCGACGCCACGCACAACTGCTGGGCGTACGTGGTGGGCGCGCCCGGCAGCACCGACCGTATCGGCATGAGCGATGACGGCGAGCCGCACGGTACCGCCGGCCGCCCCATGCTGACCGTGCTGCAGCACTGCGGCGTCGGTGAGATCGTGGCGGTGGTGACGCGATACTATGGCGGCACGAAGCTGGGTACTGGCGGCCTGGTGAAGGCGTACGGCGGGGCGGTGCAGGAGGCGCTTGCGTCACTCCCGACCGAGATGCGCGTGGATGCCGTGACCGCGACCTTCGAGGTGGGGTATCACCTCGTGGGCGCTGTGCAGCAGCTCCTGCCCACGGTAAAGGCGGAGGTCCTGTCGCAGGAGTTCGGAGTGCACGCCACCTTCACGGTGAAACTGCCGCGCAGCGAGGCACCGGCGCTCGAAGGCGCACTGGGCAATCTCACACGTGGCAGTGCCACGCTGCGCATCGCGGAATAGATCAGCTCAGCCCTTCGATCGTCCCGTCCGGACGCAGGCGCATCCCTTCCGCCGCGGGTTTCTTCGATAGCCCCGGCATGGTCATGATGTCGCCGCACTTGGCCACCACGAACCCGGCACCGGCACTGCCGTACACCTCGTTCACCGTGATGCGGAAGCCGGTGGGCACGTTGAGACGCGTCGCATCATCGGTGAGCGAGTACTGCGTCTTGGCCATACACACGGGCGTATGCGCCATGCCGTTGGCCTCGAGCCAGTCGATGCTCTTTTCCGCCGCGCTCGAGAAGTCCACACCCTCGGCGCCATACACCTGCTGCGCCACCGTACGGATCTTCTCGCGGATGGGGCGCTCGGTGTCGTACAGCGGACGGTACGCGGCACGCTTGCTGTCGAGCAGCGCAAGCACCTCTCTGGCCAGTGCTTCGCCCCCCGCGCCGCCTTCGGCCCACACGTTGCACAGCGCAACGGGCACCCCGAGTTTCGCCACGTAGTCGCGCACCATGGCGAGCTCGGCCTCACTGTCGCTCGTGCGACGGTTGATCGCCACCGCCACCGGCACCCCGAACTGCTGCACGTTGCGCACGTGATGCGCCACGTGCGGCAGCCCGCGTTCGAGGGCCGCCACGTCTTCGCGGTCGAGCTCCGCCTTGGGTACGCCCCCCTGCATCTTGAGCGAACGCACCGTGGCCACCAGTACCGCGGCTTCGGGATTGAGCCCGCCGGCGCGGCACTTGATGTCGAAGAACTTCTCGGCACCGAGGTCGCTGCCGAAGCCCGCTTCGGTCACCACGATGTCGCCGAGGGCGAGGCCGGCGCGCGTGGCCACGAGGGAGTTGCAGCCGTGCGCGATGTTGCCGAACGGTCCCGCATGCAGGATGGCCGGTCCGCCCTCCAGCGTCTGCACGAGATTGGGGCGCAGCGCGTCCTTGAGCAGCAGCGTCATCGCGCCCGTGGCGCCAAGATCACGCGCGTACACCGGCTTCTTCTCCTTCCCGAGCGTGGTGCCCACGATGATGTTGCCAAGCCGACGCTCGAGGTCCTCGGCGTCGGCGGCGAGCGCCACGATCGCCATGATCTCGCTGGCGGGGATGATCACCCACCGTTCCTCGCGCATCGTGCCGTTGCCGGTACCCACCCCGATGATGACGCTGCGCAGCGCGCGATCGTTCATGTCGATCGTGCGTGGCCACGTGATGGCCTTGGGGTTGATGCCGAGCGCGTTGCCATGATAGAGGTGGTTGTCGATCATCGCCGACAGCAGCGCGTGCGCACTGGCGATCGCATGGAAATCGCCGGTGAAGTGCAGATTGATGTCGTCCATCGGGAGCACCTGCGAGTAGCCACCGCCCGCCGCGCCCCCCTTCACGCCGAACACCGGGCCGAGACTGGGCTCGCGCATGCACAGAATGGCGTTGTGCCCGAGGCGCCGGAACGCCTGCGAGAGCCCCACGCTCACCGTGCTCTTGCCCTCACCCGCCGGTGTGGGATTGATGGCGGTGACCAGCACCAGTCGTCCCTTGGGCGGAGCCGCCGCCAACGACAGTGGCAGCTTCGCCTTGTACTTGCCGTACAGATCGATGTCGTCCTCGGTGAGGCCGATGTCGGCCGCCACATCGCGAATGGGGCGCATGACCGCCTGCTGGGCGATCTCGATGTCGGTGGGAACGGAAGATGGCGGAACCGTCATGGCGGGGAGGAGGGTGCGGGTGCATGTTGTGGGCATGGCGTCTCTCTTCAACCGTGCAGCGCTCGCCGTGCCATCGGCTGATCATGCTGCCGTACCACCAGTTGCACAACTCGCGACCTCCCCAATGCCCTGTGCTGCTTCCCTGATGCCCTTCCGGGTGTTCGCATGATCATTGGCGTGTACGGTGCGTCCAGCCGGCTGGGGCACGCGTTCATCGAGGCTGCCAGCGCCGCCGGTCATTCGCTACGGCTGCACTATCGCGCCAAGCCCTCGGAGCAGGTGCCGGAAAACGCCACGGTGATCGTCGGCTCGCTGGCGGATCCCACCGCGGTACGCGAGGTGCTGCGTGGTGCCGACGCGACGCTGGTGCTTTTGGGGCACAAGGAGGACGCCCGCGTGCCGTACATTGCCGCTGCCACGAAGCTGGTCGTGAGCACCATGAAGACCCTCGAGCAGTCGCGCCTCCTGGTGGTGACCGGGGCGATGGTGGGGGAGAGCTCCGGCAACATGGGGCTCACCATGAAGCTCAAGAACATGTTCGCGCGCCGGTCGGCACATGACGGCATGATGGAGGACCGGGACGAGCAGGAGCGACTGGTTCGTGCCAGCCGGCTCGAGGGATGGACGGTGGTGAAGCCGGGCAAGCTGACCGACACGCCGGCGACCGACAACGTGCAGGTCGACAGCACCCTCTCCATGGGCGCGGGCAGCCAGGTGTCACGCGCCACGCTGGCGCGGGTGCTCCTGCAGGAGATCGAGCAGCCGCGCTTCAAGCAGCAGGCGGTCTACGTGGCCGAGCGCTGAGGGCCGGGTCCTTTTCCTGATGCTCCCGTACGACACGCTGCTGACTTTCGGCGCCGGGATGCTCTTCTGCGGCTGGATGCTCTGGGACCTCCGCAAGGAGAACAAGAAAGCCGCCGCGCGAAAGCAGGCGGCACTCGCCGCCGCCGCCAGCTTCGGCCCGCCTGCGCCGCTCCTCCGGGTGGCCGCGCCGCCACCGCCACCGTCGGTACCCCCTGTTGTTGTTCGTCCACCCCGCCCCTCGGTCGGGGCCCCCCGCATCCCCACCCTGCCTGCCTCCCTGCACATGACCGACGTTCGCAAGCTCACCTGGGACGACATGGCGGTCGAAGAGCTCACCCCGCTCATCGGCCGCCGCCTGATCTACACGGACAAGCAGATGCTTGCCCACGTGTATCTCAAGCAGGGCGCCATCGTCCCCGCGCACGACCACATCAACGAGCAGATCACCTACATCCTCTCGGGTGCGCTTCGCTTCTGGATCGGTGAGCATGCCGACAACCCGGGCGATACCTACGTGGACGTGCGGGCCGGCGATGTGCTCGTGATCCCCAGCATGGTGCGGCACCGGGCCGAGGCGCTCGAGGACACCCTCGACGTGGACATCTTCAATCCGCCGCGGCAGGACTGGATCGACAAGTCCGACGACTACCTGCGCTCCGGCACGCCGATGCGCAACGGAGGCCAGGGCTGATGGATCTCGGCATCAAGGGGAAGGTCGCCCTCGTCTGTGGCGCGAGCCGGGGTATCGCGTACGCGACCGCCGAGGAGCTCGCGCGCGAGGGCGTGGCGCTCGTGATCTGCTCCCGCGACGGCCAGGCGATTCGCGAGGCCAAGGCTCGACTCGAGGCGTTCGGTGTCACGGTGACCGCGCTCGAAGCCGATCTCGCCACCACCGAGGGGATCGAGCACGTGGTGCACCACACCAAGGCCACCTATCCCGACGGCATCGACATTCTCGTGTGCAATACCGGGGGGCCGCCGACCGGCGCACCGCTCGCCCACGACTGGGACACCTGGAGCAAGGCCACCGACCTGCTGCTGCGCAGCGTGGTGGAGCTCACGCGCGCCTTCGTCCCCGGCATGCAGGCGAAGAAGTGGGGGCGCGTCATCGCCATCACGTCGCTCGCCGTGAAGCGTCCGCAGGGGGCGCTGGTACTGAGCAACGCCCTCCGCGCGGCCGTGACCGGCTTCCTGCGCACCGTCGCCGACGACGTGGGGAAGGATGGGGTGACGGTGAACACCGTATTGCCCGGCTTTACCGCCACCGAGCGTCTCGACGCCCTCGCGGCTGCCACATCGCAGCGGACGGGGCAGTCGGCGGAGGCGATCTTCGCCGGGTGGGCCAGCGAATCACCGCTCGGCCGGGTGGGGCGCCCCGAGGAGCTCGCCGCCGTGATAGCTTTCCTCTGCTCGACGAAGGCCGGATTCATGACCGGGCAGGCCGTGCTGGTGGACGGCGGCGCCGTGAAGTCGCTTATCTGACCTCCTCCACGTTCCTTCAGCACCCCCGCACATGAGCCGCATCACCGAGACGCAGTGGATCTGGCGCGATGGCCATTTCATTCCCTGGGCCGACGCCACGATCCATGTGCTCAGCCACTCCGTGCAGTTCGGATCGTCCGCCTTCGAGGGGATCCGCGCGTACAGCACCCCGCGCGGTCCGGCGATCTTCCGGCTCAAGGAGCATCTCGAGCGGCTCCTGCACTCGTGCAAGATCTACCGCATGGAGGTCCCGTGGACGATCGAGCAACTCACCGAGGCGTCACGTGAGCTGATCGCACGCAACGGCGTGGAGAGCTGCTATCTGCGCCCCATGGTGGTGCGCGGCTACGGTACCGCCGGCATGGTGCCGATCGGTTCCCCAGTCGAGACGTACCTCCCCTGCTGGCCCTGGGGCGCCTACCTCGGTGACGAGGCGCTCGATGCCGGCGTGGATGCCTGCATCTCCAGCTGGCACCGCGTGCAGCCCAACACGATCCCCGCCATGGCGAAGATCGCGGGCAACTACCTGAGCGGGCAGCTCATCAAGATGGAGGCGCTCGCCAACGGCTACGCCGAAGGGATCGCACTCAGCCCGAGCGGGATGGTCAGCGAAGGATCGGGGCAGAACGTGTTCATCGTGTCCAACGGCACGCTCATCACCACGCCGCTCGATGGCAGTATTCTGGGCGGCATCACGCGCGCCACGATCATGCAGCTGGCCGCCGACGCCGGTATTCCGGTACGCGAGCTGCACATTCCGCGCGAGATGCTCTACATGGCCGACGAGGTGTTCTTCACCGGCACCGCGGCCGAGCTCACGCCGGTGCGCAGCATCGACCGGATCACGATCGGTATCGGCAAGGTGGGCCCGGTCACCAAGCAGCTGCAGCGTGAATACCTCGGCATCTGCAAGGGCGAGATCGAAGACCGCCACGGCTGGCTCACACACTGCCGTTGAGCGTCCGTCGCAACGGTGACCAGTCCCACGGTGCGAGAACGATGACGGAGTTCGCATGGCATTGAGCTCCACCATGTACGCCATGCAGGTCGCGTTGGCGCACGTGGATCGTGGCGTATACGAGTCGCTCGACTTCCGCATGGCGATGCATCCATCGGAGTCGCCGGAGTACTTCGTGGCGCGCCTGCTCGCGTACTGCCTCGAATACGCCGAGGGGATCACCTTCTCCCGCGGCGTCTCCGATCCCGACGAGCCCACCGTGAGCGTGCGTGACCTGACCGGCACCATCACCACGTGGATCGAAATCGGCCTCCCCGATGCGGCGCGTCTGCACAAGGCGAGCAAGGCAAGCCCCCGCGTGGTGGTCTATACGCACAAGGATCCGACCGTTTGGCTGCGCCAGATCGCCGGTGAGCGTATCCACAAGATGGAACGCATCGAATGCTGGATGTTCGATCGTGACATGGTCGATGAGCTGGTGGCCAGGCTCGATCGCCGCTTGTCGATCGAGCTGTCGATCACCGACGGGGAGCTGTTCCTCAACGTGGCAGGCACCACCATCGCGGGCAGCATGCAACGCCTCACCCTCGGCGGCTGAGGCGTACGATGTCCGATCGGTCCGTGACGTGGTGCGCGCGACGCGAGGCGCCCGTGCTGCCCTTCCCCGGCATGGGGCTCGAGGTGCGGATTCTGCTGTCGTCCGCGGACTCGATGGGGGAGCAGTGTGTCACGGAGTTCGCCTTCAGCGGGGCGTTCCGTGGTCCGCCCATGCACTGGCACGGCAGCTACAGCGAAACGTTCATCGCGCTCGAAGGGCAGCTCACGCTGCTGTTTCCCGATCGCGAGCAACCACTGGATGCCGGCGACGTGGCCTTCGTGCCACTCGGTGTCGCCCACACGTATCGCGTCGACGGCGACGGACTCACACGCTTCCTTCTCATCTGCTCGGCTGGCAGCAACTTCGACGCCTATGCCCGTGAGGCGTCGGCGCTGGCGATGCAGTCGGCGCGTGAGGCATTGCCGGTGAGCGAAGAATTGCTGCGCACCATCCGTGGGCGCTACGAAACCTACGAAGTCGAGCGCACGACCGATTGACGACGGGCGATTTACGCCCGAGGTTTTTGGTATGACGGTCACGGCCACCTACCGCGCCTTCGTGCTGGAGCGCCTGCAGCGCGCGCTCCCAGACGTCCGTGCGCGCGACATGTTCGGCGGCGTGGGCTTCTACGCGGGCACCACGTTCTTCGCCCTCATCGGCAACGACGTACTGTACTTCAAGGTGGACGAGCAGACGCGCGCGGCGTACGAGTCGCGCGGCATGCGCGCGTTTCGTCCCTTCGGGGAAGGCGGCGAGGTGATGCAGTACTACGAGGTCCCGGTCGATGTGATCGAAGATGCCGACCTGCTGCGGCAGTGGGCGGGCATCGCCGTGCAGGTGGGGCGGAAGGCAAAACAGCGGAAAGCGAAGCGCGCCGTCTGAGGGCGGCGCGCTTCCGGCCGTATATTCGGCGCATGCGATCATTGCGAAGGCATTGCGGGGCAATCGTGGCCCTCGCTTCCATGCTGGGGGCGTCGGGGTGCGCGACCATCACCCGCCCGTCGGCCGGGGTGGCCACCGTGCAGCAACGGGCGCCCGTGTTGGCGGCGCGAGACCGCGCCCTGCGCGACACCGTCATCGAGCGGCTCGTTCGTCGTGCGATGGCTCGAGGCGATCGGACGCTCGATCTGTTGATGCTGTCTGGCGGCGGCCAGAACGGGGCGTTCGGTGCGGGCTTTCTCCGCGGATGGCGTTCCCGCGCCGACAACCCGATGCCGACCTTCGATCTCGTGACCGGGATCAGCACCGGGGCGCTTCAGGCGCCGTATGCCCTCCTGGGGACAACGGCGGCGCTCGATACCATCACTGCACTGTACGCGCGCGCCGCGACCACGATCGCCCCCACTTTCGACTGGTGGTTCTGGCTCCGGCGCAGCGGGGGGTTGGTCAACACCTCGCGCTACGACCGGACACTCGAACGCGCCATCGACGGGCGCTTCCGTCAGGAGCTGCGCGCCGCCTTTGCCGAGGATCGCCACATCGTGTTCGCCACGGCGGATTTCGACCTCGGCATCGGGCAACGATGGTCGCTGGGTGATGAACTCGATACCACAGCGGCCGGCCTGCAGCGCGCACGCACCCTGCTGCGCGCGGCCACGGCCATTCCGGCGATCTTCCCGCCGGTGATCGTGGATGGTCATGTCCATGCCGACGGCGGCACGGTGGAGAACGTGCTGCAGCTGCTCGACTACGACGACTATCGTCGGCTGGCCGAACGGTTGCAGGCCAGGGGACTGGGCGAGGTGACGGTACGCCTCTGGGTCGTGATGAACCTCTGGACGCACCCCGATCCGCGTATCGTGACGCCGTCGAGCCGCAAGCAGATGAGCAGCCGCTCCACCTCGCTGCTCTTCTATCTGCACCAGCCGGCCACCTTGGCGAACCTCGGGAATCTGGCGCGCGCTGTCAGCGTCGGTGTGCCCGGTCTGCGTATACAGCTGCAGGTCGCCGCCATCCCGGACGACGAATCGGTCGCCCCCGGGGCGAACGCCCTCTTCGAGCGGGCGTTCATGCAGCGCCTCGACTCGATCGGGTACGCCAAGGCTCGCAGCGCCGCGCCGTGGGACGCCATTCCCTCGGCGTTCGTCCGTCCCGACACTCATCGTTAGCCGGTCGTACGCCGACACCAGTGACCGTCCCCGTGGCTCCACTCGATATCGTCCGCCCGCACCCGCTGTGCGCCGAAACACCGGTCCTGGTGCTGCAGCATGCCATCACGCCGGCAGACAGCGTGTACGTGCGCAGCAACTTCGACACGCCGGTCGCTCATGCATCGTGGTGCGTGCAGGTGACGGGGGTGGTGGAGCGCGCCATGGCGCTGACGATGGCAGAGCTCGTGGCACTGCCGCAGCACGAGGTGGTCGCCACGATGGAGTGTGCCGGAAACTGGCGCCTTGGCATGTCGCCGGTACCCGAGGGGGAGCCGTGGAAGTTCGGCGCAGTGAGCACCACGCGCTGGCGCGGGGTATCGCTTGCACGGGTGCTGGCGCTGGCCGGCGTGTCGTCCGACGTGATCGAGGTCCTGGCGATCGGTGCCGACGCCGGTCCGCGCGCCGACGCCGAGGGCATCGTGCGGTTCGAACGCGCGCTCCCCATCGAGGTGGCGATGCATCCCGATACACTGCTGTGCACCCACATGGACGGTGCACCGCTGACAGCCGATCATGGGGCGCCCGTACGGCTGATCGTGCCCGGATGGTACGGCATGGCCAGCGTGAAGTGGGTGCAGGGGCTCGAACTCCGCACCACGCCGTACCTCGGGTACTTCCAGCAGCAGCGCTACGTGTACCACACCGCTGCCGGCACGGTGCCGGTCACGCGGGCGCTGGTGAAGAGCATGATCGTGTCGCCGGAACCGGGGGGCCACTGCCACGCCGTGAGCGAGATACGCGGATGGGCATGGTCCGGCAGCGGCGCCATTACCCGCGTGGAGGTAGCCGTCAACGATCGGTGGTACGAGGCGGAGCTTGGCACGGCGATGTCGGCATATGCGTGGACGCCGTTCGTGCTGCGCACCACGCTGCCCATCGGTCAGGTCACGCTGCGCAGCCGCGCAACCGATGCGGTGGGAACGGTGCAGCCCGAGACGATCGCATGGAATTCGCTGGGCTACGGCAACAATGCGGTGCGCGCGGTCCACGTCGACGTGCGCACGTCCTGATACCCGGTCATGGGCTCATGGAACGACGAAGGGGGCACCCGATCGGTGCCCCCTTCGCGTTTTCGTGTGTGGGGTGAGATCCCCCGGTCAGATCAGCGTGTGCCTTGCACCACGATCGCCGCACTCGTGCGGAAGAGTGAGTTGTCGTTGCGGAACGTGCTCGCGTCACAACCGCTGCCCGTGCCGGCATTGAAGCGCAGTGTTCCCGGCACCTCGGGTGTTCCCTTGCGCACCTTGATGATGAGACGGCTGCCGGAAGCCGGCGATACGCCCGCCCCGAAGTCGAAGGTCCCGCTCCCGTCGTTCTGCGCGGTGTTGCCGCGAAGCGGTACGGTCCGCGTGGCGCGACCGATCTCACGGGGGGTGGTTTCCCACTGCCCGTTGATGCGCCGCTGCTCCTCGAGGATCATCACCAGCGGGAAGAAGGTCGGCTCGCTCGCGTCTCCCTGCACCGAGAAGTACATGGTGATCTTGTCCACGCGCGCCGGTGATGCCATGCGCACATAGTGATCGGTGATGCCCACGCGACTGTTGCCGACACCGCAGGTGAGCACCGACTCGGTCCGCCGCGGAACCGTTCCGGTAGCGGAGAACATCACGAACCGGTTGCCCGTGAGTCCGTCGCTATCGAGACTCGCGTAGAGCTGGTTGACGCCTTCACGGATCGTCCAGCTGTTCGCGGATGTACCGGCAGCGGCGCCGCCAGTTACGGTAGTGGTGGTGGCCTGTCCCGGTGTGCTGCCATCGAACGTGCGCCAGAACACCGTGGTACCCTCGTACTTGTTGCCGAAACGATCTTCGACGAGGACCTGCAGCCCGTTCAGCGTGGCGGGTGCCGTGGCCGTCTGGTTGTTGCCGCCGGCGATGGAGATCCGGGGCACGTCCTTCGCAATCGAGAACGATCCCGTCGTTCGGGTGAATCCGCCCGGTGCTGCGGTTGCGGTGAGCGTGTGATTCCCCGACCTGTTGATAACCAGCGCGTTGAAGAGCGCTACACCATTGGTGGTGGTAATCAGCGTCGTCGTCGACACGATCGGTCCCGGCGTGGCCGACACCGCAATGGAGCCAGCATAGCCGACCACCGTGCGCCCTTCGTCATCCACGACACGCACCGTCAGCGGGTCGAGCGTGGTACCAGCCGTGTACGTCTTGCCCTCAGGCGACGTGGTGAAGGCGAGTCCGGCCGGTCCCTTGGCGAGGACCTCGAACGTGGTCACCGGATCCACGAATTCCGTGCCCGGTACGGCATTGGTGGTCGTGGTCACGTTGGCGTCTGCCACGGCCTGCGGTGTGGCGCTGAGCCCGTAGAGTGCATCAGCCGTGGTGCCCACGCGCCATGCGACCGAGGCCAGACCGTCGGCATCCGTGGTCACGCTACCGGACGATGCCAGCGTGCCACCGGCGCCGTATGTGCCGCCGAGCGTTGTGAAATCCACGCGCACACCGTCGAACGGCGTGTTGTTGCGGGTGCGCAGGCGAACCGTCGGTGCAGGATCGACCAGGGTCCCGATCGGGGCCGACGTGGCCGGGTTGACCTTCTCGACGAACACGCGCGGATCGACCGGGCGCACGGGGCTCAGTTCGATCAGCGAGCCGGCCACCCCACCGCCGCCGAACATCACGGCTGCGTACAGCTTCCGGGGCAGCAACATCGACAGCAGGCGGTCACCGAGGCTCGCCGTGCCGGTGGCCGGCGGCTGCGTGCAGCTCAGTCGCGACGGCTGCCGGGGCAGCAGTTCGAATGTCCCATCGGCCTTCGTGTGTCCCAGCACCAGCTCATCGAAGAGCTGCTGTGTTTCGACCGTGGTGCAGATCTCGGGCACGACGGGCTTGTCGAAATCTTCGATCGGATACTTCGAGAACTCGTACGTCTGGCCGTACTGGTCGAACTTGGTCACGAGATCCGCGCTGCTCCGCGTGATCGCAATCAGGCTGGGGCTCTTCACCGCGTTGGCAGGCAAGTGCAGCGCCACCTGCTGGTTGTCGCCGACCAGCGACTGTTCGAGATCCGACGGATACACCAGCCAGGCGTTCCCGCCCGGATAGAAGTACAGATTCTGGAGCTCCGCAAAGCAGAACAGAGCGTTGATGAGATTCCTGAACGCGTCCAGCGACGCCTGATCGGCGCCGTAGAGCAGCTTGCCCTCGTTCTTCTTGTCGAGCATGAAGTCCACGAGGTCGAGCGTCTTCTCCTGCACCAGATTCAGGCGCGACGGCGTTCGGTCGGCGAGATAGGCCGCGTACTGCTTCTGGATGTTGTCCCACTTGCCGAGCGCGGAGTTCTCGTCGGGGGAGCCGTTGGTAAACGCGTCGTTGATCAGCGCGGTGATGGCGCCCGCCGAGACGCACACCGGCACGATCTCGAGGCTCGCGCGCGGCTGCAGTGCCGCGGGCTCGGTGGCGGATGACGTACGGTCTTCACTGCAGGCGCCCGCCAGCGCGAGCGCGGCGAGGCTGCACAACATTGCGATTCTGCGCATACTGGGACCTCTGAATTGGATCGTCCCGTGCGGCGCCGACGGGTAAGTCGGCCATTGTCGTGACGGGACGTACTGAGTGCCACAATCTTTGCCGTCACAACTTCGAATACCTAGTTAATGAAATCTCATTCTTCAGGCGGACTCGGCCGTCACGTTTCGTGGCCGTTACGGAGAACCGGTTGCGGCCTTCCACGCGGGATCGTTCTGAATGGAACGGAACCACCATCCCGGATCGCCGCGGAACGATTCACGGCGGTCGTCATTCACGGCGAGGTACGTCTTCATCGCGGCGACCGCGGCCGGTGTATCGCCGAGCAGTGTGTACACGTAGGCGCCGCGCAGCATCGCCTCACGCTTGGGGTCGGTTTGCCCATCTCCACGTGACCGGTCGGCTACGGCGCGGGCGCTATCCTTGAGCCCGGCACGTACGAGTACCGCGGCCACGTACATGTTGTTGATGAGCCGCTGCACATCCTGCGTGGGCTTGGGAGACGCGGCCACCGCACTGTCGGCAAGGGCCCACGCCCGCTTCACATCGAGGTTCTTGGGCTTCGGGGTGGTCATCATCATCAGCTGGCAGCGGTAGGCATTCGCCGACCCTTTGAGCCGCTTGACCATGCGCTCGCAATACGGTCCCGCCTTGAGATCGAATGCTTCCTGATCGTACGCCGTGAGGAAGAGGCGATCGTATACCACCGGGGCATTCGCGAGAAAGGCGTCGGCGCTCAGCGCCTTGTCGGCGGCGTTGATCACGTCCGAGCTCATGCCCGGCAGCTTGGTGTACAGATGCGACAAGGTGGCCCACGCTCCGGCTTGTGTGGGGTTGATCTTGGTCGCCTTCTCCAGATCCTGCCGTCCGGCCTCGATGCCCGCCGAAATCTTCTGCGCATCGGTCTCGAATCCGATCGCCCGCAGATAGGTGAGACTGCCCCGCATCTCGAGACCGTCCGGATTGTCGACGCTGCGCTGGAGCGACACGTTGGCCCAGGCGAGCCCCGAGTCCACGGCGGTGCGGCGGGTGTCGAAATCCGCGTGTCGACGTGCAATGAAATACGCCGTGGTTGCACGCAGGTTGAGCGGGGCAGGCCACTTGGGGTCGAGCGCCGCCGCGGCGATCGCGAGCGAATCGAGCGAGCGCAGTTCCTGCGCCGCCTTCTCTGCATCTCCGCCCATGTACGCCAGTTCGTAGCGCTTGCGCCCCGCCTCGGCACGCTGCAACAGCAGCCACGCCTCTTCGTTGCGCGTGGCGTCACGCTGCTCGCGCACGCGGATCTGCGCGCCAAGCCGCTCACGAATGAGCTCCGCCACCTGTGCCGACACGGAGTCGCGCAGCGCGAGTGACGTGGCGGTGAAGGGCCCCACCTTGCCACGACCCAGTTCGGCATCGCTGCGATCAACGAGCCGTACGTTCACGCGCACCTTGTCGCCGTCCTTCTCGAGGTTACCGCGGACCAGCACCCCCACCTCGAGCGCGGTCGCGATGCTGTCGGTGGGAGCGGTGGTGCCACGGAACTGCTCGGCGCCGCCACGTGAGACCACATCGAGCCCCTCGATCCCGCTGAGGGACGAAATCACCGACTCGGTGATACCGTCGGCGAGATAGCCCAGCTCGGGGTCTTTCGTGTCATTGTCGAAATAGAGGACCGCGATGCTGCGCGCCTCGGCGCCAAGCTGCGTGGGACCGGCACTGGTGCTGAACGTGTACGCCGCGAAGCCCCCACCCGCCGCGAGCAGCAGTGCCCCCACCAGCATCCCCGGTTTCCTGTACCATGGGGTGGGTGGTGGCAGTGGCACGGGCGTGGGAATGCGGCGTGTGGTGGTCATGCGCGTCACGCGGCGCATGGCCGTCTCCCCCATGGGCGTGCCGAGAATGTCCACGAACTCGGCGCACGTCCTGGGGCGATCGACCGGCGACTTCTCCAATGCCGCGAAGATCGCCTCCTCGACCTCTTCGGGGACCGACGAGCGCACGATGCGGATTGCGGGCACCGTTTCCATGGCGTGTCGCGCCATGATCGCCATGGCGTTCTTGCCGGTGAACGGCGGTTCGCCCGAGAGCATTTCGTACAGCACACAGCCGAGGCTGTAGATGTCGGCGGCGGGGCCGACCTTTTCGCCGGTGGATTGCTCCGGGCTCATGTAGACGGGCGTGCCGATCGCCATGCCCGTCTGCGTGAGCTTCTGCGCGTCGCCTTCGGTGGCGGCACGCGCGATCCCGAAGTCGGCCACGAGGGCATGGCCGTCCTCGAGCAGCAGGATGTTCTCCGGCTTCACGTCGCGGTGCACGACGTTCTGCTCGTGTGCATGCCCCAGCGCGCTCGCCACGTCCTTGATGATGCGGACCGCTTCGCCGACGGACAGCTGCCCCTCGCGATCGATCTTGTCGCGCAGTGATTCGCCCCGCACGAAGGGCATCACATAGTAGAGCAGCCCGTCGGTCTGTCCCGACTCGTAGAAGCCGAGAATGTGAGGATGGTTGAGCCGGGAGGCGAGCGTGATCTCGCGACTGAACCGATCGGCACCAATGGTGGCCGAGAGTTCCGGATTGAGCACCTTGATCGCCACCTCGCGGTCGTTCACGAGGTCATGCGCGTAGTACACGGTGGCCATGCCACCGCGTCCGAGTTCACGCTCCACGCGATACGTGCCGGTGAGACGCGTTTGCAGCGTCTCGAGGATGTCAGTCATTGAGTGGGAAGAGGCGATCAGAGGTTTCCCGGTAATGCCGTCAAAATAGGGCGGAGCGGATCGGGAGGCGAACGGATCACCCCAACTCGTTGCATGATGAGTTTTTCACCAAGTCCCCGCGTCGTATATTCCGCCATGGTCGTACCCCACGTTCCTCCCATGATTCGTGTTGCGTGCATCGATGATGCGGAAATGCTGAGTGTGTTTGCGCGCACCACCTTCCACGACACGTTCGCGGCCGACAACGACCCCGCCGACATGGCCGCGTATCTGCGCGAGGCGTTCTCGACGGAGCAGCAGGCGGCAGAGCTCTCCGATCCGCGCCGGCTCTGTCTGCTGGCGTACATGGGGCAGGAACTGGCCGGCTACGCGTCGTTCGTGGACCATGCAGCCAACGACGATGTGCCCGCCGGTCATCCGGTGTATCTGGAGCGGTTCTATGTGGGGCAGCGCTGGCAGGGGCAGGGAGTCGCCGCCTCGTTGATGGAGGCGCTCATGACGCACTTGCGCGGACTGGGGGCCGATGTGCTCTGGCTGGGGGTGTGGGAGCGCAATTCCCGAGCCATCCGCTTTTACGAGAAGCTTGGCTACGAAACGGTCGGAGCCCAGACATTTCGTCTGGGCTCCGATGTGCAGCGTGACTGTGTGATGCGCTTGCGGCTCGACTGATCGCTCAGCGTTTGCGCTGGGGGACCGGTGCAGCGGGCACATCCATGGTGTTGGGCATGTGGGTCGTACCGCGGTGGCACATCACGCAGGTGGTCTTGGGGCGCGGATCGTCGAGTTGCTTGACCTTCGCGATGTACTTGCTGTCGATGTCCCGCTGCATGCGTTCCATCTGGCGCGCAATGACCTTGTTCTTGCGCTCATCGCTGGCGTAATCGCCGTTGTCCATGTGGCAGTTGGTGCACGCGAAGCTGAGGCCGCGCCCGTACTGCTCGTCCATCATGGTGAGGAACTCCTTCACCGGCATGTCCTTGTGCAGCTTCACGTTCTTGAAGACGACGCCGGCGGGCTCGTTCTCGCGCCCCTTGAGTGTGGCCATGAGGGTCGCGATGGCCTCCTTGCGCACGGTGTCGAGCTTCATGGGGCTCACCGGCTGGCGACGCGGCGTGGGAGCGGCGGGCGCGGTGCCAGCGGGTGCCGCGACCGGTGTGGCGGTGGCCACGGCGGCTTCCTGCTGCGCGCGGGCGCAGGCGAGCAGCGCAGTGGTGGCCACGAGGGCGGCGGCGAGATATGAGCGCATGGACCTTGAATCTCCGTAAGAGTACGGAGGACAATCTATACGTCGCCGCGCCGAGATGCCGCGGGATATCTCAAGCAAATCTGCGGGTTCCCGCGCCATTCGCGCCGCGCCATTCGCGCCGCGCCATTCGCG
>CAZNZG010000003.1:24070-42869 GCA_964577455.1 uncultured Gemmatimonas sp. | reverse complement strand
TCTTCCAGGCGATGGCCACCTCGGGCCGCCCCTGCAGCGAGAGCGACGGGACCTTGACGAGCTTCCCCTTCTTGGAGCGCGCCTGTCCCATTTGTGAGGCGCGGAAGCGCTGCAGCACCTCGGCACGATACGCGGTGGCCTCGACGGCGGCCTCCTCGAAGGCGTGGTCGAGGCGAATGATCCACAGGTAGTGCACGAGTACCACGGCGAGCCCCCAGACGAGGCTCATGGCCCAGGCCGGAGTGCCGGCGGTCATGATCGGGTCGAGGATCATCTGCACCGGCCGCAATGCTGCCGCCGGGACGGGCGCCTGCAGCGCTGCGGAGACCGAGGTGACGAGTCCCTTGACGCCACTCACGCTGGCCGCACGCAGGACGGTCCAGTCGGCCACGATGCCGTACACCACGGCAGCGATGAGCACCGAAAAGACCGCGATGGGGATGATCGCGCGGCGGCGTCCGGCGTTGCCGTGCTCGATCGCACTGGCCCGTACGATGGACGCGCCCACGCGGTGCATGGCGAGCGTGGAGAAGAGTATCCACCATCCCACGGCGCGCTCCCAGGTGGCGAGCTGCGTGGCGTCGCCACGAAAGATCACGCTGAACACGATCGTGTTCACGAAGATCGCGAGCTGCATGCGCAGCAACTTGGTGTGCACCAGGCCGCGTCGGGTGATCGGGGCGCTGAAGAGGAACTGGACTTCGGCGGGGGTGAAGGCGAGGGCGCTGCGATCGGCGCCGAACAGCCACCAGCGTGCCGACAACAGCAGCAGCACCGCACTGCCCACGATCAGCGTGACATCGGAGAGGAGGAGCGTGTTGAGCGGGGCGCTCCCCTCGCGGGTGTTTCGAAACAGCGCCCACCAGAGGTAGAGGGCACCAAGCAGCACGGCCACGAGGTAGCGCGGGCTACGGGCGCGCAACGCCTGCGAGCGCAGGCGGTTCACGAAGGCGTGCCAATACAGATACAGCATGGCGCGCGCCGGTGCCGGGCGACGCATGGGCACCGGCGGGGGAACCGTCAACGGCTGGGGGGAGAGCTCAGGTGCCAGCGATGACATCGTCGCCGGTCAGTGCAATGAACACTTCCTCGAGAGTCCGCCCGGCCAGCTCCGGGCGCGCGGCCACGATCTCCTCGATCGTGCCGAACGCCACCATCTCCCCGCGACGAATCACAAGGAGGCGCGTACACAGTTCTTCCACCAGGTGCAGCAGGTGCGAGCTGAGAATCACCGCGGTGCCCTCACGGGCACGGGCCGCGATCGTCTCCTTCATGCGCCGGATGCCCACCGGATCGAGTCCTGTGAGCGGTTCATCGAGGAGCACCGCCGCCGGCCGATGCAACAGACCGCAGGCGATCGCCAGCTTCTGCTTCATGCCGCGCGAGAGCTCCGTGGGGAGCGCGTCCTTCTTGGCGGTGAGTTCGAGCTCGTCGAGGAGTGTCGGAATGCGCGGGGCGGCATCGGGTACGCCGTACAGCCGCGCCACGAAATGCAGGTGCTCCGTGACGGTGAGGTAATCGAACAGCTGCGGCTCGTCGGGGATGAAGGCGAGCCGCGCCTTGGCCGCGACCGGGTCCTGCTGCAGGTCCACGCCGGCAATGCGGATGCTCCCCGAAGTCGGTTGCAGAATGCCCGCCAGGGCGCGCAGCGTCGTGGTCTTGCCGGCACCATTCGGGCCCACGAGTCCGAGCACATCGCCCGGCGCCACGTGAAAGGAGAGCGACCGGACTGCGACCATGTCGCCGTACAGCTTGGAATAACCGGAAACGTCGATCACGAAGACCGCGGCATTGAGGTTCAGGGAAAGACGAGTGGTGCAGTCAGTGTGGTGGACAAGATGGCACCGGCGGCGAGACAGCGCTCGGTGGTGGTGTTGCGGGCTGCGGCCACGGTACCTGCCGCCGCACCTCCGGCGGCACCGATCACGGCGCCGCGCGTTCCCCCACCCATGACCCGACCGAGGATGCCGCCGATAATGGCGCCGGTCACGACTTTGCCCTGATCGCTGCCCCCCTTCGACACCTTCCGCTCGGTCATCGGCCCCTCGGCGATACGCACCGCCCCTTCCGCCGGGACAAACTGCCCGTCGATCTGGACCCCCCGCAGACGGAAGGCGAATTCCCCCTCGGTCGGTGCCTGGGCGACCTCCACCAGCACCGGCGTCCCGGCGGGGAGCGTAGCGCCATCGGGGCCGGTCACCGTCTGTCCGAGGGATACCACGAACCGGTCCCCGGGGCGGTTGGCGATGCTGCAGATGGGGGCATTGGTGGCGCCGCTCAACTGTACACCGGCGGCGAGCCCACGTCGTCTCCCTTCGGATGGGGCGTCGGCTGTCGCGGGGGCTGAGGACGGGGCCGCTGCCGGAGTCGGCCCGGCGGCCGATGCGGCGATCGCCGCGGTGGCCTGGACCGGTGCGGATTGGGCCGCCGGTGCGGGAGCGGTGGGTCGCACGGGGCGTGGCCGCGGCGCCGCCGGTGGTGGTGCCGGTGCCGGACGCAAAGCCGGTGCTGGCGCAGGCTCCGGCTTCGGCTCCGGCGTGGCGCCGGCGGGCGTCGCCACCGCGGTGTCGCCGATCGCCACCTGCGACGTGGCCGAAGCGGCAAGGGTCAGGTCGCGCACCAGTGCCGAGTCGGCGGTCAACGCCGCATCGCGCTCCTGGCGACCGCTGTCGCCGCCGTCACGACAGCCGGCCACCAGTCCGGCGGCCGTCAGGCAGAGCGCCGGCCACAGCATGGACATCCGGGCGCGGTACGGCACAGGTGCTTCCAGCATGGACGGGGCACCGCTGCGGTGAAGTTGATTCATGGAACGGACGATATTCGCAAAGTGGGTTCTTGCGCCATGGTTTTGGACGGGCGCTGTGCTGATGAACAGTACGCTCCTGTTGGCTCCGCGTTCCCGCTTTCCACTCCCCACGGCATGCGCGTCTCCGACGTCGATGTAACTCCGCCACCCACAGCACAGCACGTGTTCATCGCGCGCCAGCCGATTTTCGATGCCGCGCATCGACGGGTGGCGTACGAACTGCTGTACCGCGCGAACGGGAATGCGACGCAGGCATACGTGGGTGGTGTCTCGCAGGCGCTCATGTGCGGCGATACGGCCTTGCACGCGCTGCTGTCGATCGGTCTCGATCGACTGACGGCGGGTACGACGGCGTTCGTGAACGTGACCGAAGAGCATCTGCTCGGCGAGTTGTACAAGATCTTCGATCCGCGTGCCGTGGTCCTCGAACTGCTCGAGACGGTCGATGGGACCCCCGCGGTGGTGGACGCCTGTGCGCGTGCCGTGGCCGAGGGCTACACGCTGGCACTCGACGACTATGATGGGCGTCCCTCACTCGAGCCGCTGTTGCCGTACGTGAAGATCATCAAGATCGATGTCCTCGATCATCCGGATCTTCGCGACCTGGGGCCGCTGGTGGCCCGCCTCAAGACACAGGGGCTCGCAGTGCTGGCGGAGCGCATCGAAACGCCCGAGGTGCTCGCGCTCGCCACCGAGGTGGGGTTCACGATGTTCCAGGGGTACGTGTTCAGCCGTCCCGAAACGCTCGATGGGCGTTCGGTGAACGTGCAACACGCCACGGTCTTTCAGATCATGGCACTGCTGAGCGACCCCGATGCCACCGACTGTGCCCTGGAGGAAGCGTTCCGCAGTCATCCCTCGCTGTCGCTCACGCTGCTGCGCATCGTGAACTCCGCGAGCTTCGGCGGGCGCAACGTGGATTCGATCCCGCACGCGATCCGCATGATCGGTCGTGAGGCGCTGTCGCGCTGGGTGCTGATCATGCTCGTGGCGAGCGTGGGCTCGCGCAGTCCGGTGGCGCACGAGGCGGTCATCGACGCGCTCGTGCGCGGCCGCTTCTGCGAAAGTGTCACCGCGCGCGGTGCCAGCGGTGATCCGGCGGCGCGCTTTCTGGTGGGACTGCTGTCCAAAATGGACACGCTGCTCGGCCAACCAATGGCGCAGGTCCTGGAGCGGTTGCCGGTCACCGAAGACGTGCGCGCCGCGCTGCTCGATGGTACCGGGCCGCATGCGCCGGTGCTGATGCTCGCCGATGCCTACGAGCAGGCCGACTGGCCGCTCGTGGACACGCTCACCGCCGACGTGGCCCTGTCCAGCCTCTACGCAGAAGCGGTCAGCTGGGCCAACGATCGGTTGTCGAAGGTCTCGACGTAGCTCAGTAGGCCTTCTGCATCGGCTGCGCGATGTTGGTGACCATCGAATCACGCTTCGAGGTCGCGAGCGCCTCGGCGCTGCCCGCGCGTTCCGGGTTCTCGGAGAAGGGCAGCAGAATGGAGATGCGGCGATTGGCCGGAGCGAGCGGATCGTCGGGCACGCGTGGCTTGGTGTCGGCGTAACCACGCACTTCGGCCACGCGGTCCGGTGCCACGCCAGCCGACTGCAGCACGCGGCGCGCCGCGTTGGCCCGATCGGTGGACAGCTCCCAGTTGGTGTAGGCGGCATCCTGACCGAACTTGGCACCATCGGTATGCCCCTCGAGGGCGACCGGGTGGTCGATCGTGGCGAGCTCCGCGCCGACCAACTGGAGTGTGAGCATGGTCGCCGTGTTCATGCGCGCCGAGCCGAGCGGGAAATACACGTCACCGCGCCCGGATTCGACGAGCTCGATGCGCAACCCCTCGCGCGTGACCTGCACGTCGACCTGGGCGTTGAGGCGCTTGAGCGAATCGCTGGCCGCGAGTTTTTCGAGGATCGAGGTGCGCAGTGTCTCGAACTGCCGCTGCTCACTGCTGCGCACGATCATGCGCATCGGGGTTTTCTGAATGGGATTGGGTGCACTCCCCTGGCTGAGCGGGCTCGAGCCCGCGCCGAATCCCTTCTTGTAGCCCACGGGGTTGGCGAAGTAGCCCTCGATGGCCTGCTTCGTCTTGTCATCCATGCCGAGGATCCACATCACCATGAAGAAGGCCATCATGGCGGTCACGAAGTCGGCGTACGCGACCTTCCATGACCCGCCATGGTGTCCGCCACCACCGGCGACCTTCTTCTTGACGATGACGATCTTCTTTCCGCCGCGGGCTGCCATGGATTACGCGGCCTTCTTCCGCGTGAGCTCTTCGAGTTCGGTGAAGCTGGGGCGCTCGTGCGGCTCGATGTTGCGGCGCGAGAACTCCACGGCGGTCATGGGCGCATCGCCACGGGCGAACGACAGCAGGGCGGTGCGGATGCACAGCATGTAGTCGTGTTCCGCATGAATGCGCGTTTCCATGGCCTTGGCGATCGGTCCGAAGACGCCGTAGGCCAGGAGAATGCCGATGAATGTGCCCACGAGTGCCGCGGCGACCTTGTTGCCGATTTCGGAGGCCGCGCCACCGATCGAGCCCATCGTGATGATGACGCCGAGTACGGCGGCCACGATGCCGAACCCGGGCATCGCGTCGCCGACGGTGGTGACGGCGTGGGGCACCAGCATCTGTTCGTGGTGATGCTTCTCGAGATCCACGTCGAGAATGTCGGCGAGATTGTGGTCTTCGACCGTACCGGTGAGCAGCACCTTGAGCGTGTCACAGAGCAGCGAGACGGCATGGTGGTTGCCCATGAACGACGGGTACTTCTGGAAGATGTCGCTCTTCTCGGGCTCCTCGATGTGCGACTCGAGCCCCACGAGGCCGTCCTTGCGGGCCTTCTGGAACACCTCGTAGAGTACCTGCAGCAATTCCGCGTAGGCCTTGGCCCCGTACGGGTTGGGCTTGAGCAGGCCGAGCAGATGCTGAATGCACCCCTTCAGCACCGCCGGCGGGTTGGCGATGACGAGGGCGCCGAGGCCGGCCCCACCGATGATGATGAACTCAGTCGGCTGCCACAGTACGGCTACCTTGCCATGGTGCATGACATAGCCACCGATGACCGAGCCGAATACGACGACCAATCCGATGATGACGAACACGCGAGACGTTCCGGGGTTCGAGTGAGAAATTCAGAAAGCGGCGAGCCGCCGCACCCAATCGGGGCGGAACGATGGCTCTCCATTCATGACGAACTGCTGCGCGGGTTGGCACATGCCATCAGCAATCGCATGGCGACCGTGGCGGCAGCGGCCGGCGTGCTCGAAGCGGGCATGGTGCCCGATCCGCGGTTCATCGAGGGGATGCGGAGCGATGCCGACCGGCTCGAGGGGCTGCTGCAGCTGGTTCGCCAGCTTCCCCGTCGGGCCGACGCCGCCTTGGAGCCGATGCTGCTCACCGATGCGGTGGAACAGGCGCGGCGACTGGCGGAGGAGCATCCGATCATGCGTGGCCGGGCGGTTGTCGTGGCCTCGGAGGGCGATGTGCTTCCGGTGCGCGCCGAGCCCGGCGCGGTCACGCACGCGATGACGGTCGCGCTGCTGGCCGCCGCCCGCCTCGGTGACGGGGCGGTGGTGGTGACGCTGCGCGTGGACGGTGACCACGTCGAATGCACGGCACGCCCCGAACGTCCGCAGGCGGACACCGGTGCGGGCGACGATCTGCACGCCATCGATTGGCTGCTCGAGCAGAGCCATGGGCGCGCGCAGCCGGATGCGGATGGCTGCGCGTTCCGGTTGCTCACCTTGCAGGCGTCGCGACGGCGTACGGGATGACATCAGGCGGAGGCGTCCGCCGCCGGTGGTGGGGACACCGGCGCAACGGGCGTGCCCGTTATGGGCGTGCCCGTCGGGGATGTGCCCGTCATGGGGGCACCGAGGGTTGCGAGCCACTCGCCCCCGAGCGGTGCGGAGGCCGCCCGCTGGTTTTCCTGCGCGACCTGCTCGGCGATCTCGCCGCGCAGGATCTTCACGGTGCTTGGTGCTTCGATGCCAATGCGCACGCCGCCGCGGTCACAGGAGACGACCACGATGCGAATGCCACCGTCAATGAGAATCGAGTCGCCTTCGCGACGTCCGAGAATGAGCATCGTCAGACCAGGCTGATCAGGGTGTCCAGCATCTCTTCGGCGGCCTTGATCATTTTCGTGGCCGCCTGATAAGACTGCTGCACGCGCAGCATGTTGACGAGTTCTTCGTCCGTATTGACGCCACTCACCGACTGACGCCGGAGGTCGGCCTGCGTGAGCAGCCCCTCCGCCACCGCCGCATTGTCGGTGGCGGACGACGTCTGGATGCCGAGCCGCGTGACCAGGCCGCGGAAGAAGCCAAGGAAGGAGCCCGTTTCGGTGGCGCCGTCGGGCCCGGTCCACGACACGGTGCCCTCGAGTGACCGGAGCGAGGAGATCTGCTGCGCGACGGAGTTGTCGGTCGGGCCGCTGGCGTTGCCCGAGGCCGCGATCCTGGCGGGATCGTTCGCGACCGCCGTGAGCAGCTTCATGCTCGCGGCCGTCACGGGGGCTGCGACCGTGCCCGGATCGAAGAAATTGCCCGCGGCGGTGCCCGGAATGGTGTTACCACTGAAGGTGAAGCCGCTCCGGTGAATCGTATTCACCTCGTCGACCACCTGCGCGGCCATCGCGTCGAGGCGACCGCGCGCACCGGGGATTTCCTTGTTGAGCACGTCCACCATCGCCGACAGCTCTCCGCCCAGCGGCGCGAGGCGATCGACGGAATTGCCAAGTCGGATACGCACCGGCACGTCGGTGAGCGGCGTGGCCGGCAGCGGATTGGGCACTTCCATCTGCACCGTCAACGGCGTGGCGGTGTCGCCCTCGACGAGCATGGAGTTGCCGATCAGGACCGAGACGCTACCGTTGGGCTGCGGCACCACGCGGGTACCGGCGACCTTCGAGAGCTCGTCGAGCTTGAGGTCGCGCATGTCGCGCAGGTCGTTGGCGGTATTGCCGCCCGACTCGGCCCCCACGATGCGCACGTTCAGTTCCGCTACCTGAGACGCCAGCGCGTTGATGCGGTCCACGGTATTGTCGAGGCGCTCGAGCGTACTGCCGCGGATCGTCGTGAGCTGCGTGTCGTACTCGTTGAACAGCTGCCCCAGCTGACGGCCGCGCTGCTGCACCACGGCCCGGGCGGCAAGGCTGCCGGGGTTCGCGGAGAGATCACTCCATGCGTTCCAGAATTGATCAAGCGCGTTGGCCATGCCCGCTTCGCTCGGCTCGCCGAATACCGACTCGAGCTGACTGAGCAGATCCCGACGCATGCTCGCGTCACCTGACAGCGTGTTGGCGGAGCGGAACGACTCATCGAGGAGTACGTCGCGCTTGCGGGCGATCGTGGTGACGCTGACGCCAGTGCCGACGCTGCCGAAGGGGAAACGCACCGGCGTGTTCGCCGACAGCACGGCTTCCTGACGCGAGTAGCCGGGCGTCTCCGCGTTCGCCACGTTCTGCGAAATCGTCTGGAGCGCCGTCTGGTGCGTGAGGAGCGCCGAGCGCGCGATGCTGAACAGGCCGGAGCTCATGGTCAGACCGTGCGGTTGAGCAGCACGCCGCGAGGGGCGCCGGGGGTGGGCGGCACCTGACCTTCCGTGGCGTAGGTGGCGGGCGTGGTCGGCGCGCCCACCAGCGTGCGCACATGCTGGTCCGTGTTGGTGAGCGCTTCGCGCAGCAGCTTGCGGTTCATGCCCACTTCGCGCGTGAGGACGTCGGCGGCCTGCTGCAGGCGCTGGCGGGCTTCGCGAAACCGGTCGTCAACGAGATCGCCGAGGAGGTCCTCGACCTCCCGGAGCGTCATTTCCTCGCTGCCGCCGAGCAGCACGTTGAGCTGACGACGGCGCTGACGGGCCTGGCCGAGTGTGGCGAGAATGCGGTGCGTGGCGAAGGTGCTGTCGTCGACCCCCTGGATATCGTCACGGCTGACCGCCTCGCGCTGGCGGCGCATCTGGCCGATCAGGTCATCCAGCAGTCGACGCTCGCTGACCAAGGCGTCGTGCAACGCATTGAGCAACGCCGTGGGCTGCAGTCCGACGCGTGGGGCCGTTTCGGTTGCGTACAAAGGCGTGGGCGACATCAGCGGGTCGTGGAGCTTGAAGGCGACTGGGACGGCTCGGCCGCAACGCGG
This sequence comes from uncultured Gemmatimonas sp., assembly GCA_964577455.1. Lineage (GTDB taxonomy): Bacteria > Gemmatimonadota > Gemmatimonadetes > Gemmatimonadales > Gemmatimonadaceae > Gemmatimonas. The sequence goes on along the minus strand of CAZNZG010000003.1, from coordinate 33,921 downwards.
CCTCGCATCTGACGGTAGACAGCTTCGGCGAGGCCGCCCTCCCATTGGCTGGGAGTTTCGGCAGCTAGGTGCTGATCCAGTAGTCCGGTGAACATGTCTTCACCGGCGCTTCCTGAAACGATGCCGTCCTGCTGTGGAACGGTTTCCCGCATCGCCTTGAAGAGCTGCTGGACGAACAACCCTTCCAGCTGCTTTGCGGACTCGCGGAGCTTCTGGTCGGTGGCCGCGTCGATGGGTGGCAGCGACGGTTTGGCCGGCGTGACACTGGTGATGGCCAGTGCCCCGCGGGAGGTGATCGGGTCGATCATCGGACGATGATCTCCGCCGTCACGGCGCCCACTTCGCGCAGGGCGGCGAAGATCGCCGCGATTTCACTGGCTGGTGTCTGGACCGCGTGCAGGGCCGAGGCGACGCGCTGCACCGGAATACCGGCCGGCAGACGGACGCTGCCCGGAATGGCGGCCGTGTCATTGGGCGCCAGGTTGCCGATGGCGAGGGTGATGGCGCCGTGGCTGACCGTGGCGGCACCCACGACCATGTCGCCGCCGGCCACCACGGTGCCGTCGCGGCCGTCGATGATGATGCGCGACCGGGCTTCGGCGGTGATGGAGAGCTCGCGGATCTTCGCCATCGCGACCGGCTTCTGCACCGAGTCGGCGAGCGTCACGATGACCGAGCCTTCGTCCTCGACCGTGGCGGTCTTCTCGCCCATCGCGCCGTTGATGGCGTTGGCGATCTTCGTGGCGGTGCCAAGATCGGGTTCACGCAGCAGGAGACGCGACGTGGCGGCGATCGTGGGGCGGGGCAGGTCGGCCTCGAGCACACCACCGGTGGGAATGCGGGCCGCGGTTTCGTGGGTGGGCTGGAAGCGGGTGGTCGACCCGCCCTGGCTCACCAGGAGGGATCCCTGTGCCGACGCGAGCGGCGGTCCGTTGGGATCGGCGACGAGCGGTGTCATGAACAGCGTGCCGCCGCGCAGCGAGCGCGCGTCGCCCATGCTGGACACCTGCACCTCGAAGCGGCCCCCGGCGCGGAGGAACGGTGAGACCTCCGCGGTCACCAGCACGGCGGCCACATTGCGCATGCGCATGAGATCCGCAGGGACTTCGATGTTGAAACGGCGCAGGATGTTGATGACGCTCTGCACCGTGGGGCCACCGGTCTGTCCGCCGATCGCGCGATCACCGGTGTTGTCGAGTCCCACCGCGAGGCCGTAGCCCACGAGTCGCACGGGAAGCGCGCCCTCGGGGGAGGTGACGTCGCGAATCCGGATGTCGTTCTGCGCGAACGCCACCGACGGCATGAGCAGCAGCAGGATGGTGGCCGCTGCGAGCGTACGGACAGCGCGCGCCGTCTGCCGGGCGATCATGTGCGCGAAGAGCGTGAAGATGAGAGACGAGGTCATGGCCAGACCACTCCGAGCACCTTGCTGACGATGCCCTGCTTGGGTTTTCCGAGGGTGCCCGGCGAGGCGTAGCCCAGCTGCACATCGGCCACGCGGCTCGACTCGATCACGTTCGTCACCGAGACGTCGTGCGCGCGCAGCCAGCCGGTGAAGACGATGTCCTGCAGTTGCCGGTCCACGTCGATCTTCTTGGTGCCCTTGACCTGCAGCAGGCCGTTGGCGCCCACGGAGACGACCCGCACACTCATCTCGTTCTGGAAGCGGTTCTCGCGCCGCGCCTGTCCTCGCTGCGTCTGATCGGCATTGTTGCGCGAGTCGATGTTCACGTTCTGCGACGTACTGGGCAGTCTCGCCCCGAGGCCGAGATTCCGGTTGCGCGTATCCTGCGCAAGGTTCTCCTTGACCGCCGTCGAGATCGTGTAGTCGTCGATCAGCACGGTGATGACGTCGCCCACGGCGAACTGGCGTCGATCGGCGACCCACGAGCCGCGGGCCAGCACGGCGGGCGCGGTCTGAGCGGCCGTGGGCGGGGTGGCCGTGTTGGCGGCTTGGGCGCCAGTGGCCGGCGTACCGGCTGGCGGAGCCGCCTGGGCACCGACGCGCAGCGGCGTCAGGGAGAGTGCCGATACGGCGAGGAGGGCAAAGCGCTGACGTGACATCCTTGTCTCAGCGGAGGCGAACGGTGTTCGGCGCGACGGCAACGCCATCGAGCCGGCGGGAGCGATCGATCCGCACGCCCACAGGGGCGCCGGCGATCGCGGAATTCGTGGCCACGCCATTGATCACGAGAGTGAGGGGGCCGTCCTGCCAGATGGCTTTCACGGTGGCCCCGCTCTCGATGACCGGCGGCGGTGATACGGCCGGTGCACGCAGTACCTCACCGGCGGCGATGGGGCGACGCGCCACCCACCCGGGGAGCGCGGGCGTGGTGTCGGGGGCGAGCCCGTTCCAGCGCCAGATGATGACCGTATCCGCGCGGGCGATGTCGCTCGTCTGCAGCACTTCGCCGCGCGCGATCGCGCGGGTGGCCACGGTGAGCGACACGCGCCGCTGATCGCCGCGCAGCACGCCGGTCGCGGACGGCTGTGCCGTGGTCGACAGGGCCTGTGCGCGAAGCACGACGGCACTGCCGGCCAGCATGGCCACCACGATGAGCGAGCGCACGAACAGGGCGGACATGGTCGGTCGGCTCAGTTGACGATGTTGTTGGCGATCTGGCCCATCTCGTCGGCCGTCTTGATGGACTTGGAGTTGATCTCGTAGGCGCGCTGCGCCGCGATCATCTCCACCATCTCCTGCACGATCTGTACGTTGGACCCTTCGAGACTGCCCTGCTGCAGGCGCCCCATGCCCTCGTCGTTGGGGAAGCCGATGACCGGCTGTCCGCTGGCGGTGGTGGGGGCGAGGAGGTTCTGACCGAGGTTGAGGAGGCCGCTCGGATTGGCGAAGCGCGCCAGTTCGATGCGACCGATCTCCTGCGGGATGATGTCGTTGCCGCGACGCACGGTGACCACACCGGCGTTGGAGATGGTGAGTTCGGCGCCGTCGACCGGTACGCGGATGGGCGGCTGCACCGTGTAGCCCGCGGTGGTCACGAGCACTCCCTGGTCGCTGATCTGGAAGCTGCCGTCACGCGAGTATCCCAGCTCGCCATTGGGGAGCTGCACCTGGAAGAAGCCTTCGCCTTCGATGGCCACATCGAGATTCCGTCCGGTCTGCTCGATCGGCCCCTGCTCGTGCAGGCGCTGCACGCCGGACAGGCGCGTGCCGCGGCCCACCTGAATGGCGGGGAGCGTTTCCGCCTCGGTGTTGCCGACGACCTGCGTGCCCTGGATGGTCTGGTAGAGCAGATCCTCGAACTGTGCACGGCTCCGCTTGAAGCCGGCGGTGTTCACGTTGGCGAGGTTGTTGGCGATGACTTCGGTGCGGGTCTGCTGCGCCATCATGCCGGTGGCGGCGGCGCGGAGTGCGGGATTCATGGTCGGTTCCTGGAGTCCGTTAGACGGGCTTGGCGAGATCGGTCACCGCGATGCCGCGCACCGCGTCGATGGTGGACAACGTCTTCTGGGCGGCCTGATAGCGGTGCAGCACGCTCAGCATGTCGGTCATGGCGGTGAGCGAGTTCACGTTGGATTCCTCGAGGAACCCCTGACGCACCTTGCGCTGCTCTGGCGCCATGGCGGTGCGGGTGGCATCGGGGACGAACATCGTGCCCCCTTCATGCTGCAATGCGGTGCCGTCGGTAACGCGCTCGAGGCGGAGCCGCGTGAGCGGCTTGCCGTTGACCGCGATCATGCCGGTGGCGTCGATCTCCACCTGTCCCTGCGGGATCGTGATCGGTCCGCCGTCGGCCAGCACGGCGTTCCCCTTTTCGTCGACCAGGCGACGCTGTTCGTCGAGCCGGAAGCTGCCGTCGCGGACGAACCGCTCGCCGTTCGGCGTCTGCACCACGAAGAAGCCCTGGCCATCGACGGCGAGGTCGAAGGGGTTGTGCGTCTGCGTGAGCGTACCGGGGGTGAGGTCGATCGCCGTGTCGGTCGCGGCGAGCGCGTTGCCCATCATCCTCGAGAACGCCATTTCGGCCTTGAAGCCCTTGGTGGAGGCGTTCGCGAGATTATTGGCCAGCACGGCCTGCCGGCGTTCCAGCATCTGGAGCGCGGCGGCGGCACTGCTCATTCCGTTGGTTTGGACGGGACCTGGCATGTCGTGGTCGGGAAAAGGGGACACGAACTCACCAGGGGTAAAAGCAACGGTCGGGCCAAAGCTGGCCCGACCGCGAAGAAATCACGTAACGTGTTTAATTGTAGTAACTTACAAGGTGGCATCGGAAAAACATGCCGCCGTCGTCGCGGGCCCGCGGCACGGCAATTCGTGCCGGTGGGGGGGCGGAGGGGACGGGATTGCCGAGGGGAGAAGGGGGAAACGGCGGAAAGGGGAAGGGGAAAAGGGAAAGGGGTGAGGGTGACCTTTCCCTTTTTTCCATTTTTCCTTTCGCTGTTCTCAGTGGCTTCTGAGCTCGAGGAGCATGTTGACCGCATCCACCGGGAGCCCGGTTTTCCAGGCGATCTCGGTGCGCGGGGCGCCGGCGGCGGCGAGCGCCTGCACGGTCTTGGGGGTCTTGTGGCTCCGCTGGGCCAGGACCACCTGTGGCGGGGCGGCGGTGGCGGGGCGGGAGACCATCGCGGTGCGGCGGGCGTCGCGGGGGCCGGTCCGGCGACGGATCATGGCGACTGCGCGGGTCGCGCCCTCGAGGAGCAGCACCAGCGTGGCCGCGCCACCGAGCGCCACGAGTGCGATCAGGCGCTGCTCCCGTGACACGGCCGGGGACATGAGGAACGCGCCCACCACGAGGCCGAGGATCGTGACACCGATCCCCAACGCGGCCAGCTGCATGCCTTCCTTGAACTGCTTCGACAACATCATCGATCGTCTGCCGCGGCTCAGGCGTCGTCGCGCAGCGGCTTGAGCTCGGTGCGCAGCTTGCTGAGCGCCTTGCTCCGGATCTGCGAGACCCGGCTTTCGGTGAGCTCGAGCACCTTGGCGATCTCGTGCAGCTTCAGCTCTTCGAAGTAGTAGAGTGACAGCACCACCCGCTCCTGTTCCTTGAGACGCAGAATCGCGTCCTTGAGGTGCGCCACTTCCTGCTCGTGCGTGAGCGAGTCTTCCACGCCACTTTCGGTTTCGCTGGTGAGTACCTCGGCCGGAACGGGCGCGGTGGTCTCACGGTCGCCGGGCGCCCGGTCGAGCGGAATGTGGTGCGCGCCTTCCACGTCGGCCTGCCAGCGCCACAGCGTGTCAAGGTCCACGCCCAGCTGCTCGGCGAGCTCACGATCTTCCGGCGCGCGGCCGTGCAGGCGCTGGTAGGCCTCTCGCGCCGCCGTGATTTCGCGGGTCTTGCGGCGGATGGAGCGGGGGACGTGATCCTGCTTGCGCAGCTCGTCGAGGATCGCGCCGCGGATGCGCGGGGCGGCGAAGGTGCTGAAGGCCAGGCCGCGCGAGGCATCGAAGCCCTCGAGCGCCGTCATGAGCCCGATCGTGCCCGCGCTCACGAGTTCGTCGAAGTCGGCACGTACCGCCAGCGTCCGCGACACCTGTCGCGCCACATGGTGAACCAGGCCGAGATGCTCCTCGAGGAGACGATCACGGGCGGTCTGGTTGCCAGCCTGGTAAGACTGCCAGAGCTTCGCATTCATGGCGACGGATCCTGAACCTGAAATGGTGGCGTAAGACACGATCAAATACCGGGGCGAGGGAGGGGGCGGTTTGCCAACGCGCGCATCACGACGTCGTGAGCAGCGACAGCGGCTGGCGATCCGGCGGCCGCGTCGGGGAACGGCATCCCGGCGCGCAGAGCAGCATCGAGCGTGGAATCGGCCGGAATGGCGCCGGCCAGGCGCAGTGTGAGTCCGAGGAACTGACGGGCACCGGCGTCGATGGCGTCGAAGCAGCGAGCGGCTTCGCTCCCTTCGTGACGATTGACGAGTACGTCCACCGGAAGGGCACGGTGTCGCTGGTTCACCGCCTTGCACAGGGCGAACGTGGCGGCGAGCCCCACCGGATCGCTGCCCGCGGAGACCGCCAGCAGCTGCTCGTTGGCGTGCGGCGTGATCGCCGACAGCACACTGTCGAGGCGAGCGCCGCAGTCGACCACGACGAGGTCGGCCTGATCGGCGAGTGAACTGAGACGGCGCATGCAAGCTTTCCGCTCCGCCGCGTTCATCGGTGTGGAATCACCGCCGAGCATCGGGGCGCCGCCGGCCACGAGTGTGAGCGTCGTGCTGACGGGCGTGGCCACATCGGCTGGCGTGGCGCGACCACCGCGCAGGTCCGTCCAGCTGGCGCGCGGCTTCACCCCGAGGGTAAGCGCCAGGCTCCCCACGAAATCGTCGGCATCGATGAGCAGCACCCGCACCCCCTCGCCGGCGGCGGCCATGGCCAGCAGCGCGGAGAGCAGCGTGGTGCCACTGCCGCCGCGGCCACTGGCCACGAGCAGCGTGGGGGGACCTCCGCCCTCACCACCGGCTCCGTGCCGTGCGGCGCGCAGGGCGTCGGCTTGTGAGAGCGCGGACGTGCCGCGCGGGGGAGACATGAGCATGGGCATCAGGCCGGCATCCAGTCGGCTTCGGCGTCGGCGGCGAGCCCCATCGTGCGCAGCAGGCGCGGCACGCCCGGCTTGAGGTCGGCCGGCACATCCTGACCGTCGGTGATCCAGCGGGTGGGCATCTCGAGCGACAGCGCCAGATCGGTGACGCCACGCTCGCGCGGCACTTCGTCGAGCTTGGAGATGAGCAGGTGCGTGGCACCGCAATGCGTGCGCGAGGTCGCGTACGCCCGGCCAATGTCGACCGCGAGGTCGGCGCGCAGCGAGGCCGGGAGCACGAGGTGCACTTCGTCGGGAGCAATGGCGTCGAGCAGTGAACGCCACCGCTCCGTGAGCTCGGCGCTCGCGGGGCTACGTCCCGGCGTGTCGACGATGATCACGTCGCACGACTGCGACAGGCGCTTCATGGCCCCGTCGATTTCGCGCGCATCGTACACCACTTCGAAGGGCACGTCGGCGAGGTCAGCGTACGTGGCCAGCTGCTCCATGCCCCCCACGCGGTAGGTATCGATGGTGAGCAGCCCGGGGCGCGCGCCGCCGAACATGCCGCGACGCACGGCGAGCTTCGCGGCGGTGGTCGTCTTGCCGGCGCCGGTGGGGCCCACGAGCGCGATGCAGTACGGGCGGCCGTCGGCGTTCCGCAGGGTCGGCGGGAGCGGATCGGGCTGCAGACGCGCGCGCACGCGGTCGATCGCGAAGCTGGGGGCGGCCAGCACTTCCACCATGGGCACCCCACCGTCGCGCACCGTGCGCGTGTGGAGGATCATGACGTCGTCGCCCAGCGTACGACGGGCGCGATCGGCCACGCGCGACAGATCGGCACCGCGGAACCGCTCGGTGTGCAAGGAGGCCCGGTGTTCAGCCATTCGTCATCTCCCAGGTGGCGACACTGCTCAGCGTGATCTGCGCGGGGAGCTCGGCGAGCGAGACCACCGGGAGGCTGGGCAGCACAGGTTCGATCAGGCGACGCACACCCACACGCAGCGACGGCGGCGTGATGAGCGGCAGCGGACGGCCATCCACCGCGAAGGTGGTGGCGAGGTTGTTGAGGTCACGCAGCATCGCGGCGAGCGATTCCGGCGTGAGTACCGGTGCGTTGGGTTGGGCACTGCGGGGCGAGAAGAGACCGAGCAGGGCGCTTTCGAGGCGTGCGCCGATCGTGATTCCACGCACCGTGCCCGTCTGGTCGGCGAAGAGCCGCGCGATGACGTTGGTAAGCGACTTGCGCACGACTTCGGTGAGCGCTTCGGGATCCTTGGTGGCGTCGGCGCCATCGCCGATCGCTTCGAGAATCGTGACGAGGTCGCGGATGGGGACCCGCTCGCGCAGCAGGCGCTGCAGCACGCGGTGCAGGACACTGAGCGACACCTTGCCGGGGATGATCTCCTCGACGAGCGCCGGGTGCGACTTCTTGAGCGTTTCCACCATCTCCTGCACTTCCTGACGGCCGAGCAGTTCGGCGGCGCTGCCCTTGAGCGTCTCGAGCAGGTGCGTGGCCACGACGGTGGTGGGTTCCACCACCACGTAACCAAGTGCCTCGGCCTCCGCCCGACGCGCGGCGGCCACCCACTTGGCGGGCATGCCGAAGGATGGATCGATCGTTTCCATGCCGTCGATCTCCGCCACCACGCCGCCGGTGTTGAGCGCCATGAGGAAGCGCGGCAGTACTTCGGCGCGCGCCACTTCGGAGCCACGCAGCTTGATGACGTACTCGTTGGCGGGGAGGCGAATGTCGTCGCGGATGCGGATGGGCGGCACGAGGATGCCGAGTTCGAGCGCGGCCTGCTTGCGCAGCAGCGAGATGCGTTCGAGGAGATCGCCGCCCTGGCCCTCGTCCACGAGCGGAATGAGCGCATAACCCACTTCGAGCTCGATCGGATCGATCTGGAGGAGGTCCTGCATGGGATCGGGGGCGGCCGGGGCGTCCGTTACATCGCCGCTCGCCGCGGGCGTCATCACGAGCGCCAGGGCTTCCCGCTCCTTCTCCGCCTTCTCGGCGAATCGTGCGACCGCAGCTGCCACAACAGCCATGGTGAGGAAGGGAAACATCGGAATCCCCGGCACGAGCGCGAACGACCCCAGCACGCCAGCCACGATCCACAGCACGCGGGGCTGCGCGCCGAGCTGGTTGCTCAGTACTGTGCCGATCTTGTCGGTGCTAGTGGCCGCGGTGACCATGATACCGGCAGCCGTGGAGATGATGAGCGCCGGCACCTGCGACACGATCCCGTCACCGACGGTGAGGATCGTGTAGGTGCTGGCCGCCTTGCCGATGTCCATGCCGCGTTGGATGACGCCGATGAAGACGCCGCCCACGATATTGACCACGACCACGAGGATGCCGAGGATCGCGTCGCCCTTCACGTACTTGGAGGCACCGTCCATGGCGCCGTAGAAGTCGGCGGTGCGCGAGATCTCGTCGCGACGCACGCGCGCTTCCTTTTCGTCGATCAGGCCGGCCGACAGGTCGGCGTCGATCGCCATCTGCTTGCCGGGCATCGCATCGAGGGTGAAGCGCGCCGCGACTTCGGCGATGCGCCCGGCACCCTTGGTGATGACGATGAAGTTGATGCCGATCAGGATGAGGAAGATGACGACACCGACGGCATAGTTGCCGCCGATGACGAACTGCCCGAAGGCCTCGATGACCTTGCCCGCGTGCGCCTCGGTGAGAATCAGACGCGTGGACGAGACATTGAGGCCGATGCGGAAGAGCGTGAGGAGCAGGATCAGCGCCGGGAAGCTGCTGAAGTCGAGCGGGTTGGTGGTATAGAGCGCGACGAGCAGCACCACCAGCGACGAACCGATGCTGGCGGCGAGGAACAGGTCGAGCATCACCGGCGGCAGCGGCACGATGATGAGCGCGAGAATCATCACCACCACGAGGGCGACGGCGATTTCGGCGATGCGCGGCTTGGCGGTGCCTGGCGTCATGGGGAGGGCGGCACTGGTCATGACTGGGTCCTCATGCGGCCGCCGTGCCGCGCCAGCTGTTGCCGTACTTCTCACGCTGACGCATCACGAAGGCGAGCACCTCCGCGACGGCCAGATACATCTCGACTGGAATCATCGTTCCCACTTTCGCGACCTTGATGAGGGCACGGGCGAGCGGCTTGTTCTCGATCACGGGGACGCCGTGGGCGAAGGCCAGCTCCTTGATGCGCTGCGCGACCTTGCGTTCGCCGAGCGCGACGATGTACGGCGCCGGCGCGACGGCCGGGTCGTACTTGATGGCGATGGCGATGTGGGTCGGATTGACGAGCACCACATCGGCGGTCTTCACGTTGGCGAACATCGCGCGGCGAATGCGCTCGCGGCCAATCTGGCGGCGGCGTCCCTTCACCT
>CAZNZG010000003.1:0-24060 GCA_964577455.1 uncultured Gemmatimonas sp. | reverse complement strand
CGGCGTTCCCTTCCTGCGACTTCATTTCTTCCTTTACTTCCTGCTTCGTCATCTTGAGATCCTCGAACGTCTTCCAGCGCATCCAGCCGTAGTCGGCGGCGGCGAGGACGAGGAACATCAAGCCGGCGTTCTTGAGGAGCGCGTAGCTGTACTTCTCCACGAGCTCCATGAGTGCGACGGGCGACGAGTTGAGAGCCAGTCCCTGAATGTCTGGCCATGCATCGGCGAGCGTGAGGTACACCGCGTAGCTCACGATGCCCATCTTGAGCAGTCCCTTGGCCAGCTCGATCCACCCCTGCACGCCGATGATGCGCTTGACGTTGTTGAGCGGATTGAGGCGTGAGAACTTGGGCATGAGGGGCTTGCTCGTGAGCAACCCACCCGTCTGCGCTGCCTGCACCCCCACGGCGATCACGGCCATCGCGCACATCATGCCGATCATCGCCACGATCATGCGGAAGCCCATGACCTGGAGATAGCTGATCATTCCGATGCCGCCGCGGGATGCATCGGCGGCCGTGGCGAGTGTGCCGCCCATGGTCTCGAGCAGGAAGCGCCACAAGATGGGGCCCGTGAACGAAAAGACTGCCAGCGATCCGAGGAGGAACGCGGCCGTGACGAACTCGGCGCTCTTCGCGATCTGCCCTTCCTGGCGGGCGTCGTCGACTTTTTTGCCTGTTGGGTCTTCGGTCTTTTCGCCGGATTCGTTCTCAGCCATGGGGCGTTATCGCAGCGCCTCCGTCGCCGGTGCCGGGGCCACGTGGGCCGCCCGCACAAAACTGTCCATGGTGGTGCCGTACTGTTCCGACCATCCACCGAGTGCCTGCACGACGAGGCCCAGCGACCCCGCGAAGGCCATGAGCCCGATCCCGATCTGCAACGGGAAGGCGAGGCTCATGATCTGCAGCTGCGGCGCGGCGCGTCCGAGGATGGCCAGCGCGAGGTTGGTGAGCAGGATCGCCGCGATCACCGGCGCGGCAAACTGCAGTCCGCTGGCGAAGATCGTGGCGCCGGCTTTCGCGAGGGGCATGAACCCCTGATCCATCGCGATCGGCGCGCCGATCGGCATCACCTCGAAGCTGCGGGCAACGGCCTGCAGCATCACGATGTGCCCGCCCGCGATGAGCAGCAATGTCACGGTCATGAGCTGCATGAACGACGCGAGAAGAGCGCCCTGCGTGTTGTTGACGGGATCGAAGATCGCCGCGCCCGACAGGCCGATGGTGTTGGTGGCGAGTTCGCCGGCGAATTCCGCGCCGGCGACGGTGAGCGCAGCCGCGAAGCCCAAAGCGAAACCGATGGCGGTTTCGCCGAGGAAGGTCGCGGGGGTGATGGCGAGCGTGGCGCGATCGGCGGTGTCGAGCGCGCTGGGAAGGAGCAGCACCGCGAAGATCACGAGTACAGCGGTGCGGAGCTTCATGGGGACCGTCTTGGCCGACCACGCGGGCGCCACGAGCAACAGTCCGCCCACACGCAGCGCCGTCAGCACGAAGGCCTGGGCAACGCCGGGGGCGAAGAAGTCGGGGAGTCCGAAGGCGGGCGCGTTCACGCGAGTGAGCCGGTGCGGAGCGGGAGGCTCAGGCGACCATCGCGGGGATGCCGCGGATGATCTGGGTGGTGAACTTGATCAGGATCTGCAGCAGCCAGGGCATGCCGACGATGAACGCGCCCCCCACGAGCACGAGCTTGGGGACGAAGGTGAGCGTCTGCTCCTGGATCTGAGTGACCGACTGGATGATCGCGATGACCAGCCCCACGCCCAGTGCCAGCAGCAGCAGGGGCGCGCTGATCATGAGGGCGGTCATGATCGCGTCGCGGGTGAGGTCGATGACGAGTTGGTGGGACACGGTCGGTCGGCTTTAGGAAACGGGAGGAACTGCCGAGACCGTACAGAAGCAGGGTTGGTGCCACGATGGAGGTCGCGGCGTGATTTTGCCTAATTTGTTTTATTGCTTGTACTTACGATTGGTATAGGGTTGGGTGCCGACTGGGTGATTCGGCGCTCCCGGCAGGAGTTGCCGGGTGCGAAATGCCGTCGTGGGTCACAAAAAACGGTGGGCGGACGTTTCTGCTGGTCGGTCATTATGACCTATTGGTCATTCGTTACCCGAAACTCCAACCCATCACCCAGCACTGATCAGTTTGGGGTTGTGAGTGCTGGTTTGGAGTTTCGAGTCTGCCCGGTGGACTCCGCCGGTCCGCATAAAGCCCACAGGCCGACCGGGGCAATCGCCCCTGCCGGCCCGTGATGTCGTCGGCGACAGATCCCCCCGGACCGCCGCCGACCCCCTTCAACGACCTTTACTTGAAGCTCTGGACCAGACTCGTGATGGTGAGGCTCCACCCGTCCACGAGGACGAACAGCAGCAATTTGAATGGCAAGGAGATCATTGCCGGCGGGAGCATGAACATGCCCATGCTCATGAGCACACTGGCGACGACGGCGTCGATGATGATGAACGGCAGGTAGATCGCGAAGCCGATCTGGAACGCGGTGCGCAGCTCGCTCGCCACGAAGGCCGACATGAGGACGTGCAGCGGCACGTCGTCGACGGTGGCGGGAGCCGGCATCCGGCTCAATTCGACGAAGGTCTTGAGGTCCGACTCGCGCGTCTGCTTGAGCATGAACTCGCGAATGGGCTTCACGCCCGTCTTCATCATGTCGACCTGGCTCATCTGCCCGTCGAGCCACGGGGTGATGGCGGTGCGGTTCACCTCACTGAGCGTGGGGCCCATGACGAAGCCGGTGAGGAGCAGCGCCATGGCCGCGAGCAGGTGCGCGGGCGGCGCGCTCTGCGTGCCCATGGCCTGCTTGAGGAAGTGCAGCACGATGAGGATGCGGGTGAACCCCGTCATCATCAGGATCAGCGTGGGGAGGAGCGTTAGCAGCCCCATCATCACCACGATGCCCACGGTGCCATTGAGGCGGAGGCCACCGGATTCGCCATCGCCGCCGAGCTTCATGTCCATTTGCGGCATCATGCGCATGATGGCATCGTCGGCCGCGATGGGCGCCGGCGCCGCGGACTGCGCCCGCGGCGGGTCCTCGCGCGTGGAGTCCACCACGACGTTGTTCATGGGGCGCCGAGCGGCGGCTCCCTGCTGGGTGAGCTGTGCCCCGTTGCCGGGGCGCGGGGCCGCGGGGGGCACCGGCGCTCCATTCCGGATGATCTGCGCCGGACGCCCCGTGGTGATCGGGGTGAGCGGCGGCAGATCGAGCTTGGGCAGGTCAATCACGACCGGCGTTTGCGGCGTGGTCGTCGCGGTGGGCTGCGCCGGCGTGGCGGCCGGTGTTGCTGTCGGCGGCGCGGACGGCGGCGCGGCCTGCGCGCCGAGTTGCGAGACGCTACCCATCACCATGAGCCCCGCGAAGACCGCGAGCCGCGTGGCCTGGTTCAGCGACATGCTGAGCATCGTACGGAAGTCACGATCGCCCGACGCCGCGGTGGCGACGGCTGCCGGCCCGTAGGTCACCGGCGCGCCACGGCTCGTGGTGAGCGGCGCGGTGAGAAAGCGGGGGACCTCGGCGGGTTCGGCGAGGGTGAACGGCGGTACCACGGGAGCGCTAACCACGGGAGCGCTAACCACGGGAGCGGCAACGGCGGGAGCCGCAACGACCGGAGCCGCGACGGCGGGAGCCGCGAGGCCGAGATCCTTCTTCAGCGCGCTGCCGAGCATGGCGCCGAACTTCGTGCCGAGCTGCACCGGTGAGAGGGGCGCAAATGCAGCCGTCGCCTCGGCGCTCGACGTGAGCGCCACGGGCAGGGTACTCGTGGCGATCACGCGCTGCCGATCGGCCTCGTCGAGCTCGAACAGCGGACGCACTCCGCCATCGCCCACCGACACGGCCATCACCTTCTCGCCCACTCGCACCACCGCAAGCCCGGTCTTGGGGCCCAGGGGCACACGCTGTACCACCTCGACCGGCACGCGCGACTTCGCCCCCAGCGCACCGGCGCCCCAGCGCTTGAGTGCCCATAGGCACACAGCGCCAAGCCCCAGTACGAAGGCGAGTGCAGCGACGACACCAAGTCCGGCGATCAGCATCGGGAGTGGCTCAGGTGGTGGGAGGCACGTAGTCGGTCATCGTGCACTCAGGCGGCGTGCGCCGCACTGGAGGCCGAGGGATTGGCGAGTACGCGCGTGATGCGCACGCCGAAGTGCTCACCGAGCACCACCACTTCACCCTCGGCGAACCGACGGTCGCCGACGTAGATGTCGATCGGCTCGCCGGCGAGGCGGTCGAGCTGAATCACCGAGCCGCGACCGAGGCGCAGGATCTCCTGCACGGTCATGCTGGTGCGACCGAGTTCGATGGAGACGGGCAACGTGAGATCGAGGAGCATGCCGATCGGCACTTCCGTGTTGCCGAGCATCGTCTGCTCGAAATCAGTGAGCTGCGGGGCGCGCGCCGCCGGCGCACCGGCGGTCGGCGCCGTGCCTTCGTCCATGAGTGAGGAGATGGGCTGGCCGGCGGCCTTCGCCGCCTGGGCACTCGCTACCAGGGCATCAATTTCCGCGGGGTTCATGAGCTGCTGAGGTCAGGAGTTCGAAGCGTTGGGGAGCGCGTCCACGATGCGCACCGCGAGATTGCCGTTCACGCGACCCGCGTGACCGATGAAGCGTTCTTGCGTGCCGGCGCGTACGATCACGCGGGCGTCCTTCGGAATCCCGGTGGGGAGCACGCTCCCCTCGGTGACCTGCGCGAGATCGCGCATGGACAGCTGGAAGTCGGGGAGACAGGCGGTCAGCGGCACGCGCGTGGCGCGCAGAGCGGCCTCGCTGCGTAGGCGCGTCTGTTCGCGTTCCTGTTCATTGGTGGCCAGCAACGCCATGCGCTGCTGCCCGCTCGACGTGAAGAACTTGTCGAGTACCGAGAAGGGGATGCAGATCAGCAGCAGACTGCTGGTCGTGCCGGTGCTGAACTCCACGTTGGCCACGAGCACGGGATCCTCACGGTTCACCACCTGGAGGATTTCCGGCGAGCTCTCGAAGCCGGTGATGTTGAACTCCATCGGCACATGGTCCTGCCAGATTTCTTGCAACAGGCTGGTGACCTTGTCGGCCACGTTGCGCACGGCCATGCGCTCGATCGGCGTGAGCGCGCGCGTGAGCGGATTGCCCGTGCCCTCGCCGCCGAAGAGGCGGTCGATGATGTAGGTGCTGAACTCGGGGCCCACATCGATGACGCCCTTCTGCCCCGTCCCCGCGATATCGAAGATGAACGACGAGCACGGCATCGGCAGCGACAGCGTGAACTCGCCGAACGAGAACTGCTCCACGCTCTGCAGGCGGATTTCGATCTGGCCGCGCACACGCGAGATGAGCCATGCTTCGAGGGCTTTCACGAGCCGCTCGTACATGGCTTCCAGTGTGCGGAGCCGTTCCTTCGACACGCGGTGCGGTCGGCGGAAGTCGTACACCTGCACGTCGAGCGCCGCGTTGCTGAATGGCGTACCCGAGGTCGCGCGGGTACCGCCGCCGAGCAGGCGATCGATGTCGGTTTGTGAGAGGGTTTCCGAGCTCATCGCTGGTTCCTGGAGGGCGCGTGGCGCTTACTGAACGACGAACTGCGGGAAGTAGAGACTCTTCACCGCCTTCTTGCCGAAGCGCGCGTTGACCGCGCCCTGCAATTCCTGCTTGTACTGGTCGCGTTGGGCGATATCGGTGAGTTCTTCGACCGACTTCGTGCCAAGCGCGGTCAGGATGATGTCGCGCAGTTCGGCGTCGCGGTTCTTGAACTCTTCGCCGGCCTTGGCATTACCCACCTCGATCGCGACGGACAGCAGCAGAAAGCGGCTCCCGCCGCTTCCCGCGGGATTGAGGACGAGATTTTCGAGGAGGTGCACGGTCGCCACTTCGGCGCCCTCGCCCTCCTTCTTCTCCCCATCGGCCGGCGCATGCTCGCCGTCGGCGTCTGCGCCGTCACCCGCGGCGTCTTCGCCATGCTCTTCGGCGGCCGCCACGACCGGGGCAGCCTTGCCCATCTTCTTGGCGACCATGGGGCCCACGAACACGGCACCAGTGGCACCGCCCACCAGGAGGCCAACGGCCACCATGCCGATGAGCACCGGGAGCTTGGGTTTTGCGGGAGCGGCGGCTTCGGGAGCCGGAGTCTGTTCGTTGGCCATTTGGACGGGACGGACGAGGGGTGAAGTGTCGAGCCCCATGGAAGCAGTGTCCGTGCCAACGGATGCGCCGGTCTGATGCTACTCCGTAAGTTATTGTTTACTAGATACTTACGGTAGTTTTGGCGGCGTGGACCGGGGCGGACGCGGGGGAAGACCCACCCGGCAAAAAGCGCAAACCCGGCAAATGGCGGCAGAAAATGCCGACCCTGATGCATTCGAAAAACAGGAAAACACAAGTGCGCCCAATACCTGCGTCCAGCCTCCTGCGCCCTTCCGCCTTTCCCGAAATGGGAGAAGGAGGCGAGGGGGCAGGAGGCGGGGGCAGGGCCTACGGTTACCGCTTGATCTGCATCAGCTCCTGCAGCAGTTCGTCGCTGGTGGAGACCACCTTGCCGTTCGCCTGGAAGCCGCGCTGGGCCACGATCATGTTCGTGAATTCCTGCGCCAGGTCCACGTTCGACATTTCGAGCGCGCCGCTCGTGAGCTGCGACTGCGAGCCTTCGAGCGCGAAGCCCTGCACCCCCGACCCGGAGTTGGCCGACTCCTGGTACATGTTGTCACCGATGCGGAGCAGGCCGCTCGGGTTGTTGAAGTCGGCCAGTACGATGCGGGCGAGCGGATTCGTCGTGCCGTTGGTGAAGAAGCCGGTGATGAGCCCGAAGCGATCGATGGAGAAGTTCTGCAGCGACCCGGCCGTGTAGCCGTTCTGGTCGCGCAGCACGGCGGTCGACGAGGTCGACGCGAACTGGGTGATGCCATTCACGCCGCCACCGAGCTTGAGATCGATGCGGACCGGGTTTGCGCCGGGCACGCCGAAGTTCAGCGAGGCGGTCACGTCGGTATTGAGAATGCCGGCCTGATCGAAGGTGAACGTACCACCGTTCTCGCTGGCCGTGGCGGCGGTCGGGCTCATGAAGTAGCCGATCCTGATCTCCGAGTTCGACGGCATATTGGCGGTGAACGTGACGGCCGGCGGCGGACCGGCCGTGAAGCCGTAGTCGTCGGGATTCACGTACTCCACGCCCGTGGTGCTGTAGACACGCACGTTGGCCTCGAGGATCTCATACCCCGCCGGCGGTACCGGGAGCGGCGCGCTGGTCGGCGGCGAGTTGCCATCCGTCTCGATGTTGAACGTCTGCGCCGACGCGATCGGGTCGATCTTCCAATCCCACGTGTTCGGTCCGGTCTTCCACATCTGCAGCTTCACGTCGTGCTTCGTACCCTGCGAGTCGAACACGCCGATCTGCGTTTCCGTCCAGGACTTCTCGTTGATCGGATCGGCGCGCACGAGCGGATCATTGAAGTCACCCTGGAACACCGGCGCTGAGGCGTTGAGGTTGCCCGCGAGGGTGGCTTCCGTGGTGGGCTTGGCCGACACCTTCTGGCCGAAGGGCAGCTTGATATCCTGAATGCCGTCGAGGGGCCGGCCGTTGTCGTACATGCGGCCCTGCACGATGAAGCCGTTGGCCGGGCTGACGAGCTGGCCGTTCGCGTCGAGATTGCCCTGATTGAAGATCTGGTCGATGGACCCGATCTGCATGCCGAGGCCGATCTGCACCGGGTTGATACCACCCTGATCGCCGGGCGGACGGCTCGCACCCTGCAGCAGCTGCGCGAAGCCTTCCTTGAAGGTCACGCGACCGGCCTTGAAGGCGACCGTGTTCACATTGGCGATGTTGTTACCGATGACGTCCATGCGCACCTGGTTGTTGCGCAGGCCGGAGACGCCGGCATAGAGAGAGCGAAGCATGTGTGTGTGGTCCTCAGGCGCGGATTTGCGTGAGCTTGGACATCGGCACGGTCAGCGAGTCGCCGATGATCAGGATGGGGTTCCCATTTTCGTACTTCATGCCGGTGATCCGACCGGCCGTGTACGTCTTCACTGCCTGGTACTGGCCGCCATCCGTTGCGACCTCGAACTTGAAGCTGTACTTCCCGGCGGGGAGCTTGGGATCGAAGTAGTCGCCGAGTTCGAACGACTGCTGTCCCGCCTTGACGGCGCCCACCTCGACCGTGCGGCTTTCGCCGTTGGCGTTGGTGATGGTGAGCCGGCCGGCGCCGCTGCGGGTGCCGGTGTCCACGACGATCGTCCCGTTGCCGTCACGATCGACAAAGCTGGTGTTGCCGAGCGTCACGCCGACCTTGCCGACGGTGCCCATGGCCATCTGTCCTTCGATGAGCTGCGCGAGTTCGTCGGCGCGCGACGTCTGCGTTTCCTCGAGCTTCGTGATGGCGTCGATGATTTCGCCATCGCGGCTCTGCTGCCCCTCGAGGGTCTTGTTCATCTGGATCAGCTGCTCGACGGTCGAGAACTGGGCGAGCTGCGCCGCCATGTCCTTGCCGTCCATCGGATTGAGCGGATCCTGATTCTTGAGCTGGGCGACGAGCATCTTGAGGAACTCGTCACGCCCCATCGCCTTGGTGTTCTGCGGCAGCGTACGCGGCGCCGACGGTTCGGCTGCGCCCGTGGGTGGCTCGGCGGGTGCCGTCGTCGTATTGAACGCCGGCAACGGCAACGCATTGCGAAGCGCGGTGATCATCATTCGGTCCCGAAGAGGAAGGGCGTGCGGCGGGCGCGTTCCCGCTGTTCCTGCTGGTCACGCTGATCGCGCGAGCGCGAGGCCTGCTCGCGGCGCGACTCGTCCTGGTTCCATTCGCGCGACGGGGCGCGGTCGCGCTGGCCGTTGGCGTTGGCGCCGTCCTGTGCCCCCGGCTGCTGCGCGCCATTCACCTTGAGGGCGTCGCGATCGTTGAGACCACGCACGGCGTCGGTCGCATCGTGCGGCTTGGTGCCGGTGATGCGCACGCTGTCGCTCTCGAGGCCATGACGGCCAAGGGCTTCCTGCAGATCCGCGGTACGCAGGCGCATGCGGTCGGCGGTGGCGGCATCGGTCGTGATCTGCGTGCTCACCGTGTTGCCGCGGAGATCCACGGTGATCTGTTCCTTCGTGCCGTTCGCGCCGTCCACGCTGAGCGTCATGCGGTTGAGCGGCGTGGCCGGTGCATCGGCCCGCATCTGCTGGATATCGGAGACGCGCTGCGCCTGCTCGCTGCCCGTGGCCGCACTCGCCTGCGTGGCGCGCTCGACTCCAGTCACCTTGGCGGCGCCGTTGTTGCCACTCATCGCACCGTAGGCCGTGGCGGTGCCGTCGCCGGCGATGGCGCTCTCGCGCTTGTCGTGACCCAGCTTGCGTCCGTTGTTGAGGGGCTTGCCTGAATCGTCGCGTTCACCGCGGCCGAAGGCGTTGCCATTGCTGTCGTTACCGGGCTTCGAGGCGTTCTGCTGCGACGCGTAGGCCGCGAGTCCCTGCCCGATGCCCGTGCTGTTCTCGTTGGGGCGTGCGCCATCGGCCACACGCGCCGTACCGGCCACCTGCGCGACACCCGCCACCTGCGCCACGGCGGCCGTCGGCGCTGCCTCTGCCTGGCCGGCGCGCTGCGCCGCCTGCAACGCCTCCACCTTGGCGGTGATGTCGTTGGGCATGGTGCTTCGGGTCGCGAGCTCGAGGTGCCCCGGATCCTTCATGCCGAGCGTGCGCAGCCCTTCTTCCCGCGCGATGCGCTGCAGGCGGGCGTAGCCATCGGGGTTGTTCCAGGTGTTGTCGATCATCACGTCGACCGCCTCGCCGCGCGTGTGCGCGGAGTCGCGCGTCCACGTCACGACCGGGCCGCCACGCGTGCGTCCCTGCTCGAAGAGCCAGTCCTGGCGCTCCTGCGAGCGGGACGTTTCCACGATCTTCACATCGTGGCCGTACTCGTTCTTCATGCGGTCGATCACGCGTTCCACCCGGCTGCGCAGCTCGGGGGCGACAGCCTCGAGATCCTTCACCGGTGTGGTGGGATTGGCGGCACCGGCGGCGTTGGCCGCGGCGAGCGCCGATGCGTGGGCGGTCGCATGGGACGCGTGCGCGGCGTGCGCGGATGCGAGGTCGTCGGCGAGGCGCAGCCCTTCGGGAGTGCCAGCCTGGGCCAGGATGGCATCGATGGCGGCTCGTGCGTCGGCGCCCTTGGCGTCGCCCACCGCGAGCAGCTGTTCGAAGGAGGCGCCCTTACGGCTCGCCACCCGTGTGAGCGCGTCGATCGCGCGCTCGTTTCCGTGCTCGCTGGCGTTGGCGGCGGCGCGCACGAGACCGGCGAGCCCCTGCTCCCCGTTCATCTGCGTCCGACCCTCGCGCGCCTTCGCGTAGGCCGCGAGATCCACCACGTTTCCCGAGCGGTCATCCTGCGGCATCAGCTTGAGCAGGCCATAGCGGAGCGCCTCCTCGGCGTCGGCATCGAGTCCGCGCTTGTCGACGGCGGTATGAAGCCCCTGCGTCCCGGGAAACGGCATGGTGCCGTCGGTCCCTTCGGTGCTGTCCGCCGCGCCATCGAGGAGACGATCCACCAGCGACGCGCCCTCCTCGGGGAGTTGCGCCACCAGGTCCGTGCGCACCTTGTCACCCTGACCCGAAAGCAGAGCGAGCAACGCCGAGAATTCCGTCTTGTTCACACGCGGACGCTCGTTGTCGCGCGACTCGTCGTTCTCCGGTACGTCGCGCACGTCGCGCGACTCGCGCACAGGCTCGTCTCGCGTGACCCGAGGCGCCCGGGCGGGCGCCTTTGCCGCCGCGTTCATCACGTTCATCGCATTCATGGCGTGTGGCCCTCTGGCGCCTTTGCGGCCCCCTTGGTGATGGCCGCAGCGCGCGCCGGCGGGAAGGCGGCAAGAATGGCGGCTGCCTGACGGTCACCCATCATGGCGAGAATCGCGCGGACGTCGCCGTCCGTCATCTGGTCGAGCACCTTCGCGGCGTCCTTCGTCGGCATGGCGCCGAAGATCTTGGCGAGGCGCGCCTCGGGGAGCGCCGTCTGCAGGGCCTGATCGCGCGCATCCTTCACGAGATTCGCAGCGCCCGACGCACCGGGTGCCGGCTTGGGGGCCGGCTTGGCCTCCCCCGGTGCCTTGGGTTCGGGGGCATGGCTGGCATCGGCCGCCTTGGACGGAGCGTGACTCTCGCCAGCGTGCGCCGCACCGGACTTCCGGGCCGCCACGACGGCGCGCAGGCTGTCGGCTGGCGTCATGGGCACCTGCTCTGCGAGCGACGCACTGTCGGCGCCGTGGCCACTGCCGCTGTCGGCTGCGGCCGCGCCGTGCTCCGCGCTGTCCTGGCCCGTGCTGTCGTGCGCCGCCGAATCGGCGTGGGTCTTGACGCTGTCGGCCATGCGCGTGGAGTCGGCCGTGTACTTGGCGGCCGCCTTCATGTACGCATAGCCCGACCCGCCGCCCAGGCCGGCCAGCAGTCCGATAGCTATCGGGATGATCATCGCCTTCATCGAATCATTCCGGTCGTGGAGGGGTTACCCGGCATTCTCTGCCGAGTGGGTGTTCTTTTCTTCCTGCTTCCGCGCGAACTGCGTGAGCGCCACTTCGTCCATCTGCACGCGATCCTTCACGGCTTCTTCCGATCGCCACGCACCGGCATGGCGTTCCTTCAGTCGGTCGAGCACCCGTCGATCACGTGCGGCTTCTTCGAGCATTGTTTGCGCCTTGTGGACCCCGGCATCGGCTTCCCTGCAAACATTGCCGGCTTCCACCAGTCGCTCATCCAGAGAAGCGAGAACTGTGCCAAGCTGATGCAGGTGCCCCACGCGCGGTGCGGCCTGTGTGGCCGCCTGGACCTGCGCATGGGAATGGGCACGCAGGGAAGTCAGCGTTTCCTGCGCCTGGGCCGCGACTTCCGCCGCGTCCTGCGCCGACGCGAGCTCGCGGGCCTTCGCCTGTTCGTGTTGTTCACGCAGTTCGAGAATGCGCTGCAGCCGGAACTTGAAGCTCACCTTACCGTCTCCGCACCGACGCCTCGATCGCTTCCGCGATCTGCGCCAACTGGGTGTACGTGTCGCCGTAGTGGGTGATTTCGTCGGGGCGCTGCTGGAGGAACTCGAGCACCTTGTGCCGGTAGGCGATGGCCGCGTCCACGTAGGGGTCACTCCCCTTCTGGTAGGCACCGACCATGATCAGGTCTTCCTTCTCACGGTATGCCGCTTCCAGCCGGAGCATGGCGCCCCCCGAGCGTCGCTGGAGTTCATTCGTGATGTGATCCTTCACGCGACTCTTGGAGTCGAGCACGTCGATCGCCGGGAAGTGGTTCTGTGCGGCCAGACGACGGGTCAGCACGATGTGCCCGTCGAGAATGGAGCGGGTGGCATCGGCCACCGGCTCGTTGAAGTCGTCACCATCCACCAGCACGGTGTAGATGCCGGTGATGCCGCCACGTTCGCCGTTGCCGGCGCGCTCGAGGAGACGGGGCAGGTTGGCGAACACCGAGGGCGGGTAGCCCTTCGTGGTGGGCGGCTCACCGGTCGCCAGCCCGATTTCGCGCCAGGCCATCGCCACGCGCGTCACGGAGTCCACCATGAGCAGTACCTGCTTGCCCTGATCGCGGAAGTACTCGGCGATCGCCGTGGCCACGAGGGCCCCGCGGGCGCGCACGAGCGCGGCCTGATCACCGGTGGCCACGATCACCACGCTGCGGGCCAGTCCTTCCTCACCGAGCGAGTTCTCGAGGAACTCGCGCACTTCGCGGCCGCGCTCACCGAGGAGCGCGATCACGTTCACATCCGCCTGCGCGTGCCGCGCGATCATGCCGAGCATCGTGGACTTGCCCACGCCGGAGCCGGCGAAGATGCCCACGCGCTGGCCGCGTCCGATCGTGAGCAGGCCGTCGATCGCGCGCACACCCGTTTCCATGGGGCGGTCGATCGTTTCACGTACCAGCGGATTCGGCGGCTCAGCCGACAGCGGGACGCGCTCGATCGTGTCGATCTTCCCCTTGCCGTCGATCGGATGACCGAGGCCGTTGAGCACGCGGCCCAGCAGGCCAGGCCCCACATCGACGCCGAAGCTGCGCCCCAGCGGCTGGACGCTGGCGCCGGCATGCAGGCCATCGAGCTCACCCAGCGGCATGAGCAGCACACTGCGCTCGTTGAACCCGACCACTTCGGCCAATACGCTGCGATCGCGCGAATGGCTGGTAATGCGGCAGAGCGAGCCGAGCCCGACGTCGATACCAGTGGCTTCGACGACCAGGCCCACGACACGCGTCACACGTCCGTACTCCCCGAAACGATCACTCTGCTGCAGCCGCTCGTTGAGGATATCCATGGCCGTCACGTGCGGCTCGAAGGTCCGGCTGCCGAAGGCGGGCGTGGCGTAGAGCGGCACCATCATGCCTGGACTCCGGCGAGCGCGCGGTAGATGCGCTCTAGCGCGGTGTCGACACGGCCGTCGATGATGCGTTCGCGGCCCTCGGTGAGGCAGCCGCCGCGATCGATGCTGGCATCGGCGATCCAGCGCACGGCGAGCGCGCCACCGAGGTCGCCCTCGATGATCGGGCGGCAGAGCGCCATATCGTCGGGGGAAAGACGGACGGTGATCTCCTGTTCCACCGGATACTGCGCCAGGGCACTGGCCACCAGCTGCGCCACCAGCGACGGATCGGCCACGATCTCGCGCTGCACGATGTGCCGCGCGACCGACACGGCGAGCGCCGCGATGTTCTCTTCGGCGTTGCCCACCCAGCGGGCTTCATGCATCGCCACCGACTGGGTGGCTTCATCCAGGGCACTGAGCGCCCCCGCCAGCTGCTCGTCAAGGAGCGTGCGGGCGGCACGCTCGCCGTCGGCGCGACCACGGGCGTAGGCATCGGCCTCGATGCGGGCGCGCTCCATGTCGAGACGCATCGCGAACTCCGCCTCGAGGGCAGCGCTGTCCATCGCCGGCGCCGGCGGCAGGTCCGCCGGTGCCGAGAGGTCCGACATGAACACGTCGTTCGATACGAATTCGTCGAGAGACCAGGGGGTCGCGTGCATGCGGCGATCCTCAGACGATGACATCGTCGGTTCCACCACTCAGGACGATCTCGCCCGTCTCTTCCAGCGCGCGGACCTTCGACACGATATCGGTCTGCGCCGCTTCGACGTCGCGCATCTTGACCGGACCGAGGAACTCCATCTCCTCCTTGAGGCCGGCGACAGCGCGCTGCGACATGGTGCCCATGATCTTCGCCTTGAGGTCGGGGCTCGTGGCCTTGAGGGCCAGCGCGAGCTGCTTGACGTCGACCTCGCGCAGCAGGCGCTGCAGCGACTTGTCGTCGAGCGACGAGAGATCCTCGAAGACGAACATGAGGTTCTTGATCTGGTCGCTGAGGTGCGGGTCCTTCTCGGTGACCAGGTCGAGCACTTCCTTCTCGAGCGACGAGCTGACGAGGTTGAGGACTGCGGCGACGGCCGCCGGTCCACCCACGCTGCTCATGCCCGCCGAGAAGGCCAGGTCGGCCTCGTTGCCGATGGCGCGCTCCACGAGCGAGATCATTTCGGGCGAGACCTTCTCCATCTTCGCGATACGGAACATCACTTCACCGCCGAGGGCGGGATCGAACTCGCGGATGATCGCCGCCGTGTGGCCGGGATCGAGGTGCGCGAGGATCAGCGCGATCGTCTGCGGATGTTCGCCGCGCAGGGTGTTGCCCAGCTGCTGCGGATCGGCGCGGCGCAGACGGCCGAAGCGATCGCTGTCGGCCAGCTGCCCCTGGATGCGCTTGAGAATCTGCTGCGCCTTGGCCGGACCGAAGGCCTTTTCCAGCACGTCCTTGGCGAACTCCACCCCGCCGGTGCTGAGGGAGTCCACGCCAAGCGTAGTCTCCAGCCATTCGGTGAGAACCGAGTCGATGGTGGCGGGGGGCACACGGTCCAACTGCGCCATTTCGAGAGCCACGATTTCGGCTTCTTCGGGGTGCAGCGTGGAGGTCAGCTTGGCCGCTGCCTCCGAGCCGATCGCCATGCACACGATGGCGACCTTCTGGCGCCCGGTCAGTCGATCGGGGGCCCAGCGGTCGGCGGAGTTCTTAGCAGAGAGAGCGATCATCGTTGACAAGGGCGCTTACTGGCGGAGCCACTGACGGGTAACGCGGAGCGCCGCATCGGGACGCTGCTCGACCGTGGCGATGGCCTGCTCACGTTCCGGCGTGGTGGGCATCGGCGGGAGCTTGATGGGAGCGCGACGCTCCTCGATCTCCTCCATCTCCTCGACGCCATTCATCTGGTCGGCGGTGCCGCCCTGCATCGCCATCTGCATCTGGGTGCTCGCCGGCAGTTCGGCATAGCCCGATCCCGGCGGCAAGGCGTCCTGCTGACCGGCGGTCAGTTCCTGCTTGTTCTTCTTCGGGCGCAGCACGAACACCGCGACCAGCGCGAGGATCAGCAGCACCACGAGGGCGGCGATCGCCACGACCGGCTTCGGGTTTTCCTGAATGCGCGCGAGTATATCCTGCGGCGCCACGACCGAATCGGTCCTGGCCACCTCGGGCTGTGGCATGTCGAAGGGCGCGCTCACCACGCTGATCATGTCGCCACGCGTGGAGTCCACGCCGAGCGCATTGCGCACCAGCGCTTCGATGCGCGCGAGCTCCTCGGTGGTGCGCGGTGTGATGGTCGGCTGTGCCGGCGTCGTGGCGGTCGTATCGGGCGCCGGCATGGTGACCTTGTCGGCCACGAGTACCGCCACGGTGAGCTTCTTCACATTGCCGATGGCGCCGCTGAAGTTCTCGACGCTCTTGGTATTCTCGTACGACGTGGCCGACGTGCTGTAGCCGGCCCCCTGCTGCGGTGTGCTCGGCGTGACCTCGGCCTTCTGCTCGGTGGAGAGCGCCTGGCGCTCGGGGTCCACGGCCTGCACGGTGCGCTCGACCTTGTCGAAGTTGATCGACGCCGCCACCTGCACGCGCGCGTTGCCGTTGCCCACGAGACTGGAGAGCAGCTTGTCGGCCTTCTCCTCCATGTACGACTCGACTTCCTTCTGGACCGTGAGCTGACGGCTGGTGAGGCCGGCGAGCGATCCTTCATCCTGCATGGTGAGCGCCTGGCCACGCTCGTCGACGACGGTCACATGTTCCGGTTCGAGCCCACCCACGCTGCTCGCGACCAGCTGGGCGATCCCCTTCACCGTACCGGCGGCCGGCGTGTCGCCGCCGTTCATCGTGAGGGTCACACTGGCTTTGCTGGGGCGCTCGTTGGCCTTGAAGATCTTGTCGTCCTCGAGCGCGAGGTGGACCTTCACCGCCTCCACGTCTTTCATCTTGCCGATGGTCCGCTCGAGTTCTCCCTCGAGGGCGCGGCGGTAGTTCACCTTCTGCGTGAAGTCCGTCATGCCCCAGGTAGGCTTGTCGAACAGCTCGAGCCCCGGGCGACCGGCATTGGGGACGTCACCGGCCGCGAGATCCACGCGGGCGCGCGCGAGATCCGCGCTCGCGACCATGATCGTGGTGCCGGTGCGATCGAGTTCGTACGCGATGCCCGACTCGGTGAGCTTGTCGGTCATCGCCTTCACGTTCTCGACGGGCACGTCGGCGTAGAGCGGCACCATAGTCGGCGCGGTGGCCCAGCGGGACACGCCGAACACCAGCGCAGTGACGACCACACCGATCGCGATGATCGCGATCTGGCGCCCGCCGCCGAGGCGGCCCATCAGGGAATCGAGGAGGGAGTTCATAGGGGAGAGTTCAGCTCAGTGCTGCGTGAGGGCGTCTCAGGACTGCATCGCGATGACGCTGCGATACGCCTCGACGACCTTGTTGCGCAGTTCGATCATGAGGTCGAGCGCGATGCCCGCTTCTTCGCTCGCCGCCATCACCTGATGCAGTTCCACGTTCTCGCCGGCGGCGAAGCGCTTCACCATGTCGCCGGCGCGGTCGCGCGTGTCGGACACTTCGTTGATCGCCTTGGTGAGCGTTTCGCCGAAGCTGTTGTCGCTGGTGCCGGTGATGGGCACCTGCGTGCCGAGCGAGCGGTCCTGGCCGATGCCGCCGAGGTTGCCGAGGCTGCGCGAGTAGAGGTCGAGACGCGTCTGCATGGGGTGGAGTCCGGTCGGAGTGGCTTACGCGCGAACGTCGAGACGAACGCCACGCGCCACCGGCGGCGTGGGATTGCTGGCTTCCTTGATGCGGCTGTACGTGAGCGGGCCGAGGGCCGCGGTCTTCGCGAAGAAGTTCCGCTCCTCGTTCGTGAGCACGCTCCAGAGCATCGGATCGGTGCCGGAGGGCGCGTCGGCAGGCACGACACTCTGCGCCGTACCCTGTCCGGCAATCGGCACCTGCGGCTTCAGCGCGTTCGTCGCGGCCGGCGTGACGGCGCTGCGCGCATTCTGCGTGGCGATCCCGGCGCGATCGAGGCCGTTCTGTCCAGCGTTCTGCGTGCGAGCCTGGTCGGCGCGCGCGGCGCCGAGGTTCGGAAGCAGGGGATTGGAGGTGATGCCGTTGATGCTCATGAGACCGATGACTGCAGAGGATGAGGGCGGAGCGAATACGAAGGAGACACGCGGTGGGCCGGGGCTCGAAGCGGTGTCGGAGAGGAGGAGGAGGAGGAAGTGACCTCGCCCCGAACCCCGGACCCGCCGCGTTGTCGTTTACATCAGATGTCGAGGGCGGCGCGGATCATCGACTTGGCCGCGGTGAAGACCGCGGCGTTGGCTTCGTAGATGCGCTTGGCGTCGAGCAGCTTGACCATTTCCTGCGTGGTATCCACGTCGGGGTAGCGCACATAGCCTTCAGCGTTGGCGTCCGGGTGGCCGGGCTCGTACACGAGGCGGCCTTCACCCTGATCTTCCGCGATGCCGGCCACACGCACGCCGAACTCCCCGCCGATCGGGCCGTTCACGCCGCCCTGCGCAGAGAGGACGGGGACCTCGATCGGCTTGGGGCCATCCTGGCTGAGCGGCACCTCGAACGCGGGCGAGCCGAACACGCCACTGGCGGCGCTCGAACCCATGGCCTGTGCCGCCGGATTGCCGGGATTGAAGAGGGCGGTCTGCGAGGTCGCGGTTTCCAGCACGACTTCGCGACGCTTGTAGGGCTGGCCATCGGCGCCGCGGGTCACGTCGGCGTTGGCGATGTTCTGGGCGATCACTTCCATGCGCTGGCGCTGGGCGGCGATACCGCTGGCCGCGATGCCCATGCTCTTGAACATGGGGCGCACGATCTGCTGTCCCGGAACGGGGAGCAGCGCAGGCTGGCGAATCGGGTTGATCGGCATCAGCCGTTACCTCCCTTGATGGCGGTCCGGAGGCTGGCGTAGGTCTTTTCGAGGAGGCGCGAGGTCGCGAGAAAGCGGAGTTGTTCGTCGGCGAGCGCCACCATCTCGTCTTCCACGTTGACCGGGTTCACCTGTGCCTGGGCGTTGCCGGCCTTGGCTTCGAGGGCGAATCCGTCACCGTTCTGCAGGGTGGCCTTGGAGACGCGATCCGCGATGCCACGCGAGCGCTCGACACTCTTGTCGAGTGACGCCTTGAGCTGCGGGGCGCGGGTAACGCGATCGATGAGTCCGAAGAGCATCTGGAGTACCGGAATGAAAGGGCGAGTGTATCCGGTACGGACAAAAGCAATGGGCGGGCCAAACGGCCGAGGCAGCCGTTTCCTTCAGTTAACGCATTGATTTGTAATGAGATACGGAGGCAGCGGCGGGCGGCACCCGGAGGGCGGCAGGAACTGCCGAACACGCAAAAACCCGACAGAACGGAAAGTTCTGCCGGTCGTTTGGTGACCCAAGTTGCCGTGTGGAAAAGTGGTGCTTGCCCGGCAACACGTGCCGGGGGGCGTCCGATCAGTCTTCGTCGGAGTCCTTGCCGGGACCGTTCAGCTTGTTGCGCAGGGTGCGCACGCTGATGCCCAGGAGTTCGGCCGCCTTCGTACGGTTATTATCGGCAGCTTGTAGCGCATGCTGAATAAGCACACGCTCAGCTTCTGCCACATTGAGCGACGACAGGGCAATGCCGCTGCCGTTCGGAGCCCCGCCGGGGGTGGATTCGCCGCCGGTCCCGGTGGCGCCGCCCACACCGGGGGCACCGGGCGCTGCCGCGGCGCCGGAGACCGCCAGCACCGGGGACGGGCCAGCACCCGGGGTGGCGAAGGCGCGCGGGCGCATGTTGGGCGCGCCCAGCGAGTGCGCGAGCCCGAAACGGGTGCCTTCGAGGCAGTGTGGCTGGATGATCGGATCGGGGGTCAGGATCACCGCCCGCTCGATCACATGCTGCAGCTCGCGCACATTCCCGGGCCACGGGTACGACTGGAGCGCTTCGAGGGCGCCTTCCGACAGTCCCTCGATCTTCTTGCCCAGTTCGGCTGCCACCCGCATGGTGAAGCGGAGCGCCAGCACCGGGATGTCTTCCGGCCGTTCCCGCAGCGGCGGAATGAGGACCGGGATCGTGGACAATCTATAGTAGAGGTCCTGCCGGAAGGTGCCGTGGTCGGCTTCCATCGCCAGATCGCGATTGGTGGTCGCCACGATGCGCACGTCCACCTTGATGGGTGACGTGCCGCCCACCCGCTCGAACTCCTGCTCCTGCAACACTCTGAGGAGCTTGGCCTGCAGATCGAGCCGCATTTCCGAGACTTCGTCGAGCAGCAGCGTGCCCCGGTTGGCCCGCTCGAAGGCGCCTTCGACGCGCTTGATGGCGCCGGTGAAGGCGCCCTTCTCGTGGCCGAAGAGCGCCGATTCGATCAACCCTTCCGGCAGCGCGGCACAGTTGAGCTTGATGAAGGGCTTGTCGCGCCGGTCGGACTGGTCATGGATGGCGCGGGCGAAGAGCTCCTTACCTGTGCCCGACTCACCCTGCAGCAGGACGGTGGCGCGGGTGGGGGCGGCCATGCTGACGGTCTGCAGGATGCGGCGGATGGTCGGCGAGTCGCCGATGATCTGCCGCTCATTGCGGAACTGCATGACCTCCTTGCGGAGGGCCTCGTTTTCGCGGCGGAGGCGGACGAACTCGAGTGCCTGGTCGACGGCCAGTTCGAGCTGCTGCGGACGGACGGGTTTGGTGATGTAGTCGATCGCGCCGGCCTTGATGCTGGCCACGGCGTGCTCGATGCTCGCATGCCCGGTGAGCATGATGAGCGGGATGTCGTACCCCTCACGGGTGATCAGCTGGATGAACTCCAGCCCCGTGAGCCCCGGCATCCGATAGTCCGAAATGATCAGGTCGATCCCGCCCCGCTCGAGGATGAGGAGCGCCTCCGGGACATTCCGGGCGCCAACGGGAGTGTGACCGGCCGCCGCGAGGGTGTCCTCGAGGATCAGGCCGACCGCTACTTCATCGTCGACGTACAGGATCGTGGCCATATCGGCTGGGAGGGGTGGCGGGCGGGACGTCCCGGCGGCGTGAGATTTTTGCCGCTCCCGTGACGCCGGCAGAAATGGCGCGTCCAGAGCGGTACCGGGATACCCGGCAAAAATAGCCGCATCCCCAAGAAAACGCTAAAGGTCAATTGGCGTAACCCCTTATGGCTGAGTCGGGTAGCAGAACGGTACCAGTGCGGTATTGGCTGGCTCAGCCTTTGCATCAGGGTTAAGCGTTGCCGCCGGCTCCCGATACTTGTGGATCAGTGGCACCGCGGCCGCGGTACCATCCAATGTTCAGCCCCCGTGCCCATGCGAGTCACCAACACCATCATCACCGCCCGCAGCCAGCTGCGCTTGCAGCAGGGGTTGCAGGGGATCGATCGCGTGCGCGACGATATCTCCACCGGAGTGAAGATCCGGAAGATGTCCGACAACGCGACCGACGCCGGCCAGTTGGTGCGCGTCGGCAGTTCCATGCGCGCGATCATGCAATTTCGCCGAAACGCCGACGCGGGGATCAATCGCGCGCAGGCGGAGGAATCGGCGCTCGATCTGCTCGGCAACTCGCTGTCACGGGCGATCGAACTGGGCATCAGCCAAGCGACCGCCACGGCCAACGCCGACTCGCGCCTGCTCGTCCAGAAGGAAGTCGACCAGCTCATCAACCTTGCGGCGAATCTCGGAAACACGCGATTCGGTGACGAGTACCTCTTCGGCGGTACGCGCGCCGGCGAAGCGCCGCTTCAGACGCCGGCGCCCGCCACCGGGAGTTTCTCCCGACTGACCGACGTCAACGGTGATCCGGTCAACCCGAGCGGTGGCATCACGCTCGAAGTGGGTGACGGGAAGTTCGTCACGCCGAATCACAACGCCACCGAAGTCTTCATCGACACCGACGCTCTCAATGCGTTGCGCGCGCTGTCGGATGCGCTGGGCAACAACGATCGCGCGGCCATCCAGACGGCTGCCGATCGCCTCACGGCGGCGAACAGCAAGGTGCAGGCGCTGGTGGGCACGCAGGGTGCCCGCATCAACGAGATGCAGGACGCGAAGACCAGCCTCAATGCGCTAGAATTTGATCTAAAGGCCTATCGCTCCGACTTGCGCGATACCGAAATCGACAAGGCAATGGTGGAGCTGGTGGGCAAGCAGACACTCTATCAGGCGGCGATGAGCGCAACTTCGCGCATCCTCGGTCTCAGCCTCGCCAATTACCTCTGACGTCCATGAGTGCCATCTCCATGGCTACCGAGCCCCAGGATACCGCCATGTCAGCCACGTTCTCCTCCGGCAGCGGCGCGTTGCACATTGAGTTCTGCTCGCCGCTCTGGGGGTTCGCCGGCCAGACGCAGTATGCCCTCCGTCCTGCGGCACGAGACGGGATCTGGTGGCTGCATTCCACTGCTGACGGGGGGCCCACATTCGTCCTTGCAGATCCCTTCGTCGTGGATCAGAACTACATCGTCGATATCGGTGACAAGGAGCGTGTGACGCTCGGCCTCACCACGGCCGACGATGCCCTGACCCTTGTGATGCTCGCGTTGCCAGCGGCCGCGGGGGGAGTGGTGACGGGCAACTTCCGCGCACCCATCGTGATCAACATCCGTTCTCATATGGCGATGCAGGTGGTCAGTCGCCATGACGCCCATGAGATGCAGCGCCCGGTGAACCTCGGCGCCTATCGGCTGCGCGACGAGGCGTCTGGCGAGCCGGGCTGACCCACCGTGGCAGACGTTGGACCCGGAGCGCTTGCGCTGCTCGCGGAAGCACTGACGGCCGCTCGCGCCGGCAACCGGAGTGCTGCCATCGCGCTGCTCGTTCGCGCACACGCGCTCGATGCCCGGCACGTCGGCATTCGGAATGCGCTCGGCGTGCTGCGTCTGGAAAGCGGCGATCCTGCTGCGGCGCTCGCGTTGCTCAAGCCCCTGGCGAAGGAGCTGCCGCAGGCTGCGCCCATTCAGGTCAACTACGGCAACGCGCTCATCGCCGCTGGTCGTGCCGGCGACGCGGTTGGACCGTTCAAGCGCGCCGTTGCGGCGAGGGACGCCACGGCGCTTATGTGGTACGGGTACGGCCGCGCGTTGCAGATGTGCGGTCGGGTCGCCGAAGCGGACGCAGCCTATCAGCGAACGCTACAACTCGATCCGGCACATCAGGACGCCAGAGCGAATCGCATTGCGACGCTCAACTTCCTCGATGCCTACCCCCAGGCCGAAGCGGAAGCGCGCGTGGTGCTCGGGCGCGCGCCCACGGATGCCGGCGCGCATCTCAATCTGGCCGTGTCCTTGCTCGCGCAGGGACGGTGGAGTGAAGGTTGGCAGGAGTACGAATGGCGTGGCCAAACGGCTCTGCTGAACGGACAGCGTCGAAGCTGGCAGGCACCAACGTGGCGGGGTGAGCCGCTTGCGTCACGGACACTGCTGGTGCACGCCGAGCAAGGGTTCGGCGACACCCTGCAATTCGTACGCTATCTGCCCCTTCTACGTGCGCGGGGTGCCAGGGTGTTGCTGCAGGTGCCGGCGGCGCTCGTATCCCTCATGCACGCCGCGTCGCTCGCGGATGACGTGGTGCCGTTCGGCGCGGCCGTACCCGCGTACGACCTGCAGATCGCGCTGACGAGCGTACCGCACGCTCTGCAGCTCGGAACAGCGGCCGCCGTAATGGGCAGCGCAGCCGCCTACCTGCGAGCTGAACCGGATGCCTCGGCCTTCGCCGACAAACCGCAGCCACGGGTGGGACTGGTGTGGTCCGGTAGCCCGACGCACGTCAACGACATGCATCGCTCGTGTGGTTTCGACGCCATGCGTCCGCTGTTCGATCTAGCGGACGTCACGTTCGTGAACCTGCAGG
Source organism: uncultured Gemmatimonas sp. (assembly GCA_964577455.1). GTDB lineage: Bacteria > Gemmatimonadota > Gemmatimonadetes > Gemmatimonadales > Gemmatimonadaceae > Gemmatimonas. Next base: position 934 of record CAZNZG010000003.1, on the reverse strand, counting down.
CTCGCGATGTCGGCGCGCGCACGGTGCCCAAGCCGCCGAAGGGCACGACATGGGTGGATGCAGCGGAATCCCTGCACGATTTCGCCGCCACGGCCCGCATCATCGCGGCACTCGACCTCGTGATTACCGTGGACAGTGCCGTGGCACACCTCGCCGGCGCTCTCGGTACGCCCTGCTGGCTGCTGCTGCCACGCATCGGGCTGGATTGGCGGTGGGCAGCGGAACGGAGCGACGCACGGTGGTACCGTAGCGTCCGGAGTTTCCGGCAGCGCACACCCGACGGCTGGCGCGAGACACTCGCCACGGTCCGCGACGAGTTGCGCGTGTTCGTCGCCGACGTGGCGAATCCTCGGGTTGCCTAGGGCGCCAGGACGTCAACGACGACGGTCAAGACGATCACCGCTCGTGGTCAACAGACCCGGGCCGGGATCAGGTGCGCAGCGCCTTCACGTGCGCAATTACTTCGTCGAGTACCGGTCCCCACTGCGCTGCCTCCCGTTGACGAAGGAGCGTGACGGAGTGGTACCACGGCGTGGTGGCCCCCGTGAGGCCCCACCGGTAATCGGGTGCAAACGGCAAACACACGAGCGTCGACGCCCCGACCGCCCCCGCGAGGTGGGCGACGGACGTATCCACCGACACCACGAGGTCTGCGCGGCGCAGCACATGCGCGGAATCGGTGAACGTTTCGCAGTGTCGCCCCACATCGATCACACGCTCCTGCAACGAGGGTGGCAGCACGGCGCTGACCGCGGGATGCTTCTGCATCGCGGCGAAGCGCACCCCGTCGAGCTGCAGCAGCCCGGCAAGCAGCTCGCCCCGGATGGAGCGACGGTGATCGTTGATGTGCAGGGGATTGCCCGACCAGGCGAGAGCCACGGTGGGGACACCGTCGCGAGGCAACAGTGACGCCACGGACGTCGGGCACTCACCG
>CAZNZG010000002.1:5195-43345 GCA_964577455.1 uncultured Gemmatimonas sp. | reverse complement strand
TCCCGTGGAGCTTCAGCGCGGCGCTCACCCACCTGCCCGCTACGCACGTCGCACTGATCGTCGCCACGAATCCGCTGGTCACGCTGGCGTTGTCGGCGTGGCGTGGGGTGGAGCGCATCACCCCATCGGCACTGGTGGGACAACTCCTCGCCTTCGCGGGGCTGGTGCTGGCCCTTCCACCGATCGGCGCGGCCGGGGATTCGGGCGCCATGTGGATTGGCTATGTCGAAGTGGGAATCACGGTGCTGTGTGGCGCGATCTACAACGTGTGGTCGCGGCCGTTACTGATGCAGTACGATCCGCTCGCCGTGACCGCGCAGTCCATGGGGATGGGCGCGCTGGCCCTCGCCCCTGTGGCACTCTGGCAGGGACTGCCGCTGCACACGGCCACGATCACTCCAGCCGGTTGGGCGGCCGTGGTGTTTCTCGGCAGCTTCGGGGGGGCCCTGGGGTTCGGCTTGTGGATCTGGGCATTGCGCCGTTCCACGCCGTCGCGGGTGGCGGTGTTCATGGCGCTCAACCCGATCACCGCCATTGCCCTCGGGGTGCTGCTCCTGGGAGAACCGCTCAGCCTGCGGCTGTTTCTTGCGCTGATGGCGGTGCTGGGTGGCATTCACCTGGCGAATCGATCACGATGAACCGCGCGGCAGCCACGCTACCGGCGGTGGCGCCGCGGTACATTCCCTCGGGGCCCACCTTGTCCGCACACTCGAGACCCATGCCGGTTCTGTCGTACCACCACCCTGTTGCTCACCCGGTTCGACCCCGGCTCACTGCTCGCGCGGCGCTGTTGGTCACCGTGCTGCTCACGGCCATGTCGCCGGCGCCGGTGCGTGGGCAGCGCCCGCTGGCGCCCACGCCCAACGTGGCCGCAGCGCACGCTCCGCTTCGCATCCTGTGGATCGGAAACAGCTACACCTATGTGAACGACCTGCCGCGCACCCTGACCATGATGGCGCTGGCGGCCGGTGAGCCGCGCGTGCCGGCGATCACCGCCGTGCTCAAGGGCGGACAGTTCCTGCGCGGCCATGCGGCGCGCAAGGAGCTCGCCGGCGTGATCGCCGAGGGCTGGGATTACGTGGTGTTGCAGGACCAGAGCCTCGCGCCGATCCAGCAGCCGGATACGGTGCTGACCTACGGCCTGCGCCTCGGGACCCTCGCGAAGCAGGCCGGTGCGAAGGTTCTGCTGTACGTCACGTGGCCGCGGCGCGATACCCCGCAGACCATGGGGGCCATCATGGCGACGTACACCAGACTGGCCGATTCACTCGGTGCCACGCTGGTGCCGGTGGGGCCAGCCTGGATGGCAATGCGTCAGGAGGCGCCGACGGCCGAGCTGTACATCGATGACGGCAGTCACCCATCGCCGATCGGCACGTACCTCGCCGCGAGTGTGTTCTACGGCGTGCTGTACGGAAAGTCGGCCAGCGGGCTGCCGCCTCAGGCGTTTTCCGTGCGCGGCAACCGCTATCTGCCGGATACCCTGCCGATGGCCGTTGCACCGCTCACGCTGCCGTCCGACATGGTGGCCGCCGCGCAACGCGCGGCCGCTCGTGTGTTGCCGTCCACATCGCGACGCTGAGCAGACGACGATGCGTGTGGCGATCGTAGGTGGTCCCGGTATCGGCAAGAGCACGTTGGTGCGGCAGCTTGGCGATCTGTATCGCAACGGCTCGTATGGTGAGGGCGAGCAGGGCGTGTGGGACCCGCGGGTGCTTGCCGACATCGAGGCCGGGCGCAACCCGGTGGGGGTCACCGCGTACTTCGCGCGCCTGTACGACGCGAACTACCGCCACGCGGCCACGCACGACGAGCCGGGAGCCGTGGTGTTGATCGAGGGGGCGCAGATCACGCTCGAAGCGCACATCGCCGAGTACCCGCCGGCCACGCACGCCGCGCTGCGCGGGGTGGTCACCATGGGGGCCGAGTGGTGCCCCGATCGCACCATCGTGCTCACGTCGGGCACGGATACGATCGAGAAGCACATCCGCCTGCGCCGTCGTCCGCACGAGGAAGTGGAGCGGATGGTGGAGCGGTTTCAGTTGATCGACGCCGAGTTCCGTCGCCTTGCGCCACAATACCCCGGTACCGTGCTGGTGGAACGCGACGGGATGGAGTTTCACACGCGCGAGGGGTTGCTGGCCGTGGTTGCGGCGGCGGGACTGCCGCCGTTTCCCGAGATTCCGTACGAGCAGATGGAGCTCGCGGGCTAGCGCCCGCCCACGGAACGCACGACTACGGCGTGGCGCGCGTGTGCTTCCACACCACGCGTGCCCCCGTGGCAGGATCGAGTCCCGGCACGAGCGTGCTCACGGCCAGCGGCGTACTCACGGTCACGTCACGTCCGAGGTCGGTGTAGTAGCGCGCCGAGACGAGATCGGCCACGGCCGGGACATCACGCGTGCTGCTGTAAATGCGAAGCGGGCCGGACGCCGCGAGGTTGAGCTGCGTCCACGTGGCGCTGCGATCGGCGATGACCTGGAGGGAGTCGCCTCCCGTGAGCAGGAAGCCCATATCGCCACCGGTCACGATGCTTCGCGCCTTGTTGGCGCGCGGGATGGCCCATGCTTCCACTGAACCATCCGCGCGTGGGACCGCGACGGCGGAGAACGGGCGATTGCGCTTCGTCCAGGCGGCGGTGAGCCGACGGTTCACTTCGCGCACGGCGCGCGCCTCGCGCGCGATTCGCACGGTGTCGAGCGCTTCGGTGAAGCGTGGCCGGGCGCCGTCCAGCCGAACCAGCTGCAGGCGGGTCACCTTGCGATAGCTGCTGTCGATGTCATACACGCCGCCCACGGGCACCCCGTCACCGGTGCGCGTGCAATAGAGGGCGCGAGGCGCCGCGGCGGCGCGGCCAAAGCTGCCACCGGCCCGCAGTCGCGCCACCGTCCCCACACATTGCATCCAGAAGGTAATGGCGCGGGCGCGCGCGTCCGCCTCCGCGAACTGCTCATGGAAGGCAGGGGAGAGACCATCGGCCGGCGCGGTCGGTGCGCTGTCGGCTGGTGCCATCCGCACGGGCTGCGCATCGGTCGCGGCCGGTGGCGTGGCGCTGGCACAGGCTGCGAGGGCCACCGCCGCACCTGTCGCAAGGAGGATGGCGCGGAGCGAAGCCGTGCATGAGGGTGTGAGCATCCGGGGAAGATGGTGGGATGCTCACCCCCGCAGCTACTATTGACGCATGTCGTCACCGATCGAGATCTACAAGGAGTTCACCGTGGAGGCCGCACACCGGCTTCCCCATGTGCCCGCCGGCCACAAGTGCGCACGGCTGCATGGCCATTCCTTCCGGATCGAGATCCGCGCGCGCGGCCCGCTCGATCCCACGCTGGGCTGGGTCATGGACTTCGCCGACATCAAGCACGCGTTCGCGCCGATCTACGACCAGCTCGACCATCACTACCTGAACGACATCGACGGATTGGAGAATCCCACCAGCGAGCGTCTGGCGGTGTGGATCTGGGACCGGCTGCGTCCGTCCCTCCCGTCGCTGAGCGCGGTGATCGTTCACGAGACATGTACATCAGGGTGCGAGTACCGGGGCTGATCAGCCCTTTCATGATTATTGGTTCTCATTATCTTTCCGGGTAATGAGAACGAGTTCTCGCCTTTGCTTCGCGCTCAATTGCGCGCGTCCGCTCCTCCTCGCCGCCGGCATGCTGATGCCGTGGCGTGGCGCGCGCGCGCAGGATACGCACGGGGCATTGCGACATCTGCACGGCGTGGTGGAGTCGGCTGCGAACGGTCGCCCGGTACGCGACGCCGAGGTGGTGGTCACGTGGACGCCCGAGGGGGTGCGCGCCAGCGCGGCGAGCCGTAACACCACGGCGCGCCAGCGCACCGATGGCAACGGCCGTTTCGACCTCCGTGATCTGCCGCCGCAGCTGGTGACGCTGCGGGTACGGGCGCTCGGATTTGCGCCAAGCGTACGCGAGGTGGATCTGCGCGGTGCCGACCGGCTGCTCACGGTGCATCTGGAAGCGGCCACGACGGTGCTGCAGGAGGTGGCGGTTCGCGCCGATACCGTGGGCGAGCGACTCGCGCGCGTGGCTGCGACGAGTACGCTCGATGCCGCCGCCCTCGCGGCCACGCGTGGGCAAACGCTCGGCGAGACGATCAAGAATCTTCCCGGTGTGGCGGTGGTGCAGTTCGGTCCGAGTATCGCCAAGCCGGTGATCCGCGGGCTCAACTCGCAGCGCGTGCTCGTGATGAACGGCGGCCTGCGTCAGGAAGATCAGCAGTGGGGGACCGAGCATGCACCCAACATCGACAGCTTCGAAGCGAATGCGGTGACGGTGGTGCGCGGCGCGGCCACCGTGCTGTACGGCCCCGATGCGCTGGGTGGCGTGGTGAAGGTCGATCATGCCGCGGTCCCGGACACGGGGCACGCGCGCGGCGATGTGGCACTCAATGCCTTTTCCAACAGTCGCCAGGGTGCGCTGTCCGTCGGGGTGGAGGGGGCCGATCTGTCGCTCCCGAAGCTGGGTACCACCGGCTACCGGCTGCGCCTCACCACGCGCGTCGCGGGCAATGGTGCCGCGCCCGACTACTATCTGTCCAACACCGGTTTTCGAGAACTGAACGGCAGTCTCGCGCTCGGCGTGGTGCGTGACTGGGGGCGTGCCGAGCTGTCGCTGAGCCGCTTCTCGACGGAGCTTGGCGTGTTGCGACAGGCACACGTGGGCAACGCCAACGATCTGCAGCGGGCCATGACCACGGAACCGCGCGATTCGGCGTTCAGCTACGCGATCGGTCGCCCCAATCAGCGGGTGGCTCACAACACCCTGCGCGCGCGTGTGCTGCGACGGCTTCCGCAGGATGCGCAGCTCGAGGTGGTGTACGGACTGCAATACAATCACCGGCGTGAGTACGACAATCACGGCCCGCTGCGCTTCCGGAATGAGCCCGCGTTCAATCTGAAGCTGTTCACCAACTCGCTCGACGTGCGCTACACGCATGCGCGGTGGCGCGGGTGGCGCGGCACCATCGGTACGAGCGCCATTGCGCAGGGCAATCAGACGCTGGGCAAGGCCTTCCTCATTCCCGGCTTCGATCTGTGGCAGGGGGCGGTGTACGCGCAGGAAGAGCTTGCCATCGGACGGTTGTCGCTGCTGGCGGGCGTGCGCGGTGATGCCATCGCGCAGACCACGATCGCCTTTGCCGATGCGGGGATCCGGAGCCCGGCCGGCACGAAGGCATGGCGCAACGGATCGGGCAGCCTCGGTGCGGCCTATCTGCTGCGCGATGGTCTCGATGTCTCGGTGCGTGTGGCCCGCGCCTGGCGACCGCCCACGGTGAACGAGCGGTACGCGCAGGGTGTGCATCACGGCACGGCGCAGTACGAACTGGGCGATGCGTCGCTCGGTGCGGAAGTGTCGCAGGGAGTGGAGGGCACGGTCCGTTATCGCGGTCGCACGCTGCAGTTCGAAGCGGCTGCGTACAACAACACCGTGGATCGCTTCATCTATCTCCGGCCCACCACACCGGTCCAGACGATCCGCGGCGCATTCCCCGGTTTCGCCTACGCGCAAACCGATGCGCGCCTGCGCGGTATGGAGCTCGCGACCAGTTGGTCACCTCACGCACGCGTGCAGCTGCTGGCAAACGGCACGCTGGTGCGTGGCACCAACCTCGTGGACGGTGATGCGCTCTTCGACATGCCGGCGGACCGGACCACGATTTCGGCGCGCTGGCTTGGTGACGCGGCGTCGCGCGGTCGCTGGTACCTGGGCGCCGGTACGCTGCTGGTGCGTGAGCAGGACGGTGTCCCGAACGGCACGGTCTATACGCTGCCCACGGCGGGTTACGCCCTGCTGCATCTCGAGGCCGGTACGACCGGCGCCCGACTGCTCGGACGCCGCGCCGATGTGTCGCTCACCGTGAACAATGCGCTCGATGCACGGTATCGCGATTACCTGAGCCGGTATCGGCTCTTCGTGAATGATGCCGGTCGCGACGTGGTCGTGCGACTCACCATGCCGTTCTGACGACGCTGTTGCTGTTGAATGTCCCACTCCCCAGTACCAATGCCGCGGTGCCCCAGGTCATTTCCCTCTTCACGTCACATGGAGTATTCGATGTCGAAGTTCACGCCCCGTCACCCGCTCACCCTCGGCGCTGCGTTCGGCACCGCCGCTCTTCTCCTCGCCGCCTGCGGTGATTCCTCGACTGCGCCGGGTGGTGAGTCGGAAGTGATCTCGCGCGTGACGCTCACCCTGACGCCCTCGAACGGTGGCGCGGCGCTTACCACCTACATCGACGACAGCGACGGCAATGGGCCCACGGCGCCGTCCGCCCAGGTGGGCATCCCCGCGCTCGCGCGCAACGTGACGTACACCGGTACGATCAAGTTCGAGAACCGTCTCAAGTCGCCGGCCGAGGACATCACTGAGGAGGTGTTGGAGGAGGCCAACGAGCATCGCGTGTTCTACACGGTGACGGGGACCGGCGTGACGGTCACGACCACCGACGTGGACGGCAGCAACCGTCCGCTCGGGCTTCGCTTCACCAAGGCGGTGGGCGCCACGGCGACCGCCGGCAACACGCGCGTGGTGCTCTGCCACTACGACGATTCGCCGAAGACGGCATCGGCCACGTCGTGCACCGGTGAGACGGACATCGACGTGAACTTCGCGTTCACGATCGCCCCGTAACGCGCGGCGGCCACTCGCACTCGGACTCGCCGCGAGCTCGATGTGCGCGGCGAGGCCGAGTGGTCACGGCAGGATCAGGCGACCGATGAGCGCATCGCGTCGCGCCGCGCTTCCCATTCGCCGCACCAACTCATGAACGCGGCCGGCACCATGGGCTTGGCGATGAAGTAACCCTGTGCCACATCACAGCCAAGGGAGCGGAGCAGGTTCCACTCCTCCTGTGTTTCCACACCCTCGGCCACGGAGCGCATTCCCAGCTGCCGGGCAATGCCGAGGCTCGCATCGAGAATGGTGCGGCTTGCGCTGTCGAGATGCGCCCGATGCACGAACTGCCGATCGATCTTGAGTTCGTCGAAGGGTATGTCGCGCAATTGGGCGAGCGAGGAGTGCCCGGTGCCGAAGTCGTCGATGGACAATCCGATGTGCTTGAGGCGGATGCGGGTGAGCACATCGAGGACGGCCAGCGGATTCTTCATGAGCCGGCTTTCCGTGACTTCGAGCACCAGCAGATGCGCGGGTATACCGACCTGACGCACGGCATCGGCCACGAAGTCGGGGAAGTCGAGCGCGGAGAGGCTCTCCATCGAGATGTTGACGGCAGTGTGCAACTCCCGTCCTGCCAGGCGCCACTCGCGCATTTGGCGCAGGGCGTTGGCGAGCACCACGCGCGTGAGTGGATCGATGAGTCCATGCTCCTCGGCCACATCGATGAAGTGGACCGGTGCCACGACACCATCTACGGGGTGATTCCACCGGACGAGCGTTTCGACCCCGGTGATTTCTCCATCGGCGAGCCGAACCTTGGGCTGGTACACGTTGAAGAACTCGCCGGCTTCGATGCCCTCCCGGATCCGGGCCGGCGTATACGAGGCGCCGGAGTCGATCGGCCGGGTACTGATGGGTGTACGTGAATGCCCCTGCGCCGATGCCGGGCCGAGCAGCAGCGACAGCGCGTTCGGCGTAACCGGCTTGTGGAGGGCGCCGCGCACGTCGAGGCGATGTGCCTCGGCGAGCCGACGAGCGGTCTGCAGGATGCGCTCATCTTCGCCGCTGACCAGTACGAGTCCACCGGTGTAGCCCAGTCGTGAGAGGTGCCGCACGAACTCGATGCCGTCGATGTCGGGCATCTGGAGGTCGAGAAGCACCATGTTGGCCACGCGCACATCCGCCTCGAGCAGGGCGAGTGCCTCGATGGGACTCTGCATGGACACGATATCGCTGAACCCCAGCTTGCTGAGCTGGTGTGTCAACAGTCTGAGGGCGAACGATTCGTCGTCGACGAGCAGAATCTTCACGGCAGGGCGGCAGAAAGAGCGTTCATCACGGCGGTCAGTTGCGGTTCGAATTCCCCAGCGAGACGCTGCACTTCCTTTACGTCCCGATCTCTGGCCGCGAGTTCAATCTTATGGCTGAGATCGCCAAGGGACAACGCACCGACTGATCGTGACGAGGACTTCAGTTTGTGAAAGATGCCGGCCACCGCTGCAAAGTCCTCTCTGGCGAGCGACAGCCTCGCTTCGGCCGACAGGGTGGTGGCACTCTGCCGATACTCCTGCAGAAAATCCACGATCACGTCCGGATCATCGCCGACCAGCCCCTTGAGCACCTCGACGTTGAGTGTCGGCAGCGCACTTCCAGCAGATGAGGGAACGGGAGCCGTCGGGAGTTCCTGCCGAGTGCCGTCGGCCGGCTGCACCCACTGGCTCAGGGCGCGCTTGAGGACGTCCAGCAGCACCGGCTTGGTGAGGAAATCATCCATACCCTTCTCACGGGCGCGCAATTCCTCACCTCGCAGTGCGTTTGCGGTGAGCGCCACGATAGGAAGGTGCTCGCCGTCACCAGCGGCTTCCGCCTCACGAATGCGTCGTGTGAGTTCGTAGCCGTCCATCTGTGGCATGTGGAGATCGGTGAGCAGGAGCGCATAGCCCTCGCGCTCCTGCCACATGCGCAACGCCACAGCGCCGTTGACGGCCACTTCGGCGGCATAGCCGAGCAGTTCGAGTTGCTGCAGGATCACCTTCTGGTTCACCTCGTCGTCTTCCGCCACGAGAATGAGCCGCCGCTGGGCGCGCGCCTGTTCCACCGACACCGGATCCCCCCGTCGTGCGGGGACTGCCTGCGCCGGCGCTTCCTCGTTGAGGATTTCGGGAGAGGCGCGTCCGGCGGCAATCGCCACCGCGCGCAGCAGGTTGGCTGAGCGGAGGTGCAGGCGGTCGAGAGTGACGAGTTCGGGGCTCATCACGCGCGCCACGCGTCGCCGTCCTTCCGTGAGATGGAGCGACCGTACGTCATCACCCGTGAAGCCCGCCACGCCTGCGGGTTCGTCCCGTGCTGCTCGGCGGATGAGCACGGCGGGTTTCGGTGCATGGTGCAGCTGGTCGATTGCCGACGGAAAATCGTCGGCGATCGTGCAATGTGCGCCGGCGTAGCGCAGGAAGGCGGCAATGTCGTCGGCCTCGAACGGCGCTGCCGGATCGCGCAGGATCACGCACGGCACATGCAGCACATCGATCGCGATCGAGGCGGCTGCCGCACTGGCCTCCATGGGCAATACCACGGAGAAGGTACTACCCACGCCCAACTCGCTGGTCACGCTGATGGTGCCGTGGAACAGATCGGTGAGGCGCTTGCAGATGGCGAGCCCGAGTCCGGTGCCGCCGAAGCGTCTGGTGGTGGAGAGCTCCGCCTGGGTGAACGAGGTGAAGAGATGGCCGATGGTCTCGGGGGACATGCCGATCCCGTTGTCCAGCACCGAGAAGCGCACCTGCAGCGGCTCTGCCTGATGTACCTCGAAGCGAATGGCCACGCGCCCACGCACGTCTGCTCTGCCCCCGCTGAACTTGATGGCGTTGCCCACGAGGTTGTAGCAGATCTGGCGTACGCGCAGCGCATCGGTGATCACCCGATCAGGGAGATCCGGGGCAATGAAGACCGAGACATCAACACCGCGCGCATCGGCCACGGGGGCGAGTGCGGTCTGGATGCTCTCCACCATCTCGGAGAGCGACGCTTCCATGCGTTCGAGCTCGATCCGTCCCGCCTCGATCTTCGAGAAGTCGAGGATGTCGTCGATGATGCCGAGCAGATTGGTGGCCGAGCTGCGAATGATGCGGACGGCCTCGGCGTCACGCGTGGGGAGCGGGCTCTGCGCGAGCACTTCGGCCATGCCGATGACACCATTGAGCGGCGTGCGGATTTCGTGGCTCATGACGGCGAGGAACGCCGACTTGGCCCGATTGGCGGCGTCGGCCTCCTGCAGCGCCTGTGCGAGCTGACTGTTGGCCGCAGCCAGCGCCTCCGTGCGCTGTTGTACCAGCTCCTCCAGGTGCTCACGGTAGCGCGCGAGTTCATTGGCGGCGTCGACCTGCGAGGTCACGTCTTGCGCGGACCCCACCGCGAGCAATGGAAAGCCACGGTCGTCGTATTCCACCCGGGCCCGAATGAGCACGTGCCGATGTTCCCCGCGCCTCGTGCGCAACGGAACGGTGACCTCGTACACGAGGTTCTCGCGGATGGCGCGGAAGAATTCCGCCTGCAATCGTACGAGGTCGGCCCGCGTAAAGGCCTTTGCCATCATCGCCTCGGTATCACCTCCGGCACGATCGATGTCGAACAGTTCGATCGTGTCCTCCGACAGGGCACGCGTGCGCGTGCGGAAGTCGTAGCTCCAGCTGCCGAGACGCGCGATACGCTGCGCCTCGCGCAACATGGTCTGGCTGGTGCGCAGCTCGGTGAGGTCGACCCAGCCGATGATCAGTTCGTCGGCCGTGCGCGTGACGATGGCCTGTACCACCCGTTCGCTGCCATCGCGGCAGCGGATGGTGTATTCCCGTGAGCGACGCGGTGAGGAGGAATCGGAGATCTCTGCCGTGTCGCGGCGGAACACTTCGAAGGTCTGCGCGCGATACACCGGATCGGCGAAGAACCGCTCGAAGCTCGCTTCGAGGGTGGGTACATCATACGACTCGTAGCCGAACAGGTTGATGAACGCACGATTGACGCGACGGACCTGTCCGGTGGCTTCGTGCACCACATACGTGGCGATCGGAAGCGACTCGAAGTGGCTCCGGAAGCGCTCCTCGCTGCGCCGCCGACGTTCCTGTTCGTCGGCTCGACGATTCTCCGTCTCGATGCCCTGCAGCACGAGCGTGAGGATGCGCGTGATCTCTTCGAGCAGCGTCACGAGTTCGGCGTCGAAGGCGTTCGCGTTCCGATCGTAGAGCATCAGGCACGCGACGGCCTTGTCGTCGAGGAGCACGGGCAGTGCCGCCGACGACCGGAGACCGTAGCGTTGGGCGGCGGCGTGCCACGGTGAGGTGGATGGGTCGGCGAGAAAGTCGTCGGCCACGATCGGACGGCGCTCACTGATGCACCGACCTGATGGCCCCTGACTGGTGGGGAGCGCCGGATCGGTGGTGATCGTCAGCGTCTGGACATATTCTCTGGCTTCGCCGACGGCGACGGCCGGCGTGATCACTTGCTGCGCTTCGTCGACCACACCGATCCAGGCGAGCGCAAACTTGCCTTCCGACGAGGCCGCCTCGCAGACAAGGCGGAAGGCCTCGTCACGATGCTTGGCCTTGAAGAGCGCCTCCCCCGTGTGATTGAGAAAGGCGTACAGGCGGTTGACCCGTTCGAGACGACGCTGTGTCGCCGTGGATTCGGAGATGTCGCGAACAAACGCGAAGATCCGTCCGCCCTGTTCATCCGGAATGAAGGTGGCACTCACGTCGAGGTCGATGATATGCCCCGCCTTGTGACGCCACTGACTCACGTAGCGTTCACGATGGCCACCACGGATGCGCTCAATCGTTCGAGTGATGTCCGCCGGCTCATGCACCACCTTCACATCGGCGAGCGACATCCCGAGCAGCTCGGCCGTCGAATACCCGGAGATTTCGGCGAGCGCGTCGTTGACGTCGAGGAAGCGGCCGGTTTCGTCGTGCGTCACGTAGCCGTCGGTCGATGTCTGCACCACGCGCAGGGTGCGATTCGCCAGCGCTTCGCGCTCCTGGATGGCGCGCAGACGCTGCTGGCGTCCCGCATTGCGGGTGAAGGTGACGGCGAGGCTGATGATGAGCAGGAACGTGACACCGATGGCGGTCGCGGCGAGACGAATCAGCGACTCGGCCTCGTCACGGTCGATCTTCGTGATGACGGTCCACGGGGTACGCGGTACCACCGACACGCCGTGAATGGTGGGGATGCCGCGATGATCGAGCCCGTTTTCATTGCGAACCAGCTGGTCGGCAACGGCGCGCGACAGCACCAGAGGACGTACGAGGCCGTTCTCCTCCTTGCTGCTCGTGCTGAAGGCCGTGGCGGAATCACCACTCACCTGCAACAGCAGGCTTTCGAAGCTGAGGCTGGGAACGCCCTCGCCGATGATGGGGAGCAGTCGCGTATCGACATCGAGCACCAGATACAGCGCGCCATCGGCTGGTCCGGCGGAATCGCGGGAGATCCAGATCGGCGCCACCACCCCGTACTCCACATTGCCTTCATCTGCGCCGTGCAACAGGATCGGCTGTGCGCGGCCGGTCAGCATGGCGCTTTCCAGTGCCCCGTTTTCGGACGCGCGCAGGCTATCGGGGTGCAGCTCGGCGATAACCCGGCGATCGCGCCCGAACATGATGACATTGTGGTAGCCGTACGCACTCGACGCATCGCGGAGCGCCTCGAGCAGCTCCGCGATGACCTTGGGGTCACGGTTCCCGGTGCCGTCCCCCAGTGCGCGCAGGATGCGGTCGCGTCTGGCCAGGACCCATGCGTCGGCGCTGCGCTCGTCGAGGTGCGCGCGGATGGCGGCGGCACGCGAGCGGGCGAGCGACTGGAGCAGCGCCTGTGTGTTGCCGCGAACGCTGCTTGCGTATTGCCGGTACGTGGTGATCGCCGCCAGCGTGCACAGCGCGATGACGACGGTGAGCCAGAGGCCGGCGCGGCGCCGGTTCGGCGCGGGTGTCGGCGTGTCGGCCGAGAGGGAAAGGCTGGGAGTGGTAGGCATATCCACCCGTAGAGTACGCCTTTGTCCCGCCGGGCACAGTAGGGGGGCGCATGACACCGGCGGCGGGGTGGCCGCTCCCCGGCCCGGTAAATTCCCCTTCATGGGGCACATGCCTTGCCTCGCGTCACCGGGGAACGCCTCGGACTGGCCCAATCATGGAGGAGACGGTGAAACACCCCCGTTCGCACTGGCTCGCGCGCCTGGTCGTACCCGTCACCATGCTGTCGTTCGCCGCCGGGTGCGCGACGAACCCGGTGACCGGGCGGCGCGAGCTGTCGCTCATCCCGGAATCCCAGGAGGTGCAGATGGGACGGGAGGCGTCGCAGAACGACCTGCGTCGTGTCGGCGCGCTGGCCAGTTCGGACGCGCAGGCACTGGTGCGCCGCATCGGCACCGCGATGGCAGCCGCGTCGGAGCGTCCCAATCTGCCGTGGGAGTTTCACGTGCTGGACGATGCGGCGGTGAACGCGTTCGCGTATCCGGGCGGCTTCATCTTCGTCACCCGCGGCCTGATGACGCACCTCAACAGTGAGGCCGAGTTGGCCGAGGTGATCGGTCACGAGATCGGTCACGTGACGGCCAAACACACCGTCGCGGCGATGAGCCAGCAGCAGCTCGCCCAGATCGGCCTGGTGGGTGCGAGCATCCTGTCGCCGACGATCGCACGGTACGGCGACCTGCTGGGGACGGGTGCCTCGCTGCTCTTCCTCAAGTTCGGCCGTGACGACGAATTGCAGGCCGACGCGCTGGGTTTCCGGTATTCGCTCGCGCAGGGGTACGACGTACGCGAAGGCCCCAAGGTCTTCGCGACACTTGGCCGTCTCGGCGGCGGCTCGGGGCGCGTCCCGGAATGGCAGAGCACGCACCCCGATCCGGGCAACCGCATCGAACGCGCGCAGCAGCGCGTGCAGCAGACCCCGGCCAACGCCATCGCCGGGACACGGGTGAACCGTGCAGCGTATCTGCGCCTGCTCGACGGCATGGTGTTCGGGGAGAATCCGCGCCATGGCTTCTTCAATGGTACGCGCTTCCTTCACCCGGATCTGCGCTTCGAGCTCCAGTTTCCCTCGGGATGGAAGACCGCCAACCTCCCCGACGCCGTGGTGGCCGTGAGCCCGGACAATGGCGCGCAGATCCAGCTGGTACCCGGGCGCGGGTCACCCACGGAGACCCTGCGGGCGCTCCTGCAGCAACAGGGCGTGACGGTGCGACAGTCGGGGAACACGACGATCAATGGCAACCCGGCGGTGATGGCAACGTTCGACGCCCAGATGCAGCAAGGCACCATCAACGGGGTGGCCGCGGCCGTGTCGCACGACAACACGACCTACCTGTTGCTGGGGCTCATGGTGCCGCAGGTGGCGCAGCAGCACGGGGCCACGATCGAGAATGCGTTGCGTTCCTTCCGAGCGCTGACCGATGCCGCCGCCCTCGCCGTACAGCCGGCGCGTCTGCAGCTGGTCACCCTCGACCAGCCGATGACGGGTGCGCAGTTCGTGCAGCGCCATTCCAGTACGGCCCCGGCGGCGCAGGTGTACATCATCAACGGCATCGAGGCGACGACCTCATTGCCGCGTGGCATGGTGCTGAAGCGGGTCGTTGGGGGAGTGGCGCGGTAACGGCGGCGTTGGAGCTCTGCTGCCGCAACGGTCCGCACGGACGTCGCAGGGGTTGAAGCCCCCGTGTCGGCGCTGCACTGTGAGGGGGTGCACGCGGCGAAGTGAGCCGCGTGTGTGGTCTCCCTTCCCCCCGCCCATGCGACGATTCCCCAACCTTCCTCTTGCCGGGGCGCTCTTGTGCGCGCCGGCGCTCGTCACCGCGCAGTCGGTGCGCGTGACGGCCGATGATTACGCCCGCGCCGAGCAGCTGCTGCCGTGGAACGCGAGCCGCCTGGTGACGGGCGACGAAGTGACGCCCACGTTCTTCAAGGACGGCAACCGCTTCTGGTACCGCAACAAGACGCGGAGCGGCGCCGACTACGTGGTGGTGGATCCGGTGACCAACACGCGCAGTCTGCTGTTCGACAACGCGCGCCTCGCCGCCACGATGAGCCTCGCGGCCGACACCACGTACGATCCCGACCGTCTGCCGTTTCGTGCCTTTCGTTTCGGCAACGACGGTGACGACGAGCGCACGATCGAGTTCCGCACCGGCAAGCGGCAGTTCGCGTGCAACATCGTGAGTTACAGCTGCGTGGCGAAGGACACGAGCTACAACGAGTCGGGGTACGTGCTGTCGCCCGACCGCAAGCTCGAGGCCTTCGTGATCGGCAACGATCTCTACGTGCGCGCCCGCGGCGGGAAAGGCGACACCACACGGCTCACCACCGACGGCGAGAACTTCTTCGCGTATGGCGTGACGGCCATCACGCCGCAGCAGGCACTGCGCGGCAACCTCACGCGGCGTCCCAACCTGCGTTGGAGCCCCGACTCGAAGAAGCTGCTGGTGGTCCGCATGGACCAGCGACGCGTGGGGCTCATGCCGTACGTGAGCTACACGTCGCAGCGGCCGCGCATGTTCACCCAGCCGTATGCCTTGCCGGGCGACAGCATCGTGCCCACGCCGCATTTCTACGTGATCGATGTGGCGGCGAAGAAGAGCACCAAGGTCGACGTGCCGGTGCGCTTCAATCTGGCCAACATCGGCGGCTCTCTGCGCGACTCCACGTGGACGAGTGGTTCCGACAAGGCCTACATCAGCGGACTCGCGCGCGCCTCGAAGGCCACGTATCTGGTGGAAGTGGATGCCGCGACCGGCAAGGGGACGCTGATCGCCAGGGACACCGGCAAGACCTACGTGGAGATCGCCAGCCCGCGCGACCCCGAGAGCTGGCAGGTCCTCAAGTCGGGTGAGGTGGTGTGGTGGTCGGAGCGCGATGGCTACGGGCATCTGTGGCTGCTCAACCGCGACGGCACCGTGAAGCGCCAGATCACCAGCGGCACGTGGCAGGTGGGCGCGGTCCAGCATGTGGACGAGGTGACACGCACGGTGTGGTTCACCGCGCGCGGCCGCGAGACCGACCAGCTGGTGTACCACACGCACCTCTATCGCACATCACTCGACGGTGGTCCGGTCCAGCGGCTCACGACCGACACGCTGCACCACGACATCACCATGAGCCCCAGTGGCAAGTACGTGGTGGACCGTGCCAGCGCCATTGCCGTGGCGCCCGTGACCGTGGTGCGCGAGGCCGCCACCGGGCGCATCATCCGCACGCTCGAGAAGGCCGATGTGTCGCAGCTCGTGGCGCAGGGATGGAAGAAGGCGGTGCCCTTCACGGTGAAGGCGCGCGACGGGCTCACCGACATTCACGGGGTGATGTACCTGCCGTCGAAGCTCGACACCACGAAGCACTATCCGATCATTTCGCACATCTATCCCGGCCCGCAGGTGGGATCGGTCGGTGCGTGGAGCTTCAAGAGCAGCGGTGAACCGTTTGCGCTGGCCGAACTGGGCTTCGTGGTGGTGCAGATCGATCACCTCGGTACGCCGGGGCGTTCGAAGGCGTTCCACGACAACTACTACGGTAACTTCACCGACAACGGTCTTCCCGACCACATCACCGCGATCAAGCAGCTGGGCTCGCGCCACGCGTTCATCGATCTCGAGCGGGTGGGGATTTTCGGGCACTCGGGCGGCGGCTTTGCCAGTACCGACGCGATCCTGCGGTTCCCCGAGTTCTTCTCGGTGGCGGTGTCGGGGGCGGGCAATCACGACAATCGCTCGTACAACATCTACTGGGCGGAGAAGTATCAGGGGCTGCTGCGTCGCGACAGTACGCGCCGTGGCGAGGACAACTTCACCCCGTCGGCCAACAAGACGTACGCCGCCAATCTCCGTGGCAAGCTGCTGCTGATGCACGGCGACATGGACGACAACGTGCATCCGGCCATGACCATTCAGGTGGTCGACGAACTGATCAAGGCGAATCGCAGCTTCGATCTGATCATGGCGCCCAACCGCGCGCACGGCCTCAACGAGGCGTACTTCATCCGGCGGCGGTGGGACTACTTCGTGGAGCACCTCGGCAAGGCGACGCCTCCCGACAACTACCGCATGACGCCGGCCGCGGGGCAGGGTGGCTTCAGCACCGACGACGCGCCGGACTGGAATGATCTCTGGAATCGCGGCGCATTCGACGAACTGCTGCTGCCGGTGATCACGCCGTAAGGCCGTCCCGCCCGACGTTCATCCGTCGCGTTGCGCCGGCGGTGCACTGCCGGTGCGCTGGCGCGACGCGATGAATGCCGTGCCGAGCAGACAGATCAGGGCGCCCGCCACGAACGGGCCGGAAAGTCCCACCCCCTTCGCCACGCCGCTGGCGACGACGGGACCGATCACCCGGCCCAGTGACGCGGCGCCCTGATAGGCACCCAGCACCCCGCCGCGCTCATTGGCGGCGGCCGTCGCGGCGACGAGTCCGCTCATGCTGGGATTGAAGAGCGCCGACCCGATGCTGAACACCGAGAGGGTGGTGAGCAGATAGACCATGTCGTGCGCGAGCGGCACGCCGGCAATGCCGATTGCGACGAGGATCGTGCCCCACCAGGCAAGACGCCGGGCACCGAAGCGCGTGGTGAGTTTGCCGATGATCCCCACCTGCACGCTCACCGAGATCACTCCGGTGAACCCATACACCCACCCGAGCGAGCGCGGCCCCATGGCGAGCCGCTCGGCGGAAAAGAGCGCCAGCGTGCTCTGCATGAGGGAGACCGCGGCCACGACCACCACGGTGGCCACGAGCAGGCCGCGCAGCACGGGGCGCTTCACGAACACCGCCATACTCGTACGCGGCGTATGCGCCTGCCGGCGCTTGTCGGTTGGCAGCGACTCGGGGAGCCGCACCAGGGTGAGGACGAAGGCCACGAGCGACATGATCGCCGCGGCGTAGGCGACCTGGGCGAGCGAACTGCCATCATCGCCCCCCGCCAGCAGGCCGCCGATTGCGGGGCCCAGGATGAATCCCATACCGAACGCCGACCCCAGCAGTCCGAGCGCGCGGGGGCGAGTGGCATCGGTGGTGATGTCGGTCGTGTAGGCGTAGGCCGTGGAGATATTGCCCGCCGCGAGACCGGCGATGAGGCGGGAAACCGCCAGGCCGGCGCCCGTATCGGCGTGGGCCAGCATCCACGACGCAGCGGCGTTGGCGAGCAGGGTGAGCAGCAGCACGGGGCGTCGCCCCACCCGGTCGGAGAGGCTCCCCCAGAGCGGTGCCCCGACCAGCTGCCCGGCCGAGTACAGGCCCAGGAAGAAGATGACCGATGAGGGCGAGACCCCGATCCGCTCGGCGTAGAACGGGAAGACCGGGATGATCATCCCGAAGCCGACCAGATCGAGGAAGACGACGAGGAAGAGCGTGATCACGAAGCGTGGGGTGGCTGAGCGGCGTGCAGCGGCGAAGATTGAGGCATGCCCGACGCCTCGCGAATTCTCGAAGACCTGCAGGATGCGGTAGAACGCATGCACGTGCTGTCTCGTTCGCCGCGGGTGGTGGTGGCCCGCGGCCGCCGGGACGAAGGAGCCAGACCCATGGCCTGGCAGGTCCTGTTCGAGCGCAGCCTCGGTGCCGGGACCCCGCCACTCCAGTATCGGGGAGTGGGCGCCGTCCGGTTGCAGGCCGTGCTCGCCAACGGGTACGATAGCGAGCCCACGCTCGCGCCGGGCTGGTCACACGGCCGGCTGGGGGATGCCATGGCGACGGGACCGGTCATTCAGGTCTTTCGCGCCGACCGACTGCCCGATGATGTGAGCCGTGCGCTGGTGGGTGTGATCGTGTTCGAGGAGGACGGACTCACCCTCGCGGGGGTGCGCGCCCTCGTCGGAGAGTTGGGGCTCCGCTAAGGCACTCCCACGCGGATGAGTATCGGCACCGAGGATGCCGCAGTGAAGGGCCCTGGTGGCGCGGCTGCCATCGTGCGTCGGCGTTGCGTGGCGCGGGGGTACGCCAACCGGTACCTTCTGCGCCATGTCACTGCTGGGACTCTTTGACCGGGCGCTGCTCGGTCGCGCGGCACAGCCGGCGCTCGATTTCGAAGACGCCACCGGTCACGTCGAACGCTATACGTTCGGCGACCTGGAGCGGCGCAGCAATCAGCTGGCGGCCACGCTGCGGGCGCGCGGTGTCCGTCGAGGTGACCGTCTGGCGTTCTATCTCGCCAATCGGCCCGCGATCGTGGAGCTGTGGCTGGCGTGCGTGAAGCTTGGCGTGATCGCCGTGCCCATCAACGTGCTTTACCGCGGTCGCGAAATCGCGCACATCGTGAGCGACGCGGAGCCGGTGGCGGTGATCACCACGGCCGAGCAGGCCTCGCTGCTGCCCGAGCAGACGCCGTGGTGGGACGTGCAGACACTGGCCGGCGAGATGGAGCATGCACCCGCGCTGCGGATCAGTGAGCCGTGTGGTGCCGACACGCCGGCGGCGCTCGTGTACACGAGCGGGACCACCGGGGCGTCGAAGGGGGCGATCCTCACCCACGGCAACTTCGCCGCCAATGGTCTTGCGCTGGTGCAGAGCTGGGAGATCAGCGACGCCGATCGCTACCTCGCGGTACTCCCGCTGTTTCATGTGCACGGGCTGGGCAACGGGCTGCACGTGTGGCTGATGAGCGGCTGCCACATGAAGCTCGTGGAGCGGTTCGAGCACGACCGCGCGCTGTCGTGGTTCCGTACCTACCGGCCCACGTTGTTCTTCGGCGTGCCGACCGTGTACGTGCGTCTCCTCGAGCTGCCCGATGCTGCGGCGCGCGAGATCGGCAGCGGCATGCGGCTGTTCGTGTCGGGATCGGCGCCGCTGCCGGCCCCGGTGCTCACGGCGTTCGCCGAGCGGTACGGGCATGTGATTCTCGAGCGGTACGGCATGACGGAGACGCTCATGAACGTGAGCAATCCGTACCACGGCGAACGCCGCGCCGGCACGGTGGGGGTGCCGCTGCCGCTCACCGCGGTGCGCATCGTGGACGAGTCACTGCACGACGTGCCCGACGGCACGAGCGGCGAACTGCTGGTGCGTGGCGCCAACGTCTGTGCGGGCTACTGGAAACGCCCGGATGCGGAGGCCACCGCGTTCGTGAATGGCTGGTTCCGCACCGGCGATGTGGGCGTGCGCGCGAGCGACGGCTACATCACCCTCGAAGGGCGCCGCAGTGACCTGATCATCTCGGGGGGGTTCAACATCTATCCCCGTGAGATCGAAGAGCTGCTGAGCGAGTTGCCCGGTATCCGCGAGGCGGCGGTGGTGGGGGTGAAGGATGCGACGCGCGGCGAGCTACCGGTGGCGTACGTGGTGTGCGACGACGGTTGTGATCTCGGCGCCATCGCGGCGCAGGTCCGTGAGCAGCTGGCATCGTTCAAGGTGCCGCGTGGCTTCGTACGGGTGGATGCGCTGCCGCGCACGGCGCTGGGCAAGGTGCAACGCCATCTGCTGCCACCGTGGACGCCGTAACCGGCCTGCCGGTCGCGTCGCCGGCGATGTTGTCGCTGGTGGCGCTCCTGCTGGTGGTCGCGGCGAGTCTGACCTCGCGCGTGAATGTGGGCGTGCTGTCGGTGGTGTTGGCGTGGCTGGTGGGCGTGTTCGCCGCCGGCTGGAAGGTGGAGCAGGTGATGAATGCGTTTCCATCGTCGCTCTTTCTCACGTTGCTGGGCGTGACGCTGTTGTTCGGCGTGGCGCAGGCCAACGGCACGATGGAAGCGATCACGCACGCCGGCATCCGTGCGTTGCGCGGTCACACGGCGCTGCTGCCGCTGCTGCTTTTCGTGCTGGCGTGTGCGATCTCGAGTGCCGGTCCGGGGTCGATCGCGACGGCCGCGCTGCTGGCGCCGCTCGCCATGCGTCTTGCGCACGGCGCCGGCATGCCGATGCTGCTGGCGGCACTGATGGTGGGGAACGGGGTGAACGCCGGCAATCTCTCTCCGATCAGCGCGATCGGGGTGCTGGTGCTCGAGCTGATGGACACGGCGGGGCTGGGCGGGCACGCGCTCAACGTGTGGACCGCCAATTTTGCGGCGCACGCGCTGGCGGCGGCCGCGGCGTGGGTGTTGTTCGGCGGCCCCGCCATGCGCCACGCGCCGCCGATCGATATGGCGCTGGGAACGCTCCGCCTCACGCGCGCGCATGTGATCACGCTCGGTGTGATGGCGATGTGGGTGGTGGCGGTGGTACTGCTCGAGCTCCCGCCGGGGTTGGCGGCGTTCGCGGCCGCCGCCGTGCTGGTCGTGGCGAAGGTGGGCGACGACAGCGCCATGCTGAAGCAGGTGCCCTGGCCGGTGCTGGTGATGGTGTGCGGCGTGAGCGTGCTGATCGGGGTCCTCGACAAGACCGGGGGCATGGAGCTGTTCACCAACCTGCTGGCGCGCCTCGCCACGCCGACTTCGGTGAACGGGGTGATGGCGGGGGTGACCGGGCTGCTCTCCACGTACAGCTCCACGTCGGGGGTGGTGTACCCTGCCTTTCTCCCGGCAGTCCCGGGGCTGGTGGCGAAGCTGGGTGGTGGTGATGCGCTGCAGGTCGCGCTGAGCATCAACGTGGGCGCTGCGCTGGTGGACGTGTCACCGCTCTCCACGATCGGGGCGCTGTGTATCGCGGCAGTGCCGGTCGGCGACGAGGGGCGCCCCGGACAGCAGCGCGCGCTGTTCCGGGCTCTGTTGCTCTGGGGGTTCGCTATGACCGTGGTGGGTGCCCTGTTCTGCCAGCTGTTCATCCGCTTCTTTGCGTGGTAATGCCGTGCCCGCCGTGCTGATTGTCAGTAGGTCATTCTAGCTTCGGCCCATGTCTGCTTCCGACAAACTCCATCGCTGGCTCGACCTGATCGCGTCGCTGCTCGGCCGCCGGTACCCCGTGGCCCTCGCCGACCTGCGTCGCGACGTGCCCGGTTACGACGATCCCTCCGTCAAGGAGGAAAGCATCCTGCGCATGTTCGAGCGCGACAAGGATGAACTCCGGGAGCTGGGGGTGGTGATCGACACCCTTCCCGCCGACAGTGAGGGGGTCGTGAAGTACCAGCTGCGGCAGCAGGACTTCTACCTGCCGTTCCTGTCGGTGTGCGAGACCCTGTTGCCATCGCAGACCGATGTACGGCAGCAGCCGCGCAGGGCAGGGTCCGGGAACGGCGGCGGTGTGGCCACGCTCGTGCTCACCCCCGATGCCTGCCACACCCTGCGGCGAGCGGCGGCGCGTGTGGCCGGTCTCGGCCACGAAGAACTCGCCGCCGACGCCACGGCGGCGCTGCGGAAGCTGCAGTTCGACATAGAGGATTTCGCGCAGAGTCTGCCGGCGGCGGCGGTCCTGCGTGTGGACGGGACGGCGTTCGACACCCTGACCGATGCGGTCGCCCTGCGCAAGCGCATCCAGTTCACCTACCATAGCATGGCGCGTGACGAGCAGTCGGTGCGTACCGTGGACCCCTACGGTCTGGTGTTCCTCACCGGGCACTGGTATCTCGTGGCACACGATGTGGAGCGTGAGGCGCTGCGTCAGTTCCGCGTGAGTCGCATCCGCGACGCCGCCCCGGCCAACAATCGCCGGCAGCACGCCGACTTCGAGGTGCCCGCGAGCTTCGACCTGTCGGCGTATGCGGCGTCACGGCAGGCCTGGGAGATCGGCAATGGCGATGAGCACCACGTGATCGTGGCGTTCACCGGCGACTCGGGCAACGTGATGCAGGGGCAACAGCTCGGCGATCCCGTGGTGCCGGAAGCCGCGCTGCCCGATGAGCAAGAGGGCATGCTGCGCGCGTTCCGCGTGCGCCGTCGCGACGTGTTCCTGCGCTGGGTGCTGTCGTTTGCCGGTGACGCGCGTCCGGTGTCGCCACCGGACATGGTGCAGGCGTGGCATGCGCTGCTGCGCGAGACACGCGCCGCACACGCCGGCATCACGCCGGCCCCCGCCGCGGTGACCGGGCACGGAGCCGACCAATGATCCGCGCCGACGATCGTCTCCAGCGGTTGCTCCTGGCCTTCCCGCTCATGGCCGACGAGCCCAACCTTACGCTCGACGACATCGCGAAGCGGATCGGCACGACCACCAAAGTGCTTGCCAAGGACTTCGCGTCACTCGAGCGGTACGACGTGCCGGCCGGATGGATCGACACCGTGCAGGTGATGATCGACGACAAGCGTGCGTCGATGCGATCCGCGCACTTTCATCGACCGCAGCGACTCAACCGACCGGAGATGCTTGCGCTCGAGCTGGGACTGCGCATGCTGCAGCACGAACTGCCGGTGGACGAACGCGAGGCGATCGCGCAGGTGCGCGCGCAGCTGCAGGCCATGAGCGTGCGGCGCGTGTCGAGTGTGACGGATCAGCGCGGGGGCGGTGCGCTCACGACGGAGCGTCGCGAGGACACGACGGCCGTGGAGAGCGCTCCCGAGGCGCAACTGGTGTCGCTCGCGGCGCTCCAGGTGGCGCTCGATCGCCGTGAAGTGGTCGCACTGGAGTACCGGCGCCCGGACGAGGGACAGCCGTCACTTCGGCGCGTGCGTCCGTACGCGCTCGTGCGCGCCGATGCACACGTGTACATGGTGGCATTTTGCGAGCGTGCCACCGCTCTCCGCATCTTCCGTCTCGATCGCGTGATGGGCGTGTCGCTTACCGGCGAGCGCTTCGAGCAACCGGCGGCGTTCCGCGTGCAGGACGTGCTGCAGGGGGGGCGGGTGTTCCAGCGCGACGAACCACCCGGCGATACCCTCGTGGTGCGGTATTCATCGCGGGTGAGCCGGTGGATCGCCGAGCGTGAACAGCGCACGCTCGACGAGCAGGGAGAGCTGGTGGTGGAGTATCCGCTGGCCGACGAGTCGTGGGCGATACGCCATGTGCTGCAGTACGGGCCCGATGCCGTGATCGTGCAACCGGAGGCCCTGCGCCACCGGGTGGCTGCCGTGCTCGATGCTCTGCTGCCGTAACCCGTGGCGGGCGCGAGCGGTGGCGCCCTTGCGGCGACCGCTCGTGCCACCGTCGGGTGTACCTGCTCAGTCGTCGGGGTTGCTGGGAATGAGCACCCAACTCAGTACCGTGCTGACCACGCTGACCAGCACGGCGCCCAGTACGGCGGCCCCGAAGCTGTCGACGTGGAAGGGGATGTCGAGTCGCATGGCGAGCTTGCTGGTGATGAGCAGCATCGCGCCGTTGAGCACCAGCGTGAACAGCCCCAGCGTGAGGATCAGCATGGGGAGCGAGAAGAGCTGGAGAATGGGACGAATGAGCGCATTCGCCACGCCGAAGAGCAGCGAGAGTCCCAACAGCCCCGCCGTGCTTCCGGTGTACCGGATGCCATCGATGAATGTGGCGGCACCCCAGAGGGCCACGGCATTGATGAGCAGACGCAGCAACAGATTCATGCTTCAAGATGATTGATCCGCGCGTTCCTCGCGAGTTGCGGGCCTGGCGTGCCTGGGGGGTGGCGCGGCGTCTTCCCGACGGCGTGCGCGATCCGGCGTTTCGTGCGCTCGTGCAGCGCGTGGATGGCGGGCTCGTGCACCGGAGTCCACCGGTGGAGCTGCTGACCGACGGCGAAGCTGCATTCGCGCGCATGCTCTCGGCCATCGCCGCGGCTCGTGTGGAAGTGTTGCTGGAGACGTACATCCTGCGTGACGACCGGCTTGGCGTGTCGGTGCAGCAGGCCCTGGTGGCGGCGGTGCAACGTGGCGTGCGCGTGTGTGTGCTGGCCGACGCGGTGGGATCGCTGGCGACGCACGATGAGTTCTGGACCGCGCTCGATGCCGGAGGGGTGACGGTTCGGCAGTTCCACCGGTTCTGGCATCATCCGTTCGAGGCGCTTCGCCGAGATCATCGCAAACTGCTCGTGATCGATCGCGAGGTGGCCTTCACCGGCGGGATGAACATCGGCGAGGAGTACGGCTCCAGCATTGCGCGACGGCGTGATGCGTGGCGCGACACGTTCGTGGAAGTGCGGGGATCGGTGGCGCGCGAATTGGCCGCGGTGTTCGCCGAAGGGTGGGATCGTGCGCGTGGACCGGCGTTACCCGGGCTCGAATACGTGAGCTGGAGTGACGCGGTGGTGCGTGCACCCGCGGAAGGGAGCGCCTTGTATGGTGCACGCGCATTGCAGGCCCGCCTGCAGTGGCAGCTGCAGCAGCGCCTTGGTCGGCGGCGAGACCGTCGCCGTGGCCGACGGGTGCGGCGCGAGGCCGATGCGGCCGGTGACGATGCACCGGGGGTCGTGGTGCTCGATCCGCGTCCCGGGCGTGGACAGCGCGAGATGCTCACGATTCTGGCGGCGCTGGTGGGGGGGGCCCGCGAGCGGCTCTGGATTACCACCCCCTATTTCGCGCCGCCCACGCGGGCGCTGCGGCTGCTCGCGGTGGCGGCGCAGCGTGGTGTAGACGTGCGATTACTGCTTCCGAGCGAGCGCACCGATGTGCCGATCGTCCGGCATGCAGCACACGGCGCCTACCAGTATCTGCTCGCCCATGGGGTGCGCATCTGGGAGTACGAGCGGGCCACGTTGCACGCCAAAACGCTCGTGGTGGACGGCTACGTGGGAATGGTGGGGTCGTCCAACCTCGACTTCCGGTCCTTCTGGCTCAACGCCGAGTGCAACGTGCTGCTTTTCGACGACGTGTGCGGGCAATCCCTGGAGTCGGTGTACCAGCACGATCTGACTGGTGGGCGCGAAGTGACGACGGCGTCGTGGTCGCACCGAACGTTCGGACACCGGGTGCTCGATGCGACTGCGCGTGCACTGCGATGGGCGCTGTAATCTGTATTCCGGAACGATGAACTGTTGCGGATATCGATGTGCGGGATTCCCTGACTGTCCGGTGCGTCCTCCCCGATAGAGTACGAGACCTCTCAGTGCGACCCTCCTTCCTGTGTCGCGTGATGCGCCATGTCGGAATCGAGGGGGGATTCCGGTAGCGTCGGCACGAAAACCCGGGGCGCTGTCCGACCGGAGGTCGCACATCCATGTCCGCATTAGCAAACGTTCCATTGTCTGCACCGAGCCAAGCGCCGTTGGCCGTCGGTGGCCCCGTGATCGTGGCCAGCGATGGGACCGCGGCATCAAGCGAAGCGTTGTTCAACGCCGGACGTCTCGCCGCGGCGTCGTTTGGTGGCCCCGTGGAACTCGTGGGGGTGTGCGAGCCCATGCCCGGCGTGGCGGCGGGTATGGATGTGCTGCCGGTGCCGGCGGAACTGGACGAGGCACGCCGCGCGTCGATGCTCGATGACTTGCGCCGTTCGGTCAATGTGGCCGCGGCTGGTGATCCGGCGTGGCCGATCACGGTGCTGGTGGGATCACCGGCGCGTACGCTGGCGCAGGAGGCGGAGCGTCGGGGCGCGAGCGTGGTGGTCATGGGCATCGGTCGGCACAATCCGCTCGACCGATTGTTCGGCACCGAAACCACACTGGCCACGCTGCGCGAGTCGCGCGTGCCGGTGCTGGCGGTGGGGCCCAATTTCCCGGCCGCGCCGTCGCATGCGGTGGTGGGACTCGATTTCAGTGTGGCCAGTGTGCAGGCCGCGCAGCTCGCCTTGCGGCTGCTGTCCCCTGGCGGTCGGCTCACGCTGGTGCACGTGCGCCCGCGTTTCGAGCACCCAAGTGCGGACTGGCAGGCATGGGACGCCGACTATGGCCGCACCTTGCCGCCGCTGTTCGAACAGCTGTCGCACCAGCTCGACGTACCCGCCGGTGTGACGCTGGAAACCGTTACGGTGCGAGGCGATCCGGCGCCGGCGCTGCTGGCGTTCGCGCAGCAGTCCAACGCCGATCTCGTGGCGGTGGGAACGCAGCGGCACTCCTTCATCGAGCGCCTCGTGGTGGGCTCGGTGGCCACGCGGGTGCTGCGCACGGCGCGCGTGGGCGTCCTCGCGGTGCCGGGGCGGTAGACGTCCAAGAGTTCAGCAGAAGCAGGGTGACGGCGGCGGCAGCAGCCTACCACCTCCCTGCTCACCACAAGGCATCTGAGGCAGCAGGGCATCAAGGCGAACCACTCAGGAAAACGCCTCGATGGCCTTGGCGCCTTGGATGCCTTGTTCTGTTCCTGGAAGTTTTCCGCGCCTTTCAGCCGATCCGACTCAGAACACCCGCACGTTGATGTAGCGCTTGGGGTTCTTCTGTACGTCGGTCACGAGCGCCCGCAGTTCGCGCACGAGCGAATCGCTCTGCTGATATAGCGCGGGGTCGTTGAGCATCAGCCCGAGCGTGCCGGTTCGGCCATTGGCCTTCGCGAAAACGGAGTCGGCGCGCGCGACCGCCCGCGTGAGATTCGTCTCGGTACGGTCGAGGCGCTCGGTCAGTTCGCGCAGCTTCTGTGCGGCGGTCAGCATTTCGCGCGCCGCGGTCTGCGAGTTGTTCACGATCGTCTGCAACTCACCTCGGCTGGTGGCCGAGTCGACGCGGCTGGAGAAGGCGTTGAGCCGGGCAGCGGCGTCGTTGATCGCCACCAGACCGGTCTGTACGTTGGCGCTGATCTTGTCGAGGTTCTTCGACTGCACGTTGACCGTGCGTGCCAGATCGCCGGAGAGCAGGGCGAAGTTGCGGATGCTTTCGCGCAGCTCGCGAGCGGCGGCATCATCGAACGCGGTCTGCACGCGTTCGGCCACCTTGGCCACGTCGCCGCTGATGCGGCCGGCGACGGCCGTGAGCTGGGCAATATCGGGAAGAACGGCACCGGCCAGCGTATCACTGCCGGTGCGCGCCTCCTCGAGCGCTGCGCGCAGCACGCGGTCGGCGGGCACTCCATCTCGGCTCGTGACGGTGGCCTGCCATTCACCGAAGAGACTTGCGGCCGCCAGCAGCACGACCGGATCCCGCGGCAGGTCGACGGTACGATCGAGGCCGAGTTTGAGCACCACCCAGTCATTGTCGCCGAGCGCGATCGACTCCACGCGGCCGGCGCGGACGCCGCGGATCACCACGGGATTGCCGAGTGCCACACCGCCGACGTCGCGGGAACGCACCGTGAGATGGCGTGTGCGGCCACCGAGATCGGCCTGCCTGAGCCAGAGTGTGCCGGCGATGAGCAGCGCGGTGATGGACATCACGCTGATCCCCACCGCAAAGTCGCTCGTGCGTTTGGAGGTGGTCATGTGCGTGTCCCTGGAAGACGTCTCATTTGAGCGTGCGGTTGGTGAGCCAGGTGACGGCCCAGAAGGCATCGAGCACGAGGATCATCACGGCGGAAATCACGACGGCGCGCGTGGCGCTGCGTCCCACGCCCTGTGCCCCGCCCATGGTGGTGAGCCCGGCCCGGCAGCCGATGAGGGCGACTGCCGCGCCGAAGCTGGCGGATTTCACCAGCCCGTAGCGGACATCGAAGCTGGTGAAGAACACGCGCACGCCCTTGAGGAACTGTGGCGTGCTGATGTCGAGCAGCATGAGGGACGCGAGCCACCCCGAGAGCATGCCCACCATCATCGCCATGCCCACGACGATGGGGAACATGAGTGCCGAGGCGACCACCCGCGGCACGACGAGATGACTCATGGGATCGAAGGTGAGTGTTTCGAGTGCGTCGATCTGTTCGGTCACGCGCATCGTGCCCAGTTCGGCGGCGATGTTGGCCCCCACGCGGCCGGCGAGCGCGAGTCCGGTGAGCACCGGTGCGAGCTCGAGGGTCACGGTCTTCTGCACGAGCGTCCCCACGAAGTACGGTGGCACGATGTCGCCGACGCTGTAGCTGGCCAGCAGGGCCAGCACGATCCCGGTGAAGAGGGCAATGAAGATGCCGATCGGCAGCGACTCCACGCCGAGTACGCGCGCGTGCGTGGTGAGCTCCGGCATCCAGCTGCGCGTGTCGCGTGTGGCGTACAGGACCGAGAGGACGAAGCGAGCCCCGCGTCCCACGGGTTCGAACATGGTGCGGGTCACCCGTCGGGTAATCCGGCCCAGCGCGCTCAGCCCCTCGTACACGCGCGTGATCATGTGGCGGTCACCGTGGCCAGCCGATGGCGAGTCCGATCACGCTGCCGATGGCCAGCACGCCAAGTCCCGTGGCGGCACGCAGCCGATAGCGCGGCCCGCCGATCCCGAGGACGAGCGCCGTCTTGAGGGCGGTGTTGCTGAGCACCCCCACGCCGATGGCGGCGGCGGCGGTGCGCACCTGGGCGGGGTCGGCGCCGTAGCGCGTCATCGAGAGGGTGAGGGCATCCATGTCGGTGAGCCCCAGAACCGTGGCCGACGCCAGGACACCCGCGTTGCCGGCGTACTTCTGGATCCAGGCGAGGGCGAAGAGCACCACCTGAAACGCCACGGCCATCTGCAGCGACGAGGCTAGGCCCAGCGGGTTCTGTCCGAGCCCGTTACCGTTGGCGGAGTGGCCGTCTGCGGGGGGCGCGAGGAGAGCGGCACCATCGTGGAGGGGGCGGGTCTCCCGCTCGCGCCAGAGCGCCACTCCGATGAGCGTGAGCCCGGCCACGAGCACGGGACCGAGGACCGGGAGGGCAGCCCACGCCACGGCCGGTTGCAGCAAGGCGCAAACGACGAGCAGGCGCGGAATGAGCACCGTGCATGCGGCCACCACCCCGAGCGCCAGCGGGAGCGCCAGCTGCGCCTCGTCACGGCTGCGCCGGCTGAAGTTGAGCGCGACGGCGGTGGACGAGACGAGGCCGCCGAGGAGACCGGTGACGCCGAGTCCACGGGTTTCTCCAACCAGACGCCGGGCGATGTAGCCGGCGAAGTTGAGTGCCGAGAAGATCAGCACGACCGTCCAGAGCTGTCGCGGCCGAAAGGCGTCGTACGGTCCGTAGGCGCCGCCGGGGAGGACGGGGAGAATGACGAGGGCGAGTACCGCGAACTGGCCGGCGGCGCGCATTTCGGCGGCATCGACGCGCTCGAGGGTGCGCTGGATCCACGACTTTTCGGCGAGCAGCACGACGATGATGGCGCCGGCGGCGGCGGCCGGGGACCGGTGCCCAAGACCAGCCGCAATCCCGATGGCAACCACCATGACGGCAACGACTTCGGTGGTCCCGTCGGTGGTGGTCCCCGGGCGGCGCATGGTGGCCCAGTAGGCCACGATGGGCAGCAGCACGCCCCCCGCTGCCACCATGGCGGCGAGTGCGGGGTGCCCCAGCCGAACGAACCAGCCGGCAAAGCCCCCGATGGCACCGAGCAGGGCGAAGGTACGGGCACCGGCGAACCGGCCATCGGGCCCCGTACTGTGCCCCGACCACTCGCGTTCGACCCCGACCGCCAACCCGACGAGCGCGGCTACCATGAGGTCGAACGCCAACGTGAGATCGAGCATCAATACAGGAATGGTACAGCGTCCGCGGCGCGAGGCGAGGGGGAAAACCGCACAGGATCAGGGGATATCTCCGCCTACTATCCATTCATCCGGATACCCGGATATATTACGGGATGACCGCGCCGCGCCTTGCCATCCATGACCGAATGGTCGAGCTCGCCGACACCACCCGGTGTCGGCTACTGGCAGCGCTCGAGCGTCAGGAACTCACCGTGGGGGAACTGGCGCTGGCGCTGCAGCTGCCGCAGTCGACGGTGAGCCGGCATCTGCGCATCCTCGCCGACCAGGAGTGGGTGAGTTCGCGCGCGGAGGGGGTGAGTCGTTGGTACCGGCGCAACCCGCTGCTCGACGCCGCCATGCTGTCGCTCTGGGAGCTCGTGCGCGGTGCGATGGCCAATACTCCGGCTGCGCTGCAGGACGCGGCACGGATCGACGCGGTTCTCGCGTCACGCCGCAGCGGGTCGCAGGCGTTCTTCGCCACTGCGAGTGCCGAGTGGGATGCCCTGCGCACCGACATGTTCGGCGCGCGTGCGGACCTGCTGGCGGCGTGTGCGCTGCTCTCACCCGAATGGGTGGTGGGCGACCTCGGATGCGGCACGGGTGCCCTCACGGCGGCCCTCGCGCCGCATGTGCAGCATGTGCATGCGATCGACGCCTCGCCGGCGATGCTCACCGCCGCCACGGCGCGTCTCGCGGCACACGCCAACGTGACGGTCACGGAAGGCGCGCTCGAGGCACTCCCGCTGTACGACGGCGTGCTCGACGTGGCGGTGATGATGCTGGTGCTGCACCACGTGAGCGATCCGGGGCGTGCGCTCCGCGAGGTGCATCGCGTATTGCGACCGGGTGGGCGCCTGCTGGTCACCGACATGCGGCCGCACGCCAACGAGCGCTATCGCGAGCAGATGGGGCACGTGTGGCTTGGCTTCGACGAGGCCACCCTGCGCGGCTGGTTGCGCGAGGCCGGCTTCGAGCAGCCGCGGTACGTGCCGCTGGCGATGGACCCGCAGGCGCACGGCCCCGCGTTGTTCAGCTGTACGGCCGTGGCGATACCGCGGCCGGTGATGGTGTTGGCGTAAACGATGTACCGAACTACAAACAACCTGACGAACAAATGGCCACCTCGATCATGACCGAACACGGCGTCGCGCTGCTGACGTCGCTCGACCGTCCCGCCTTTGCCGTGCGTGATCTCGCGCTGGCGGAGTGGGGCCGCAAGGAAATCCGTCTCGCCGAGCAGGAGATGCCCGGCCTGATGGCGCTGCGAGCCGAATATGCCGGCAAGCTGCCGCTCAAGGGTGCGAAGATCATGGGTTCGCTGCACATGACGGTGCAGACGGCGGTGCTCATCGAAACGCTCGTCGACCTCGGCGCCGACGTGCGTTGGGTGTCGTGCAACATCTTCTCCACTCAGGATCATGCCGCCGCCGCCGTCGCCGTGGGGCCGCATGGCACGGTCGACAGCCCCAAGGGTACGCCGGTGTTCGCGTGGAAGGGCGAGACGCTCGAGGAATACTGGTGGTGCACCGAGCAGGCGCTCATGTGGCCCGACGGCACGGGTCCGAACCTGCTGCTCGATGACGGTGGTGACGCCACGCTGCTCGTGCACAAGGGCACCGAGTACGAACTGGCCGGCGAGATCCCGGGCTTCGACAGCGACAACGAGCCGGAAGAGTGGGGCGTGATCCTCGATCTGCTGCGCGCCGAGCAGCAGAAGAACCCGGGCCGCTGGACAAAGGTGCTCGCGGGTATCCGTGGCGTGTCGGAAGAGACCACCACGGGTGTACATCGCCTGTACGAAATGGAGCGCGCCGGTACGTTGGCGTTCCCGGCGATCAACGTGAACGACGCCGTCACCAAGTCGAAGTTCGACAATCTGTACGGCTGCCGTCACTCGGTGGTGGACGGCCTCAACCGCGCGACCGACGTAATGCTCGCCGGCAAGATCGTGGTGGTGCTCGGCTACGGTGATGTGGGCAAGGGCTGCGCGCAGGCGCTCAAGGGCCAGGGCGCGCGTGTGGTCATCACCGAAATCGATCCCATCTGCGCGCTGCAGGCGGCGCTCGAGGGCTATCAGGTCACCACGCTCGAGGACATCGTCGAGCAGGCCGACATCTTCGTGAGCGCGACGGGCAACAAGAACGTCATCACCGTCGAGCACATGAGCCGCATGAAGGACAAGGCGATCGTGTCCAACATCGGCCACTTCGACAACGAGATCGACATGGCCGGTCTCAAGAAGGTCGAAGGGATGAAGCGCATCAACATCAAGCCGCAGTACGACGAGTTCGTGCTGCCCAACGGTCGCTCGATCCTGATCCTCGCCGAAGGCCGCCTCATGAACCTCGGCTGCGCCACGGGTCATCCGAGCTTCGTGATGAGCGCGAGCTTCAGCAATCAGGTGCTGGCGCAGCTCGAGCTGCACGCCAACGCCGAGAAGTACGAGAAGAAGGTGTACACGCTGCCCAAGCACCTCGACGAAAAGGTGGCGCGCCTGCACCTCGACAAGCTGGGCGTGAAGCTCACCACGCTCACGGCGGACCAGGCGTCGTACATCGGCGTGGATGTGCAGGGGCCGTACAAGGCGTCGCACTACAAGTACTGAGCGGCGCTCCGTACCGGGTACCAAGTGCTGAACGGGGGCGTCGTCACGGCATCGTGGCGGCGCCTCCGTCGTTCGTGATGTAAAATGGAAGCTCGGATGGTCTGGTCTGAGTCCAGCGGCGCCGGGAGCGCACAATGACGGGAATGGGTCGTCTGGTCACGCGGTGGGCGAGTCTGCTGCTGGCCGTGATGGGAGCGGCTGCCGCCGCGCAGGCGCAGCAGGCAGCATCCACCGGCAGAGTAGAAGGCGTGGTGTTCGACAGCGTGGCCATGCGCCCGCTCGCCAAGGCACATGTGCAGCTCTTCCGCAACGAAGATCCTGCGGCCACCCGGACGGGCACCACGGACCGCGACGGTCGTTTCCGCTTCGACAGCGTCGCGGCAGGCCCGTGGATCATCGGGGCACTGCACTCCCGACTGGACTCGCTGGGTATCAAGCAGTTCGCCCGGCGCATCGACGTGAAGGCGCGCGGACGTACGCGCATCGCGCTCGCCATTCCCGATGCGCGCACCCTCATCACCAGCATGTGCGGACGCGCCACGGCGCACGACACGCTTGGCGTGGTGATGGGGACGCTCCGGCGGGCGGACAGCAGCCGCTCACCCGTTCGTGGCGTGCTCCGATTTCAGTGGATGGAAATCGAGATCAGTGCCACGGGAATCGATCGCACCGTAACCGGCTTCGAGCAGGCCACAGATGACGCCGGTGACTTCATTGCCTGCGGCGTTCCGATGGAAGCGCGCGTGCAGGTGCAGGCCGGCGCCGGCGCGGACTCGAGCGGTGTGCTGGAACTCACCACGGATGGCGACGGCATTCGCCGTCTCGACCTGTTCGTGGGGCCTCCCACACGGCGGGTGGTCGCGCAGGTGGTACGCGACGAAGACTCCACGGGCGTGGTGATCGATACCCTGCGCACATCGTATCTCACGGGACCGGGGCGCATCGACGGCACCGTGACCCTCGACGCGCGGGGATTGCCGAACGTGCGGGTGGCTCTCTGGGGAAGCGGCATGGAGACGATCACGAGCGATTCGGGGCGCTACACGCTCCGGGGGCTGCCGCTCGGCACACACACCATCGAAACGCGCGCCATCGGTTATGAACCGATGCGCGCGCTCTTCGACGTGCTGCCGGATGGCATCGGCACGCACCGTGTATCGCTCACGCGGGTGACACGACTCGATACCGTACGGATACGCGCCATGAACGGCGCGGTGAACCGGTACTTCAACCGGGACGAGTTCGAGGCGCGTCGGAAGCGGGGCACCGGCACGTTCGTCACGCCGGAAGAGCTGGTGCGCATGAATCCGATGCTGCTGTCGCAGCTGTTCATCACCGCGCCCGCGGTGAGCACGCAATGGGCATCCGGCGGAGGCGAGCGCCTTCTCATGGGCTTCGGTCAGGGCGCCTGTGCGCCTACGCTCTGGGTCGATGGGCGCGAAATGGATGCAGAGCAGTTCGCGTTCTTCGTGCGCCCCAGCGACGTGGCGGCAGTCGAAGTCTACCGCCGCCAGTACACCACGCCGCCGCAGTTCATCTCCAACCGCAATCTCGGGGGAGCAGGATGCGGCTCGATCGTGATATGGACGGGCGTACGGCCCCGTCCACAGTAACGGCCGCGGCATCAGGAGTCACGACCCGCCCCCACGCTCATCCGCTGATGTTGATGGAGCGCTGCGCCGGGCCCTCCGGTTGCCCTCCGATGCGTGGGCGGTTGTGCCGCAGCGGCACCGGGAATCCGAACTGCCACTGACTGTTCTTGCGCTGCTCCCTGGTCACGCCGCTGATGTTCACGAGGAAGGGCAGCAATTCACGCTGCTGCGGCTGCACGATGGGCTGCACGATGTCCACCTGCTCCCAGAAGAGCGGCCAGTACAGCTTCGTGGTGGCCTGTACACTGTCGAGCGCCGACTTGCCCGCCACGCCGTCTTTCTGCGCGGCAAGAAACTGTGCAAGAGGCATATACAGTGCGCGGACCTTCGCCGAGTACACACTGTCGGCGGCAAGGAGCCGGGCAATCTGGTCCTTGGTGAGGAAGAGCGAGTCGCTCTCGGCCAGCAGCATGCGATGCAGGTTCGAGGTACGGCTCAGGTACAGATCCGCGATAGAGTCCATGCCGCGGCGGGTCCACGTGACCTGCTTCGTTTCTGCGTTGCGCTGCTTCACCGGCTCGAGGGCACGGCGCAGCGTCTGCAGGTCATACGGCACGGACAGATCCATCTGCACGTCGACGACCACGCGGAACGGAATGCGTGAGAGCGTACGAAACGCACGGGTGTCGCCGAAGCGCGGGTTCACGTCGTAGCGGAAGCCGCCACTGGCTGCGTTGAAGCTGCGCGGCACCAGCAGCACTGGATCGGGCATTGCCTGCGAGCCCCAGCCGCGCAGCCCCTCGGCGCCGTGCAGCAGCTGATCGAGCCCGGCGAGCGGATTCTCGAACACCACGTTGACCTGCATGTTGCGGCCGCGGATCCGACCGAGGTTGGGCTGCAGCGCAAGGTTCATCTGCTGCGTCCACGGACCACGGCAGCTCATGCGGCCGGCCACACGCCCCGTCTGTTGCGTGAGGCATTCGCGTACATTCGCGGGGGCGATGGCCAGCAGGGCCTGCATCTGCTGACGCGTTGCTGCGTCGGACTCGAGCGAGGCATTGGGCACGAAGGCGCGATCGTTCATGCGACCGTCACCGTTGATGTCGCCGCGTACGATAGGCGTGAACGGTGTGCCCGACTGCAGTCGTGTGAACAGTGTGAGTGCGCCGACTTTGGGGATCCCCACGCCCGCCTGCACCACGAAAGCGTGCCGTGCATCGTTCACACCGGCGGCCCATTCCTTTTCACGCGGGTCACCGAACGTGCCGCCATCGAATCCACGGAACTGCTGGCGCACCTCCTGAATGGTGTATGACGCCGAGAACATCACCGGCGGCGGCCCACTGGCGCCACGGAAAATCTCCGGCTGCACCGTGGTGGTGAGCTGCGTGCCGTAGCCACGCAGGTCACTGGTGCGCAGTGCCACGCGTCCGAAATCGCTGGCAATTCTCGCGTCGCGCGGGGACAGGGCGCCGGACGCCGCGTCGATGGACGTGGGCTGCACGAACACCGGGCGATTCTCTTCACCGGCCAGACGGAACACGGTCGTGCCACGGAAGTTCGCGTCGATCGTGCTGGGCTGTGACAGGTCGTATGAGGCGAGGCCATCGAGCTTCACCATCCAGCCCTTCATGCTCGACGCCCACCCGAGCGCGGCGCGCCAGCTGCGCGGCACATCGAAGGACGGATCGACCAGTGTGACGCTCGGCGCACGTTCCACGAGGTTGCCCGTGCCGTTCAGGCAGCTCGACGGGAGCGGCGTGCTGCCGGCCGCGAATCCGTTCCAGTCGGGAGCCGGCGTGACACTGCCCACGCACGAGAGCGTGAGGGTGCTACCGGGAAGCCCGGCCCCCACGATGGCATCGGCCAGCATGCCGGGCCGATAGAGATCGCGGAACTCGCCGATCCCACCGCGAATGATGCCCATGGTGTTGCGATACCACGAGCCGGTGTTGCTGACCGACTGGCCGTTGCCGTTTTCACGCGACCGGGAGTAGGTGTAGGTGAACCCGATGCGTGGCGACAGGTGCAGCGCCCGCGGCGCCACACCGGTGCGTACCCCGAGTGCCTGCGTAAGCGCCGCGTTCTCCGGTGGGGCATCGCCGAACATGTTTCCCTCGATGCGCGCGCCGCTGAGGAGACTGAACCAGCGGTTGGGATTCCACTGGTGCGACATGGCCAGTGCTCCGTTGTAGCTGGTCGCATTGCGCGTGGGCTGCGCGAGGGTGCGCGTGTACGACGCGGGCCGGTTGGCGGCGAGATCGGCGATCGACATGAAGGTGTACGAGCCGAGGGCGTTGGGCTGTCCTTGCTCCGTGAGTCCGTCGGCGCGCCCCCACGCCGAGGTCTTGAAGCGATGCCTGCGCCCGCGCGCATTCCAAACCATTTCGTTGGCGCCTTCGACAGTCCACCGCGTGTCATCGGCCGCCATGAACGGATTGCCGCCAAGCTGCAGCGCCACCACGTCGCTGGCGGCGGCATCGCTGGCGGAACGCGCGAGGACGGTGGCACCGGGGAGCTGCAGATATGGTCTGGTGCGCTCGCGCACACGGCTCGCCGCGAGGCGGTTCTGCATGAGCGTGAAGTAGCCCTGCCCCACGTAGCGGCTCTGCAACAGCTGGCCACCGATGGTCTGCTGTGACTGCTCGCCGCCGGCACCGGGAGCGGTGAGCGGTGCGAAGGCAAGGGCGCCTTCCCTGCTGTCGGAGAAATACGAGGTGAGTGTGAGCGTGCGCAACGTGTCACGTACGTCGTCCAGACGACCGAGCCACGTGATGTTGTCCACCACGCGTGAGCCCGGGATGCCGCCGCCGGCAAGTGGCAGTCCCACACTGCTGGCCACCTGCTGTGCGCGCAGTGCCGAGTCGGGGGAGAGGCCGGCCCGACGCAGCACGTCACCGTTGCTCCCCACGAGCGACGCCGGATCGCTGACGGTCCGAGATACGTCGATCGCCGTGTTGTAGGTGAGTGCGCGGCGAATGGCTTCGCCGTCGGCACCGACACTTGCACGGAATCCCTGATTGGTCATGCCGAGTGAGCGCCCCACGGCGTCGGTGACCTGCAGCTGCGGTGCGTTGAGTGTGAGGTAGGCGTTGCGATTCTGATAATTGCGATCGCCCGCACCGAGGCGCACGTCGATATTGGCTCCGGCGAATCCGCCGCGCGTGGCGTCGAAGGTGGCGCCAGTGACGCGTACGTCGGCCCGCGCGGCGCGCGGCAGTCCACCGGCTGGCAGGGCCATGCCGTTGAGCGTGGTGAGGTTGGAGCTGGCGGCCGCGCCGAGCATGCTGGGGCCACTCGGCGTCATGGTTATGCCGGGCATGGTGCCGGCGATCATCGCGAGGTTGCCCGCCATGTTGGGGGACACGCGTCCTTCCACGCCCTGATCGTAGCTTTCGGCGGCACCGACCTCGCGCTCATATGGTGATGCGACCAGCGCTTCGGCGCGTACCGGGCGATTGGCGTTCACTTTCACGGCAGCCAGCAGGGCCATGTCGCGGCCGAGCGTGAAGTCGGCGACGAGTTCGCGTTCACTCCCCACGCGTTCCACGCGTCGCCGGGCGGGGCGGAAGCCTGTGAAGGCCACGTGTACGAGATAGTCGCCGGTGCCCGGCTCGAAGCGCAGGCTGTAGCGCCCGTCGGGGCCGGTCGTGGTCGTTTGCACGAGGCGATCCGGGCCGCGGGTGATGCTGACCGCGGCGCCGCCGACGGCGCGTGCCGAATCGTCGACCACGCGACCGCGTACCACATCGGCACCTTGCGCCGAGGCGGCGCGGGTCCCGGCGGTCAGGGTCAACAGGGTGATCACGACCATCGCAGTACGATGAGACCGCGAAGGCGGGCGGAAAGCAGGCATGAGCGAGCCGGAAGGGGTACATGAACGAGCGGCCGCGCACTCGGCAGCCGTCGAGGCGCCAGAGGATCCGCGGAATACGACACATACGACGGGATCCGCCCCGAAATGGTTGCAGCTGCGGGCTGATTGACCTTTGTCTCACGCGCCACGAGGATTCGCCATGCGCTGCCTTCCCGTTTTCCGCACGCTGCCCGGACGTCGCACCACGGTCGTGGTGGCGATGGCGTGCGCGATGGCG
>CAZNZG010000002.1:0-5095 GCA_964577455.1 uncultured Gemmatimonas sp. | reverse complement strand
CCGATGTCCGGCTTGGGTGCACAGGGGACACCGGTGCCTCAGCCGCTGCCACGCCGCCTGCTTCCGGGGGACTCGCTACTGCAGCCGGCGCGCATCGTGAACGGTTCGGCTCGCTATGCGCTCACGATGTACCGGGATGCCGATGAGATCCCGGTGGGACGGCTGTTCGATGCCGTGCAGGTGGATACGCTAGACGGTGTGGCGATCATCCGGCGCGTGCAGCGACTGCAGCGGGGGACCGTCACCCTCGTGGACTCCACCACGACGTACGCAGCCACGTTGGCTCCCCAGTCCCGGCGCGCGCTGCAGCAGAACCGCCGGGTGTTGCTGGAGTTCAGCGGGCGTCGGGTAAAGGGCTCGGTGGCTCCGCTGGATCTGCCGCCGGTGCCGCTCGACACCACGCTCGTCCTCGCGCCATTCGATGCGAGCAACTGGGAGCTGCTGTTGCGTGCGCTGCCGCTCGAGAAGGGCTTCGCGGCACGGTTCCCGGTCTACGACCCCGATGTGGGACTTCGCGAATACCATGTGGTGGTCACGGGGAGTACGGCAATCCAGGGCGAACCGGCGCACGTGCTCACGCTCTCCATCGCCCGGAACCGCGAGTCGGTGGTGTGGGTGAGTCAGCAAAGCGGTCTCGTGCTGCAGATCGAAACGATGCTGGGGGAGACGACGCTGCTGCGACAGGTGCTGGTACGGGAACCGGTTCGGCAGTAGCGGCGGGACCAGCGTTCCCGCGGAACCGGGTGGATCTCTGCGGGATCCAATGGTTTCGGTCGTCCACGGCGACGTGCGTGGCCATTCCGTACCCTCAGAATGTGCGACCGAACTCCAGCACGATCCCATCACCGCGCGTACCCGGCGTGTTGGCGAGCTTGTAGCCCACGATCACCACCGACTTACCGCGGTGGTAGTTGATGCCCGGCACGAAGTCGGCGAACTCGTGCTGTCCGGCCCACCATTCGGCGAGCAGCGTGAAGTCGTGCAGGGCTTTCACCCAGCTTGAGTTCCTACTTCGGGGCTCGCGGCGCGAGTCCAGGCACGTCGATCGTACCCTTCCACCCCATCCCGAGCGTCGCGAGCCGCTTGAGTGGTGTGCCGATGTTGTAGGCGGTGACGTCGAGTTCGAGATGTCTGGTGAGCCCGTAGGTGACGAAGTGCGTGGTCTGCCAGAAGCTCGTGTCACCCCATGTACGGACCTGCGACTCGTGCAACGCGAACACGCGTCCCTTGGGGGTCTGATCCACGGAGGGCGCGTTGATGACGGTCTGCTGCGACCACACCCGGATGGGGGAGAGAAGCGCGCCGAGAAGCAGCACGGCAGGCAGCGCGCACGCGCGGCGGAGAGCGGATATCGAGGGCTGACGCATGTGGCACAGTCCAATGGCAAGTGAGAACGACTGCCATGGCGCCACGAGGGGAGGCGCGACAGACCACGGCACGGAACACGTGCGTGGTCTCGCACTCCGCGCGGCTGCCGCCGTGCGGGCACATCACCGGAGGCCTCTGCACGCAGGTCGCGCGTGGTGCCTCGTATTGACGATGATGTGCTTCGCAGTGCGGAATGCCCGCACCACGAATGGCTACTCCCCAACGAATGCGCGGTGCCTGTCCCCAAGAGGGGCATGCACCGCGGGCGGGAGTCTAGAAAGTCCTGACGGGCAAGTCAATCCGTAGAGAAAGCCTATGGCAGCGATAGGTCAGGCCTGCTCCTTGGAGCCGCTACATGGGTTTCCGCACGATCACGCCGATCACGATGAAGAACAGCAGGATCGTGGGCACTTCGTTGATCCAGCGGCAGGCGGTTTCGCTCAGAAAATAGTCCTTGGCCAGAAAGCGCTTGCGGGTGTACGACGAGAAGCCGTGGTAGCCAAGCAGGAACACGATGGCGCCGAGCTTCATGTGCATCCACGGCATCTTGAGCAACGCCGGCTGCAGGTAGAGCATGGTAGCGCCCAGGCCGATCGAAACGATCATGGCGGGCATCATGATGCCGCGCAGG
Organism: uncultured Gemmatimonas sp.; assembly: GCA_964577455.1. Lineage (GTDB taxonomy): Bacteria > Gemmatimonadota > Gemmatimonadetes > Gemmatimonadales > Gemmatimonadaceae > Gemmatimonas. The sequence goes on along the minus strand of CAZNZG010000002.1, from coordinate 3,096 downwards.
AGCCGGCGTTCCATGACCTCCAGGGTCGCGGTCACCGACGGCTCATCACGCTTCTGCACGTGGTACACGTACAGGCGGAAAATGTAGAACAACCCGGCGTACCACGCGATGACGGCAATCACGTGGAACGCCTTGATCCAGAGATAGGAGGCAGCCATGCCGCCTAATGTATCCCGGTGACCTCGAAGCGGCAGCAGTGGCCGCCCGTTGCCATGCACTCGACCTCGCGCACCTGGGCCCCCGGCGCCACGATGGTCCGAATGAGATGCTCGAAGGTGCCGGCGTAGAAGTGGCACGCCGGCCGGGCCGTGGTCATGTCGCGGCACATGGCGCAGGCGTGGAACGAGAGCTCCACCAGCTTCGGGCGCTGCTGGACGCTGAAGGTGCCGCTGCCCGCGAACGTCCAGGCGTTTGCCTTCATGGCGCGCAGCAGGATGGAAAGTCCCGCACGCCGGGGGAGCGCCTTCATCACCCACTGGGCCGGCCGTGGAATACGGTGCACCATGAGATAGTGGGCCGTCCGTTGTCCTGCCTCGTGCAGCAGCTGTACGCCCAGCGACTCGCCCACCGCCTGCATCACGGTCCGCACGAAGGCTTGCGCCTCCCGCTCATCGACCATGGCACCGGGCAGCGCATGGAGTTCGTAGCCGGTACCCTCGAAAAGAAGCGCACCGGCCATGGCCTCACCGTATCGCTCCCGCAGTACGTGGGCGAGCTGAATGATGGTGTTGGGGCCGATGCGAGCGCCGGTCGCACCATGCAGGTGGATCGGCGTGAGGGGATCGATCGTCCGCTGATCAGACGGCGCGCGAGAACCGTCGAGGACCGTCGGCCGCTCCACGATACGCATCGAGAGGGAAGGCGAGGTTGCGAAGGAAGAAGCGACCCAGCGGCGTCACCGCAATACGGTCGGTCTCGAACACCATGAGTCCGTCGGCTGCGAACTCCTCGTAACGATCCACGAGGCTGTCGATGTCGTCGGGGAAGAGATCGAAGGGCAGTTCGGCGTTGCACATGAGGTGCGATACCGCGGCAGCCCGTATGCGGTCCTCATCGCTCATCACGTGGCCACGCGTGATGGGGAGATGCCCGGCGTCGATTTCGCGCTGCCACGGCCCCAACTCCGGCGCATTCTGCGCAAACCAGCCGTCGACCTCGGAAATGGAACTCGTGCCGATCCCCAGCAGATGCTCACCGCTGCGGGTGGTATACCCCATGAAGTTGCGGTGCAGCCGCCCCGCATCGGCGGCGAGCGCGAGTGGATCGTCCGGGCGGGCGAAGTGATCGATGCCGATCCACCGGAATCCGGCATCGGCAAAGCGATGCACGGCCTGGCGGAACAGCGTGAAACGATCCCACGCCCGCGGCAGCTCCCCTTCGTCGATGCGCTTCTGGTGCGCCTTCATCCACGGCACATGTGCGTAGCCGAAGCACGCCACGCGATCGGGCTCGAGTGAGAGCGCGGTGTCGATCGTGTGTCCGAAGCTGTCGGGCGTCTGCCGTGGCAGGCCGTAGATGAGATCGAGATTGAGGCCGCTGAACTCTTCGTCCCGGGCCATGTCCACACAGGCACGCACCATGTCGACCGGCTGAATGCGGCCGATCGCCTCCTGTACCGCGCCATCCACATCCTGAACACCATAGCTGATGCGCGAGAAGCCCAGCTGCCGGAAAGTCCGTAGCTGCTCGCGGGTGACCAGTCGCGGATCGGCTTCGACGGAGCACTCGGTACGTGCGTCGATGCCGAAGATGTCGTGCAGGCGCGAAAAGAGCGCCTCGATCTGCGGATTGCTCAGGAAGTTGGGCGTGCCCCCGCCCCAATGCATCTCCACCACACGTGGCCGATCCCCGATGGCCCGTGCAAGCATGTCGAGCTCCCGGTACAGCCGTCCGAGATAGCGATCGACGATTTCGGTGCGCGTGGTGACGGTGGCATTGCACCCACAGTAAAGACAGCGTGAGGCGCAGAACGGCAGGTGCACATACAGCGCGAGTGGTGCATCGGTGGAACCAAGCACCCGGAGGTGCGCGGACCACGCATCGGCGTCGAAGGTGCCGCGCCAGTCCGGCACCGCCGGGTAACTCGTGTAGCGCGGGCCCGGGATGTCGTACTTCGCGAGCAGTGCCGGCGACACCTCTGGCACGCTCAGGTCAACAGGCACGAATCGCTTCCTCTTCCTGTGGTCGCGACGGTGCATGGCCGAGCACGGGCACACTGCCGGAGAAATCCACGTCGGCGGCCAGCTCCGGCCGCGCTTCGCTCATCGTCCGCAGCTCCTCGCGGGTGAACACCTTGTCCTCATCAAACCCGAAATCGGCATCCACACCGGTCCCGTTGAATTTGAGGCGCTCGAGGTCGTAGAACTTCTTGTTGATCGTGGTCTTGGCGAAGGCGCGCAGGCAGCCGCGCAGATATTTCCGCTTGAATGGATCTCTCTGCCACGGATACGACAGGAATGCCTTCTTGCTGTAGAAGCGCGCATAGTTGCGCAGCACGCCCTTGAGCACCTGATCACGCGTCATCGCATCGGGCTGAATGATGGGCGTCACGAAGTTGTACTTCGCGTAGTCACGCACCTCCACGCGCTCTCCGAGCTCCTGGAACAGTTCGGCGAACGGCCACGGCGTGTACATGTTCCAGTTCGCCATGTCCGGTTCCCAGTCCTGTGAGTACCGGTACGTTTCCTCGATCGTTTCCGGTGTTTCGTTTTCGAGGCCGATGATGAACTGTGCCTCGGCGATCATGCCGGCTTCCTTGAGCAGCCTGATGGCGCGCTTGTTCTGCTCGAGGGTGGTCTGCTTGCGGAAGCGATCGAGCTTGAGCTGCGCGGCTGCTTCGGTACCAAGCGACACGTGGACGAGTCCCGCCTTGCGGTAGAGCGGCAACTCCTTCTCGTCGCGCAGGATGTCGGTCACGCGGGTATTGATGCCCCAGTGCACCGGCAGGTTGCGCTCGATCAGCGCCTCGCAGAGCGCGATGAACTTCTTCTTGTTGATGGTCGGTTCTTCGTCGGCGAGGATGAAGAAGCCCACCTTGTGCTCCTTCACCAGTACCTCGATTTCGTCCACGAACTTCTTCGGATCGCGCGTGCGATA
>CAZNZG010000001.1:23994-50155 GCA_964577455.1 uncultured Gemmatimonas sp. | reverse complement strand
GGGCACGGTGACGGCAGGCAACGCGAGCCCGTACTCTGACGGCGCTGCGGCCGTCTTGGTGATGCGGGCCGACACGGCGAAGGAGCTGGGGCTCACTCCGCTCGCGCGGTTCGTGAGTTTCGCCACGGGGGGCGTGGACCCGGACATCATGGGCGTTGGCCCGATCAAGGCGGTGCCCAAGGCGCTTGCGCGGGCCGGTCTCACCATGAACGACCTCAAGCTGATCGAGTTCAACGAGGCCTTCGCAGCACAGGCGCTCGCCGTGATCAAGGAGCTCGACATGCCCACCGATATCATCAACGTGAACGGTGGCGCCATCGCACTGGGTCATCCACTCGGCGCCACCGGCGCCAAGCTCACCACACAGCTCGTGCACGAACTCCGCCGGCGCGGTGGCGGGTACGGCATGGTCACCATGTGTATCGGCGGTGGGATGGGCGCGGCGGGCATCTTCGAGGTGTACGGGGCGTAAACGGCGGCACGGCGCAAGCCTGTGCAACGGGAGCCCGTCACGGCGGGAGCCCGTACAACGGGAGCGAAAACAACGGGAGCCGGTCAGCGCGACTGCGATGTCGCGCCGACCGGCTCCTGTTTTCCTTCCTGGCGCGCGATGGTGCAACGCTGCCCGGCGAATCTCCCTGGCGTCGCGAGGCTAGCCTGTCGCAGCGCTCGCTGCGGCCTGTCGCGCCAGTGCGTCCACCACCTGACCGAGCACGGCGAAACGCGGGTCGGCGGTCAGCCCCTTCACGTAGCGCGCATGGATCTGCTGTGCGATCACGGCCACCTTGAAGAGCCCGAAGGTGAGATAGAACGGCGCCGCCGACACATCACGCCCGCTGGCCGCTCCATACGCCGCCACCAGATCACGGCGGGTATAGGCTCCCGGCAGTGCGGTGACGCCAAGCCCGAGCGACCGGAAGATCGGAGCATCGTCGGCTTCCACCCAGTACGCGAGGGAGGTGCCAAGGTCCATGAGCGGATCGCCCACGGTGGCCATCTCCCAGTCGAGGATCGCCCGTACCGACGAGAGATCAGGGGCGAGGACGAGATTGTCGAGCTTGAAGTCGTTGTGGACCAGACAGGCGCCACCATTCACCGGACGATTGGCGCTCAACCAGCGTGCCACCGCGTCCATCTCCGGTACGTCTCGAGTCCGGGACGCGTCCCAGCGGCGGCTCCACCCCTCTACCTGCCGCTCGACGTAGCCGTCAGGGCGCCCGAGCGCTGCGAGCGGGCCCTGCGACGCATCCACACCATGCAGCGCGACCAGCGTGTCCACGAACGTGCGCGAGAGGCCCGTCATGCGCGTCGCCAGTGCGGCACGATCGGCCGTCAGTGACGCAGGCGGTGCCCCTCGAAGAATGACGCCCTCCACGTGCTCCATCACGTAGAAGGGCGCACCGATCACCGACGCATCATCACAGCGCGCCACCGGGCGCGGCACCGGGATCCCCAGCGGGTACAGCGCAGCGAGGATGCCGTGCTCACGTCCCATGTCGTGCGCCACCCCCTTGCCCACACCGTGCGGCGGTCGACGCAGCACCAGCCGTCTCGTGCCGCGTGCATCCTGCAGGGCAATCTCGTACGTGAGGTTGGAGAATCCGGCTGGGTACTGACGGATCCCCACCACGGTGTCCGCGCGCACCAACTCCGGCGCGGCAACCGACAGCCACGCAAGGAGCGCAGCCCCGTCGATTTCCTCGCCGGCGCGCATGGTGATCGTGCCGTCACTCATGCCGGCGGTGGTCAGCGGTTCTACGCATGGGGTGCCGTCCCGCGCGCACGGGCCACGCCATCCTGCCCCCGCTCGTACCCCTTGAGCGCGCGCCGCGCAATCACGGTCTTGTGCACCTCATCTGCCCCGTCGTAAATGCGCGCGGCGCGCTCATGGCGATACCACCAGGCCAAGGGCGTGTCGTCGGTCATGCCCAACGCGCCGTGCACCTGGATGGCCCGATCGAGGATGCGCTGCAGAGTGTTGGCTACGAACACCTTGATGTACGCAATCTCTTCGCGTGCGGCCTCCTGTCCTTCCCGTGCCATGCGCGTGGCAGCGTCCATCACCATCAGCCGGGCGGCGTGGATCTCGATGCGCGACTCGGCGATCCAGAACTGCACCTGCTGCTTTCCGGCGAGCGTTTCACCGGGACCCAGTTCACGGGTCACGGCATACCGGCACATGAGATCGAAGGCGCGCTCGCAGATACCGATCCATCGCATGCAGTGGTGAATACGCCCGGGTCCGAGGCGTTCCTGGGCAAGCGCGAAGCCGTGCCCCTGCAGCCCGAGGAGGTTCTCGGCAGGCACGCGCACCTCGTCGAAGCGCACTTCGGCATGGCTGGCCCATCCACCACCGCGCTCCCCCATCACCGGCAAGTTGCGCAACAGGGCAAAGCCCGGTGTATCGAGTGGCACGATGATCTGACTCGCGCGGAAATGCTTGCGTGACTCGGCCGCATCGGTCACCGCCATCACCACGGCGAATGCAGCGCCGTCGGCACTGCTGGTGAACCACTTGTGTCCGTTGATGACCCACGAGGCGCCGTCGCGGACTGCGGTCGTGGAAAGATTGACCGGATTGGAACCCGCGTGCTCGGGTTCGGTCATGGCGAAGCAGCTGCGGATGTCGCCGCGCGCGAGTGGCTCAAGCCACGTACGCTTCTGTTCGTCGGTTCCGAACTCCAGCAGCAGCTCCATGTTCCCCACGTCGGGCGCCTGGCAGTTGCACACGAAGTGTCCGAACGGGGTCCAACCGAGCACCTCGCTGAGGCGTGCAAAGGCATCGAGCGGCAGCCCCAGCCCACCGTATGCCTCCGGCAGGAAGGGTGCCCACAGCCCCAGCGCACGGGCGCGCCCACGCAGCGCCAGCAGCGTGGGCTCTATCGTGTGCCAGTCGCCGTGGAGCAACTCCGCTTCCAGTGGCACGAGCTCCTCCCGGACGAAGGCCCGCGCCGTCTGCAGCATCGCCTCGAGCTCCGTGTGGTTCACGGTGGTCGTCACCGATCTCACGTGAGATAGCCCCCGTCCACCATGTACACGCCGCCGGTGCAGTACGCCGATGCATCAGAGGCCAGAAAGAGCGCCAGCCCTGCCACATCGTCCGGCACACCGATCCGGCGCAGCGGCTGGTGCCCCAGCACCTTGTCGGCAATCGCCTGGTCCTGCCAAAGCGCGGCGGAGAACTTCGTTTTGATGAGCCCCGGGCAGATCACATTGGCCCGGATCCCATCGGCCCCCCATTCCTGAGCCATCACCTTGGTGAGCGACACCAGCGCCGCCTTGCTCATGCTGTAGAGCCCGAGGCCGGCCTCGGGAGTGATCCCACCGATGCTCGAAATGTTCACCACGGCCCCACCGCCGCGTTCCACCATGATCGAGTGGGCCGTCTTGCACAGCTCGAGCGGTCCCTTCACGTTGACGGCGAAGATCTTGTCGAACGCCTCGGTCGTGGCGTGCTGCAGCGGCCCGAAGATCGGATTGGTGGCGGCATTGTTGACGATGATGTCGATGCCGTCGAAGTGCTCTACCGTGCGCGCGGCCAGTTCGTGCGCGTCGGCCGGTGTGCCCATGTTGGAGGCCAGCCCCACCACCTCGTGCCCCTCGGCGCGCAACGCCTTGACCACGGCATCCACGTGATCCGCCTTGCGGCTCGAGACCATCACGCGGGCACCGGCGCGCGCGAGAGTGGTGGCAATGGACAACCCGATGCCGCGCGTGGCACCCGTGACGATGGCCACCTTGCCGTCGACGCGGAAACGGGAGAGCGCGTCGGCACCGGCCGGCGTGAGAGGTTCGTGCGATTCGTGCGTGCTCATGGCAGTACCCGGGGAGAGTCGGTGAGTGACCACGCTCCCAATGTGCACTACCGGCTGGGCAACGTCACGTCGAGCCGCTGCACCCGACCGAGCGGCGGCGCCACGATCCGCCCATTCATCCGTTCGAGGTGCTGAATCACGAGGTCGACCGTACGCGGCACCGCCGACGGGTTCTGTTCGAGGGAGCGGCAGGCCGGCGCGGCCTCCGGAATGCGATAGCCGTCACCATTGCGGCAGGCCGGATAGGTCACGAAGGTGAGCCGCAGGGTGTCGGTGGCACCGATCACGCGGCCATCGTCACGCGTGAGGTCACCCACCACCCGTGCCCCGCTCGGCAATCGGGCATCGATGGCGAAGCGCACACCGCTCACCTGCGGATACGGGCCACTGCCCAGCCCACCGAGGCGTACCCCGGTCTCCAGCAGCGCCCGGAGTCGGGCGCCGGTGATCGGAAAGGTCACGGCACGCGTTTCGTCGGCAAAGAGAAAAATCCCTTCCACCTGATGCTTCGAGATGGGACCGGCAGCCATCACGTCATCGAAGCGCAGCGCCCCCGAATTGATCATCGCCACGTCGGCATTGGTGCCAACGCGCATCGCATCGGTGATCATGTTGCCGAACCGGCTCTCGCGCTTGCTGATGGAGTCCACGGCGTTGATCGGCTCCGGTGCCACTCCCAGCACCCGATCCGGGCCGATGCGGCGCGTGAGCGTGTCGCGCCAGCGCTGCACGGACGCGGCGGTCACCGGATCCTCACGCATCCCCTTGCCGATCTCGAAGACCTGATCGCGCACGCGCCAGCGCGTGGCGGCACCCCGCCCCTCGCGCGTGAAGGTGACGAGCACGGCGGTGCGCGCGTTGGATACGGCCTTTACCAGCAACCGTCCCTCGTGCGAGATGCGGCGACCGTCATGCTCGTGTCCGCCGAGGATCGCATGAACGCGCGGCTCGCGGTACAGCGTGGCGGAATCCTCGAAGATGAAGCGGTGCGTGAGCCCCACCACCAGTTCGGCCCCCTGCGACAAGAGCGTATCCACGAGCATCGTGGTGGCGCTGTCCGCATCACGGCACTTCACCCACGACGGATAGTCGCGCACCACGGTGGTACCGAAGACCCCCACCTTGACCCCCGAGAGCCGCAGGGTATCCCACCCCTTCACACCGGGAAAGGGCGCCCCGGTGGCCTCGCCACAGTTGGCCGACAGCCACGGGAAACGCGACTCGCCAAGCCGCGCGACGAGACTGGCGCGCGAGTTGTCGAATTCGTGGTTGCCGAGGGTGGCGAGATCGAGCCGGGCTGCGTTGAAGCCGTCAACCATCTGGGCGCCCATGTACCACTTGCTCAGGACACTGGGGCTCAGCACGTCACCGGCGAGTACGAACAGCACTTTCGAACGCGTTGCCCGCTCGATCGAATCCCGCAACGCCGCCACGCGCGCCAGCCCACCCTTGCCGTCACGCAGCGTGTCGGTCACGTAGACATCGTTCACGAGCAGCATGCGCACCACGCCGTCGCTGCCGGACGCCTCCGGCGAAACGGCAGACGATGTGGTCCTGCCACACGCCCCCGCGAGAGCCGCGCTCCCTACCGCGAGCATCATCAGCGCGCCGGACATGGCGCGCCCGAGCCAACTCCTCGACGTCATGAACGGCCCCTGCGTGGCGTGTGCACGCGCCGTCAGGTCACGCTGGCCGGATCGATCCCGCGAATCGCGAACACGCGCGCCACCGACTGGCCGATCTTGTTGTTGGGTGTGCTGGCGCCGGCCGTGATGCCCACGCGCAGCGGACGGCCCGTGGGCAGCCACGGCTGCATCGTGTCCTCGAAGTGCTGCTTGTGGATGCGGCGGTATCTGATGCTGTTGCCATCCACGTCGATGTCGTCGGGATCGGCGATGTGGTACGTGGGCACCTGCTCCGCGCAAAGCGCCGCCAGCGAGATCGTGTTGCTGGAGTTGTAGCCGCCCACCACCACCATCAGGTCGAGCGGTTCACGCAGCAGCTCGACCACGGCATCCTGACGGTCCTGCGTGGCGCTGCAGATCGTGTCGAAGGTGCGGAAATGCGCGGCCCGGTGCGACTCACCGTAGGCACGGGCCATGGCATCACCGACCGCGGCACCGATGGCGAGCGACTCACGCGCCAGCATCGTGGTCTGGTTGGCCACGCCGATGCGCTCGAGGTGCACATCGGGGTCGAAGCCATCGGACGCCGACACGGCGAACTTTTCGAGGAACGCTTCACGGGAGAGGGGGGCGCGCGGCGTGGAACGCCCCGCCTTCGCCTCGATGTAGTCCATCACCAGCTCCGCCTCGGCCATGTCACGCACCACCAGATACTGCCCCCCCGGATACTTCTCCACCTGCGACGCCGTCGCGCGGGTTTCCTCGTGGTAGTACTTGCCATGGATCAGTGACGTGAACCCATCGCGGGCGTACACCTCCACGCGCTTCCACACGTTCAGCACCGACCCGCAGGTGGTATCCACGATCACACACCCGAGGTCGCGCAGCGTCTGGAAGTCCTGGATGGTCACCCCGAACGCAGGAAGAATCACCACGTCTTCGGCACGCACCGGCGAGTAGTCGAAGCCCTTGCCACTGGCCGACAGGAACACCACGCCCATTTCCTTGAGCTTGGCGTTGACGTGCGGATTGTGGATGATCTCACCGGCCAGGAAGATGCGCTTCTCGGGAAACTTGAGCCGCGTCTGATAGGCGTAGTCCACCGCACGCTCCACGCCGTAGCAGAAGCCGAACTCGCGAGCGAGCCGGATGGTCGTGTCGCCCGCGCTCAGCGTGTACTCGCGAGCGATGAGGAGATCGACGAGGTTGCCGGTGTAGTCGGCCGCCAAGGTATCCTGCACTTCGGCCTTGAGGCCGAATCCCTTGCGGACGTAGTTCGATGCGGTGCTGTCGGGGGTGCTGTTGGCCATGACGGAATCTAGTCGCCCAAGGCCGCCCGGTGATGGCTCCGGCTGGGGTCAGACGGGGCCGGGCGCCTGTTCTTCGGTCCAGTGGTAGGGCGCCAGCCGCTCGCGGATGATGCGCGGCAGCGGGCGCTTGCCGAACGTGTCGGCGGTGACACAGACGATGACCAGCGTCACCCTTGCCACCGAACGCCCATCCTCGTGCTGCAGGTCCATGGTGAGGGTCAGAGAGCTCTCCCCCAGACGGGAGACCCAGATCACCATGGCAAGGAGGTCGTCGATCCTCGCGGGCGAGAGATACTCCACGGCCAGATGACGCCGTGGCATCCAGATCTCCGGCTGCTCGAAGATGAACGAATACGGCAGCCCGGCCGCCCGCAGCAGCTCCTGTTCGGCCATTTCCAAAAAGCGGGTTACCGCACTGAACCGCATGATCCCGATGAGGTCCACGTCGGCCCAGCGGACGCGTTCGGTACAGCGAAAGGGAGCGGACGGCGTGTCGGACATGAAGGCGGCGGTCTGAGGGGCCATTTGTGACAGGCCGGTGAGGGAAACCCTCTGGCCGAAATGCGGATTCGCGTGCACCCTCAAGCTATGTACACGTCCATCCTTGTGCCCTATGACGGCTCTGCGCACAGCGCGCGAGCCCTTCCGGTCGCGGCTGCCCTGGCGCAGCGCACCGGTGCGTCCGTGCAGCTCGTGATCGTCCACGATCCGAGCGCCTACATTCCCTTTGTGCCGGGGGAAGTGGCCATCCCGGTATACGATCAGGAGCTGGTGCAGGCACACCGCGCGCGGGACCAGCAGGTGCTCGACGCCGCCGTGCAGCACCTCCAGAGTCAGGGGGTCCGCGCCACGGGCGTGATCCTCGACGGTACGATCGTCGAAGCACTGGAAGAGCAGGTCGAGCAGACCCGTCCCGACCTCGTGCTCATGACCACCCACGGGCGCAGCGGCTTCGAGCGGCTGCGGCTGGGCAGCGTGGCCACGGCGTTTCTCACGCGAGCCACGGCCCCCGTGCTTCTGGTGCGCGGCGCCGGGAGTGAATCGACGGAGGACCACGCCGCGTTGCCCTCGGGCAAACTGCTCTGCACCCTCGACGGGTCGGCCTTCGCCGAGTCGGTGCTCCCGCACGCTCGTGCATTGGCCGAGGCGCTGGGGATGTCGCTCCATCTGGTGGCGGTGACCGTGCCGCATGCCGTGTCGATGGCACCGTTCGGTACCGAGGCGCTGCTCGCGGACGACAGCGCGCTGCAGGCCGAGGAGCATGTGCGTGAGGAGTACCTGCAGCGGGTGGCGGCCACCTGCCCTGCCGGCACCACATTCCACGCCCTCACCGACATGAGCGTGGCGCGGGGCATTCTCGACTGCGCCGACGGCGACGCGGTGGGCGCGATCGCGATGGCCACCCATGGCCGCGGTGGCTTCAAGCGCTTCGTATTGGGGAGCGTGGCCGACGAAGTGATTCGGCACGCCCATGTGCCGATGCTGGTCTATCGGCCGCCGGCCTGATCGACCGGGGAGCGGGATCGCGGAGGGTCAGTCCGCCAGGGAGCGCGCGCCGTCGGAGAGTTCGGCAAGCGCGCGCTCCACGGCCCCGCTCCAATGCCGCAGCTGTTCGCGCAGCGCCGCCAGCTCCTGCCGCGCCACCTGCGCCTGCGCCGCGGCGTCATCGTGGAGGACGGCGAGCTCCATGACCCGCTCCTGCATGACCTCGAGCTGAGACACGGCACCGTCGCGCTCCCGCTCAGCGCGCTCCAGTAGCTGCTGCACGCCCGCGCGCGTGTGCGTGAGCAGTGTGCACATGGCCCGCCAGGCATCACGCTCGAGCGCCAGCTGCTGCCGCGCGGCGGTATCTTCGGCCAGACGCTCACGCAGCCGAACCAGTCGTTGCACGAGCGATCCATTCCCGTTGACGGCTGTGCCAGGCCCGAGGATGGCGAGCGCGGACTGGATCTCCCGATCGAGCTCCGTGTTGCGCCGTACCTGCTCGTCGCGCGCCACGCGTGTTTCATCGAGCGTGGCGAGTGCCTCGCGGAGAGCACGAAGCTCGACGGCGATGCGGCGGACGCCGCGCGCGTCGCCTTCCGACACGAGCCAGCGCAGCGATGCCACGAATCCGCGCTCGAGTGACAGGTCACTCGTGGGCACGGAGTCCAGTGCCCCCACCGGCGTGCGCGGTGTGATCATGCGCGGCACTGCCGGCGGGGTGCCGGGCGGCAGGTCGTCATCGACCATCGCCATGCCGTGCCCGATGTCGAGCCGCCTTCGCGCGGTTGCCGCAGGTGCCCATGTCGCACCAGCGGCGCAGACCATTCTTGGTGCCGTCGAGAAACACCCGATGGCAGCGCGGGTCGGCGCAGCGGCGCACGCGCGGCAGTTCGTCCTCGATGAGCGTATCGGCTGCCGACTCGACGATCGGGATCATGAGTCCCGCAAAGGCGTCACCGGTCGGTACGAAGGTGCGCACGAAGCCGCCCTCCGGGACCGGATCGAGGCGACGCGTGCCGGCGCTGCGGCCCAGCACGCGATTGATCTCCGTGATGGCATCGTCGCGCACCCGCTCGTTGTGCTCCCCTCGCTCGGCGAGGGCGCGCAGGGCAGCGCGAACACGGCGGGCATCGACCAGCGTGGCTGCCGCGGCCGCGGGCTGCAGCACCGCGCGCCGACGGATTCCGGAGGCCCGCTCCTCGTCGACGGCAGCCTCTTCCTGCAACCACGCGAGCAACGCCTCGAAATCACGCAACAAGTCGCCCCCGGGCAATTGCGCGGCGGCGTCGGTGTTGACGAAGTCGAGCCAGAGTCGCGTACGAGGCGGTACCGGGCCTGGTGTCCGCTCGCGCGAATCGGCCCGCCGCGGATCGGTGGCGGAGACGGGCATATGGTGGTCGCAGGTCGAAAGAGGTTACTTGTCTACGTGCCTGCAAGCAAGCGCTTTGCCGGTTACGCCCTCACATTTCTGCTCCGTTCCGTCTTCTGGACAGCCCATGCCTTTTCGCCAGGTCGTCGTCGGCTCCACCAATCCTGTGAAGATCGCTGCGGTGCGCGCCGTGCTGCGACGTCTCAACCCGAACGTCGAGGTGGAGGGGATCACGGTCGCGAGCGGCGTCCCCGATCAGCCGATCGGCGACGAGCAGACGCAACTGGGGGCACGGCAGCGCGCGCGCGCCGCCCTGGCGGGCTCAGCCTTGGCCGAACTTGGGGTGGGGCTGGAAGGTGGAGTGATTGCGCTTCCGGACGGTCGCATGCGCACCTGCGCCTGGGCGGTGATCGTGGACCGGGAGGGGCGGGAAGGCGTGGGTGGCTCGTTGTCGATGCCGCTCCCCGATCGGGTGGCTGCCCGCATTCGGGCAGGCGAAGAGCTGGGGCACGCCATGGACGCCGAAGCACAAACGGCGGGCACCAAACATGGGCGCGGGGCAGTGGGGATTCTCACCGCCGGGTTGGTGGATCGTCAGCAGGCGTACGAACCGATGGTCGCCTATGCCCTCGCCCCGTGGCTGGCCGCGGAGTTCTACGCCTGAAGGCGCCGGGCGCTCGAGAGTGGCGCGCCGTTCACCGAGCGCCGTGCGACAAAGACGAATGGGTCGTGGACTGAACACGGAGCGTACCGAAGGCTCGATCCGTGTGCCATCCACGACCCATCAGTTTTTTATGGAGCAGCTACTGCGCGATGCCCGGCGTCAGGCGCTCATGAGCGTGGTAACGGTGGGCGAGAGCACGGCGCGCACCACCGACTCCTTGAGGTAGCCCATCTCCACGGCGTAGTTGGCGAGCTTGCGCTGCAGCAGACGACGGCCGCGGAAGAGCCGCGACTTGACCGTCCCTTCCGGCACACCGAGCACGTTGGCGATTTCCGCATAGCGCAGCCCCTGCAGGTCACTCAGCACGACAGCCGAGCGATACTCTTCGGGGAGCGACCGGATGGCACGCGTGATCTCCTCGTCGAGGAAGGAGTCGTAGAACTTGCCTTCGGGGTCGGCTTCACCCACGGCCTCGAAGAGTGCCCACCCTTCGGTATCCTCGGGCTGCTGCACTTCGCGCGCGTCGATGCGGCGCTTGCGGCTCACGAACACGTGGTAGAGGATCGTGAAGAGCCACGCGCGGATGTTGGTGCCAAGGTGATACTGCTCCCAGCGCTCGAGCGCACGGAGCAGAGTGTCGGACACGAGGTCCTCGGCGTCGTCACGCGACCGCGCGAGTTTGAGCGCGAACGAGTACAACGCATCCAGATGCACGAGCGCTTCGCGTTCGAACTGGGCTCGACGCGCCGCGCGCTCCTCGAGGGAAAGCGCGGGAGCCGGCCGGGTTTCACTGGTGGCGCTCTCGCGCTCGACCACTGCCTGCGTCATCACGTTGTCGTTCATGCTCACCATGGTCCGTCTCCAAAGCCGCGCCCTGCGCGACCGTCGCCGTCAGCTTTCTCTGCGTGAACCGACATGTTCACGCCAGACCCTTCGTCATGCACCTGCACCGGCCGAGTGATGCTTACTCGAGCGTCCGGCCGTGCTGCATGGCCGCACCGTCGCGGACATGCATGGCGATGAAGCGTTTGAGATCGGCAGCGATCCCTTCGAGCACCGACAAGTCGCGTTTGACGCGCGTCATGAGGACGGCGCCCTCAAGCGCCGCGATGATGAAGCGCGACAGGCGCACCGCATCCACATCGTCGTGCAGCTGTGGACGCGCCTCCCAGAGCAGCGAGCGAATCTGGCTCGCCCACCGCTCGAACACGGCCTCGATGCGCACCCGGAACCCCTCGTGCGCATCCGCCAACTCTGCCGCCAGGTTACCGAACGGCGACCCGCGACGACCACCACTCTCCGACTGGAGTGCCACCACGGCATCGATGAACAGATTCAGCCGCTCGAGCGGATCGATCATCGGCTCGCGCAGAATGGCCAGACCACGCTCGGCGAACCGCTCGAACTGGCGGTTCAGCACCTCGTAGCCCAGCTCTTCCTTCGACTTGAAGTAGTGGTAGAAATGGCTCTTGCCACTGAGCTTCGCGCCCTTGATGACGTCGTCGACCGACGTGGAAGTGAATCCACGTTCGGAGATGAGCGTTGCGGCGGCGTCGAGGATTTGCGTGCGTCTGTCTGACATCGTGGAGGTATGTTAGGACCAAGTGGTCCAATACGCAAGGGGGACATGCGGGAAACCGTAAACACATGGAATACAGCGTCTTACCAGGAATCGAACGTTTCCCCTTCGCACCCCGGCCAATGATGGAACCCCACGGAATTAGGACCACCCGGTCCTACCGAGAAGGAGAAAAGGGGACGGTGGGTGACTATATTGTTGAGATCGGCAAAGCCGGACCGGCGCGGGGCGCACCACATCCGCTCGCATTCGGGAGGACTTTGCGTAGCGGTGTCGCGACGAGCCGATAATGCCCGTGCCCTCCATCGCCGCATCCTGATCCCTCACACGCTCGTGCATCCGTACGTCCTTCGCCAACTCCGCCGCCACTACGGCGACGACGCGCCCGCCCCTGAGCTCACCCCGGTGCTCAAGGCCGTCAGCGCGCTGTTGCACGATGTGGATCGCGAGCGTGAACTGGGCGCGGCGGCGATGAACGAGCTGTCCCGGGAGTTGCAGCAGCGCTACGAGCGCATGGAGCAGAGCGAAGAGCGCTACCGACTGCTGTTCGATCAGAACCCGCTCGCGATGATGGCCCTGCGCTGCAGCGACGGCGCGATCCTCGCCTTCAATCGCGAGGCCGAGCGGGTGCTGGGCTACACCACCGCCGAGGTGTTGGGCAAACCGGTCGACACACTGCAGCTGACCGGCCCGGCCGACCTCTCGTTCGCGCGGATTCTCACCCTGGTGGACGGCCGCGAACATCTCGAACGCGAGGTCGCCCTCTTCTCGCGGGACGGCACGCGCATCGACGCCGTGGTGATGTTCCATCGCGTCGCGCTGTCGGGGGAAGACGCCCTCGTCGCGCACATCCGTGACGTCACCGCCGAACGGGCCTCTCAGCGCGCGCGTGAGGAAAGCGAGGCGCGATTCCGCGCCTTCTTCGAGTTCGCCGGCATCACCATCCACGTGCTGTCGTTCGACGGCATCATCCTCGAGGCCAATCCGGCCTCGAAAGAGTTGCTGGGCTACGACCCGCAGGAACTCGTGGGGCGATCGGCCACGGCGCTGTCTCCCGAAGAAGACATCGAGGCCACGCGTGAACTCGGTCGCGAGCTGCGCGCCGGGGTGCGTGACTCCGTCACGGTGGAACGCCGCTTCTTCCACAAAGACGGGCATCTGGTGTGGGGGCAGCTCACCGTGTCGGTGGTGCACCACGGTGGCGAACAGCGCATGATCGGGATGATTCAGGACATCACCGAGCGCAAGCGCATGGAGGGGCAGCTCCGCAAGCAGGCCTTCCAGGACGACCTGACCGGGCTCGCGAACCGCGTGCTGTTCCGCGACCACCTCCGCCTCGCCCTGGAGCGCCGGGATCGCCACCACACGAAGGTCGCGGTCATCCTGCTCGACCTCGACGGCTTCAAGCGGGTGAACGACTCGCTCGGCCATGCCGTGGGCGACGAACTGCTGCAGATCGTCGGCCGCCGCATCGCCAGCTCGGTCCGCGCCGGTGAAACCGTGGCCCGACTCGGTGGCGATGAATTCGCCGTGGTGATCGACGAAGTGGGAGAGCGCGACGATCCGCAGCTGCTCGCCGACCGGCTGCTCATGCTGCTGCGGATGCCCATGCGGGTGGGTGGCCGCGAGGTGGTGGTGGGCGTGTCGATCGGCATCGCCGTGGCCGAGGGGGAGGACGACGAGGAAACCGTGCTGCGCAACGCCGATACGGCGATGTACGCCGCGAAAGCCTCGGGCAAGGCGTGTGTACGGCGCTTCGATCCGTCCATGCATCGTGATGCGATGGACTGGCTGGAGATGGAATCGGACCTCCGTCTTGCCATCGACCAGCACCAGTTCATGCTGGAGTTCCAGCCGATCATGCGTATCGATTCGGGGCGTGTGAAGGGCTTCGAAGCGCTCGTCCGCTGGCAGCATCCGATTCGCGGCTACGTAAGTCCGGGGTTGATTCTCCCGATCGCCGAGGAAACGGGGCTCGTCGTGCAGATCGGCCGCTGGGTACTCCTCGAAGCCTGCCGGCAGGCCGCACGCTGGGCGCAGCTCTCCATCGACATGCCGTCGGTAAGCGTGAACCTCGCGGCCAAGCAGCTCGACAGTGAGACGCTCATCGACGACGTGCACACGGCTTTGCTCATGTCAGGGTTGCATCCCAGCCGTCTGATCCTCGAGATCACCGAGAGCGACGTGATGCGCGATCCCGACGCGGCACTCACCAAGCTGCACGCCCTCAAGGCGCTCGGCGTGCGGCTCGCCATCGACGATTTCGGGACCGGCTATTCGTCCTTGAGCCACCTGCAGTTCTTCCCCGTGGACGAGCTGAAAATCGATCGCTCCTTCATTCAACGCATCGAGGAGGGCGACCGCGAGGCGGCGTTCGTGCGCACGATCGTGTCGCTGGCCAAGTCGCTGTCGATGGAGGTCGTGGCGGAAGGTGTGGAAGAACCGGCACAACAGCAGTTCCTCCACACCATCGGCTGCGACATGGGCCAGGGTTACCTGTTCAGCCGCCCGCTGAAGGCCGACGATGTGGAAGACTTCGTGACGGACGCACGGCACGTGCGCCCGCTGCTTCCGCCGTCACCACGCCGGCTGGCCTGAGCCGCTGTTCAGCGGCGGCGGCGTCCCTTGCCGGGATGGCGGTGCCCACCGCCGCCCTTGCCGCCCCCGCGGCCTCCGTGCCCACCGTGGCGGCCGCCGCTGCGCTCATGACGGCCGTGCCCACGCACCTCACGGGTACGGCCGTCACGATCGCGCTCGGCGTTGCCGTGCGCTGCACGTTCGTGAGCGGCACGCTCTTCATCGGTGAAGGGCAGATCGAGCTTGTCCTGCAGTTCCAGCAGATCATCGGCACGGACCGCTCCGCGTTGTCCGCGCGGCACGATGAAACGCAGGGCCCGATCGAGCGTGGGCAGTTCCTCGTGCACCAACGTGCGCGCCAGCTTCTCCGGCAAGCGCAGGCGCGCCACGGGAACTCGGCCGCCGTCGTGCTCCTCCACGTCGTAGTCGATCGACACGGTGCGATCGCGAATCTCCACGGCGCCGGGCAGGGCACGCGCCGTGGCGAGCTGCGCTTCGCTCACGAAATCGCGGCGGTCGATCAGCATGGGCAGCGCACGGATGGCCTCCCAGCTCGTCGCCTCGCCCATGCGCGTTTCGTACCACGCCGTGAGCTCCGCCTGCCCGAGACGCGGCGTGATGCCGCCCAGACGACGCCACACTTCGCGAATCTCTTCCACCACGGGCTGGTTGCGCCGTACGGCGGTGTGGCGGAGCTCGCCCCGCGCCGCCGCCTCTGCCAGCAGATGGCGTGCTCCCGCGGCATGCTCCGGCGGGAACTCCGGCAACGGCTCGCTCTCGCGTGACAGTTCGAAACCGAAGTAGGTCACACGACGGCGCAGCATGACCGGCGAGTGCTTGCGCTCGGTATCGAGGGCCAGCTCCGGCTCGTGGCGCTGCGCGTACGTGCGCACGAGATCCATCGACAGCTGCGTGCCCTCGATGCTCGCGCGCGGAATACCGAACCGATCGGCGAAGTAGCGCAGCGTACCCGCCACCGCCCCCCACGAGCCGCATACGCTCGTCTTCGACACGCGCGCCTCGTGCCCCTCCACGGTCTCCTCCTCGATCACCAGATCGAAGGGCATGTAGTGCGCGAGCAGGTCGGCGAACGTGCGGTGCATCGCCTGCCCCGCGATGGGCAGGGTCTGCGGCAGCGGCATCCCCACACTGCGATACACGCTGGCCATCGCGAGCGCCGCGTCTTCGAGCGCCTTGACCAGCACGCCGCGATTCTCCGCCCAATGGGCGATGCGCTCCGCCTCGAACATGTGACGCGGCAATCCGTACACTTCACCGATGTACCCTGCCACGCGGAACGCCTCGGCGTACACGTTGTAGGCGGTGAGGTGATCGCTGCCGCGCACCACGAGCCCCTCGAGATCGCGCCCCTCGCGCGTCATCCGATGGAGCGACTCGATGCCGCTCATCACCGCCAGGGCGGGGAGCAGGTCGTCGTCGGCGTTCACGATGAGTTCGCCCCATGCGCGCTCCACGGGGAGCTTCTCCACGGCGCGGCCGTAGCCGGTGAGGCGGCCGTTTTCGATCAGCCCGCGCGACTCGAGACGCGCGAGCGCCTTGCGATACGCCGTGCGATCGAGCGGCACCGGCAGATCGAGCGTGTCGGCGCGCACGCCGAGGTCGGCACAGGTCAGGGCCACGCGCTCGCTGTCGCCGGCCAGCTGGAATTCCGGCTCGGTGGGGCGCAGGGCCTCGAAACGAATATCCCGATCGCTCAAGATGTACACGCGGCCGCCTTGCACGCGCCCATGCACACGCCCCGCCATCTGCAGGATCTCGTTGGCGCCGAGGTTCACGCGCGTGAGCACGTTGCGACCGCGGTCGATCACGTTGGTGAACCGCGTATCGTCGATGATGACGGTGTCGAGCCCGGGCACATTGAGCGCACTCTGCCCCGCCGCGGTCATCGCGAGAAAGAAGGGCTTGGGTACCACGCCCTCGAGAAACGGGCGGATCACGCGAATGGGCTCACCGCCGTGGTAGTGCGCCGCGCTGATGCGCGGAAAGCGCGCGCGCACCCATTCGGCGGCCTCCTCCACGCTCGCTCGCGTGGGCATGAAGATCGCCACGCCGCGCTCGCTGCGGGCGAGTTTCTGCAGGAAGCGGTCGTCGAGGAACTGGAGCGGCTGCTTGCGCTCCACTTCGACCTTGGCGGCCTTGGTGGCGTCGAACGCGGAGACCTGCAGCACCTCCGCACTCTCGAGATAGCGGGCGTAGAACGTCGGATCGACGGTGGCGGAGAGCCAGATGTAGCGACACCCCACGCGCTTGCCGAGCGCGAGGCACAGCTCGAGCTCCGCGCTGGTCTGGTGGATTTCGTCCACCACCAGCGTGTCGGTGGGAAGGATGTCGCCGTCCTGAAACCAGCGGCGGGCGATGCCGGTGGTGACGATCACGACGTTCCAGCTCGGGGTCTCGGGCGTGGCCTCACGCTCGCGATTGACCACCCCCACGCGAAGGTCGGTGGTGCCGAGGATGGTCTCGGCGATCGGGCGGATGGCGAGGGTCTTTCCGGTGCCGGTACCGGCGACGATGCCGAAGCCTTCGCCACTCGCCGCGAGCCGCCGCAGATCGTCACCGCGCGTGCGCTCGAGAAAGGTGTCGAGGTGCAGGCCGACGGCGAGCTCGATGGTTTCGCAGGCAGCGCGCGTGGGCGCGATGACGATGACGCGGCCGGTGGACGGCTTGGCCGCCAGGTAGGTCTCGCGGTCGGGCGGCAGA
Source organism: uncultured Gemmatimonas sp. (assembly GCA_964577455.1). Lineage (GTDB taxonomy): Bacteria > Gemmatimonadota > Gemmatimonadetes > Gemmatimonadales > Gemmatimonadaceae > Gemmatimonas. Next base: position 33,010 of record CAZNZG010000001.1, on the reverse strand, counting down.
AAGCGATCGATGGTTTCTCTCACGCGTTCAATCTACCCCGACCAAGACCGGTCAGCGCTGAATCAGCTTCACTCGCTGCCCGCCCCGGAACACCTCCACCCGATCTGCCCGCCCGTCGCGGTTCACGTCCGTCCACACCTGCAGCAGCTCGCCGGACCCGTCGAGGAAGATCGCCCGCCACGGCACCCCGCCCCGCCCCTGATCAGGGATACGCACGATGAACTCGTTGGTGCCGAGCCACTGCATGACGTCGGTGCTGGGGCGCCCCTGAATCACGTCGAGGGCGCCGCGCATGGGCGGCAGCACCTGCGGATAGGCGCGCGAGGCGAACTCCGGGAGATCGTCGCAGCGGCCGTCCTTGTCGCGATCGGTACACGCCGGCGGCCCGAAGCGCAGGTCGTCGCACCAGCCGTCGCCGTCCCGGTCGAGACAGACCGACGACCCCGTCCCCGGCGGGCTCATCCCCTGCGCGAAGTACCGAGGATCGTTCACCGCCCCCGGCACCACCACCCCGCCCGGCGTCACGTACCCCGAACCGGGCCCGCCGTATGACCCCATGGGCCCGGCTGGTGACATCGTGCCGCCCGGATACGACGAAGCCGGCGAGGACGTCGCCGGCCGGTCGCCGTACAGCTGCTCATCGGTGATCTTCTTGGCCTCCCACGCCTCGCGCGCCCGCGGATCGGCTTGCGACAGGTCGGGGGGCACGAGCGGCGGCAGCTTCTTCGACTCCATCCCACGCAGGCTCTTGATCGGGAGGTCGTCGATCTTCTTGCCCTTGGCCTTGTCGGGACCGTAAATCACGCGGCCGTTCGACGGCTTGTTGCGCACGGCGGCGGCGCAGTCGGTAGGGGCCGGCTGCTGCTGTGGCGGGACCCCGTCGATCCACACGCGGCACATCCCGGCCGGTGGCTCGAATTCCTTGGGGATGCCGCTCTTGTCGTCGCCTTTGGTGTCCTTCGACTGGGCCAGGGCGCTGCCCGCCGTCACCGAGAGACTCAGGACGACCGCTGCAGCCATCAGGCGCCAGGGCTTTGTCGTGTGAAGCTTCATCGCACGTCCTCCAGCAGGGATCTCGTTTGCGTCCACCATGAACGCCGCACCGGATCGCCTGCGGATCACAGGGGCAGAGGGTGTGCCACGCCCGGCGGTAGGGGCCGGATTCCGGTAAGTATCGGCACTACGGTACCCTACGGATAGGGGGAGGGTCCGCGTTGCGGCGGCAGTGTCCAGCCGGGGGGACAGCGGGTGTCCGCTGGGGAGACTGAGGACTGGCAACTGTCACTGCAAACCGAAAACTCCCCGCCGGAACGGGGATCCCGTGAACCGCTTGGAGTTTTCAGTTTGCAGTGAAAGTTCTCAGTGCTCAGTCTCGTACAGAGACTCAATCCCCGAAGCTGATCCCGATCATCCGCGCCGTCTGCACGATGTCGTGCTTGGGATCCACACGCTTCGTTTCGCGCAGCACCTCGTCGATCGGGATCGTCACCAGGTGCGGCGACTGCAGCGCCACCATGTGCCCCCACTTCTTGTCGGCCACCGCCTGCACCGCGGCCGCCCCGAAGCGCGTGGCCAGCAGACGGTCGTAGCCGGTGGGCGACCCACCACGCTGGAGATGACCCAGCACCATCGAGCGCGTTTCCTTGCCCGTGACGCGCTGGATGTCGTAACCGAGACGTTCGGCGATGCCACCGAGCCGGCGGTCCTGCCCCGGCAGCGACGCCCCGATGATCGACTCGTTGCCCCCCTTCGGCTTCGATCCCTCGGCCACCACCACGATGCTGAAGCGCTTCCCGCTCGCGTCACGCGCCATGATCTTCTCGCACACCTTGTCGAGTTCCCACTCGATTTCGGGGATCAGGATCACGTCGGCCGTGCCGGCCACGCCCGCATGCAAGGCGATGAATCCGGCCTCGCGCCCCATGACCTCGAGCACCATCACACGATCGTGCGATTCGGCGGTCGTGTGCAGCTTGTCGATCGCCTCCATCGCCGTGTTCACGGCCGTATCGAAACCGAAGGTCGTGATCGTGCCGGCCACGTCGTTGTCGATCGTCTTGGGCACGCTCACCACGCGCACGCCCTTGGCCGACAGCTGCTGGGCGATCTTGAGCGACCCGTCGCCGCCGATGGAAATGATCGCTTCGATGCCGAGGTTGCGGGCGTTTTCGACCAGCTCGTCGGAGCGATCGATGTTCTTCCAGCTGCCGTCCGGCTGCTGAATGGGGTACGCGAACGGGCTGCCGCGATTGGTGGTCTTGATGATGGTCCCGCCCTGGCCGGCGATCCCGCGTACGCTGTCCACGGTCAGGGGCACGATCTCGTCTTCGCCCAGCAGCCCGGCGAAGCCGCGCTTGATGCCAAGGACATCCCAGCCGCGGGTACGCGCCGAAAGAACAGCGGCCCGAATGACCGCGTTGAGGCCCGGGGCGTCACCGCCGCCAGTGGAGATGGCAATCCGCATGTTTCTGTAAATGACGTGGGTGTAGGGGGTGAGCCGTAATGTACCCTCGGGACCCGAATTGAGGGGAAGGGGGGCTGGGGCGTGGAAATGCCCCAATGGGCAACGTTTTGGTGACAGCCCCCCGGTATTGGGGCGCTACCGTGACAGCACCTTCACCGCGGAGCGCTGCCTGTTTCATGCCTGTTTCCTGCTTCCCCCCGGCCGCCGCCGCGGTACCCGCCGCCGCGGTCACCCCAATGCGTCTCGAGACAGACGCGGCGCCACGGTGCTCGAGCAGCTGGTGGTCGTGGCGGTGCTGGCGGTGGTGTCTGCCTTCACCGTCGTCAGCGGCCTCCCGCTCCTTCACGCGGCGGCGATGGAAACGGCCAGCCGGGAAACCGCCGATCTCCTGGCCTACGCCCGCGACTACGCCGTGGCGGCCAGCGTGCGCACCGCGGTGCGCTTCGACGCCGCCCAGGGGCGTGTGATCGTGCACGCCGGCCCCGACACCATCGCCCGCGGCAGCTTCGCGCGCACCGGGGTGACGCTGGCCGCCACCCGCGATTCCATGGCGTACGCGCCGTCAGGGCTCGGCGTGGGGGCCGCCAACCTGCGCATCGTCCTCTCGCTGGGTGCACGCGCCGACACCATCACGGTGTCGAGACTGGGGCGGGTGACCGTCCAGTGACACCAATCCGACACCCGCCATCCGTGACGCGAGACGCCCCGCCGTTCACGGGATCTCGTGAACGGCGGGGCGTCGTGCATGGCGGATCAAGGCATCAGCGTCGTTGAGCGCGTTGCCGCAACGCGCCGGCTCATGTTCCGAAATCGAACCCCGGTACCGACACGCGCGGAATCTCCTGACCGATCACCCGCTCGATCGTGCGCACCATACCGATCTCTTCGCCCGACATGAACGTGTACGCGTCGCCGGTGCTGGCGGCGCGACCGGTGCGGCCGATGCGGTGCACGTAGTCTTCCGGCTGCTGCGGCACGTCGAAGTTGATCACGTGCGTGATGCCACTGATGTCGAGGCCACGCTGCGCGATGTCGGTGGCCACCAGCACGCGCAGCTTGCCGCTCTTGAAGTCCTCGAGCGCCTGCATGCGCTCCCGCTGCGACTTGTCGGCATGCATGGCGCCCGCCTCGATACCGGCACGTGCGAGATCATGCACCACGCGGTCGGCGCCGCTCTTCGTCCGCGTGAACACGAGGACCGACTCGTGGTCATTGCCCTTGAGCAGATGCACCAGCAGGTCGTTCTTCCGTGTGCGGGGCACGGGGTACACCGCGTGCGTGACCGTGGTGGCCGCCGAGGAGCGACGTCCCACCTGCACGACGATCGGCTTGCGCAGGTACTTGCGACCGAGCGCCTCCACTTCGGGGGGCATGGTGGCCGAGAAGAGCAGCGTCTGCCGATAGCGCGGGATCTGCTCCACGATGCGATTGATCTGCGGCGCGAACCCCATGTCGAGCATGCGATCCGCCTCGTCGAGCACGAGCGTCTCGAGATAGGTGAAATCCACGTTGCGCTTCTCGAGGTGATCGAGGAGTCGCCCCGGCGTGGCCACCACCACGTCGACGCCGCGGCGCAGCGCCTTTTCCTGCGGTTCGTAGCCCACGCCGCCGTATACCGGGATGCAGTCCACCGGCGCGTGCTTCGAGTACTTCTGCACGCTCTCCTCGACCTGCAGACACAGCTCGCGGGTGGGGGTGAGCACGAGCACGCGTGTGCGACGCGGACCGCCCAGCAGGCGGTGCACCACCGGCAGCGTGAAGCTGGCCGTCTTGCCCGTTCCCGTCTGGGCGAGACCGATCAGGTCCCGCCCCTTGAGGGCGAGCGGAATGGCTTCGCGCTGGATGGGGGTGGGGCGTTCGTACCCGGCGTCGTGCAGGGCGTCCAACAGGGGCTGGGCCAGCCCGAGGTCGGCGAAGGTCACATCGCCGACGAGCGTATCAGGATCGATGACTGTCATGTGTGTACTGGAAAGCTAATCGTCGGACCGCCCGCCCGGGCAATTTTGACCGATCGAACTGGGCACCCGCCGTCCGTGGCCGTCCGTGGCCGTCCGTGGCCGTCCGCAGCCGTCAGCTCCCGGGAAGCAATTCCAGGTCGCGCCCGGCCAGTTTGGCGATCAGGGCCAGACGGAAGGTCACGTCGGTCGAGAGCCCCAGCGCCGGATCGCCGGCACCTTCGTGGTCGTGCAGCGGCAGCACCGGCCACGACCAGGCGGGCACCTGCGCCGGCATCACCACGGACCGGGGCGGCGTCCACATCCCCTTCCGGTCGCGATCGTCGAGGGTGCGGTCGAGGAGCTTGACCCACCCCTCGTGCCGGGTCAGCACCCCCAGACGCGCCATGGTTTCCAGCCAGGCCAGCGCACTGGGCATGTCGCTGTCGAGCGCGCTGCGCGTGGCGAGAAAGTCGCCCATGACCAGCTGCGGCTGTTCCACGATCTGCTCCCCCACCTGCTGCACGATCGCCTGCCGCGGCCAGGGCTGGGTGAGCCACGCGAAGAGACGATCCATGAAGGGCGCGTGTTCGCTGCGGAACTGCGGCATGTGCGCCAGCATCAGCAGGAGATGGAACGACGGCGGCGTGAGCTCCGAGGGAAGGACGTGCTGGTTACCGACCCGCACCCACGGCTTGAGTGCGGCCGGGGAGCGGAGGAAGGTGTCCACGCGCACCACGAGACGACGTGCGGCGCCACGGAGCCGAGGGTCCTGCTCATGTCCAGCCTGCGCCAGCGCGGCGGCCGCCGCTTCGCGCAGCAGCAGGCGGCCGCGCAGCACCCGTTCCTCGTCGTCCCCGTCGGGGCGAAGCTCCGCCATCAGCGTCGGATCGCTGTCCTCGGCCAGCAACCGGAAGAGCAGCCGCCGAGTCGCCTGCATGCCTGGCGACTCCACATCCCACCCCAGTTCGAGCAGGCGACGAAACGCAGGGATGGTCCCGACCCCTTCGAGCGAGGCCCCCCGCGGCGTGGCGAGCCATCCGCCGGGCCACATGCCATCGCGATCCTGCATGCCCAGGAGGTGCCACCCCACACGGCTGGCGTACGGCACCATCGCCCAGCCGGTCGTCGGCACCGATTGCCCCAGAACCTCACGCAGCAGTCGATAGCGAACCGCCGGCCCCCCCTGCGCCAGGAGCCGGAGCGCCGGGACCGGCACCGGCGACGGGGGCGGCGGGGGCGCAACATAGACCGGGCGGGGGATCGTCAGTTCGCCGGGTACGACAAGCTCCGGCGACTCCGGTACGGGGCGCGTCTCGGGAGAAAGGGTCACAATTCCGCTATTGTACGCGCAAACGGCGCGTTCGCCAGAGGGGGACGATCGGTTCGTCCCACGAATTAACGGTGCGCCCCCCGTCGCGTCTACCATTCATGCAGCACCGTGGATCTCTCCCTTCAACACTCCCATCGATGAACAACACGCTTCGCATCATTGCTGCCGCGGCTGCCCTCGCCGTGGCCACACCCGCCTTCGCTCAGGGTGGCGGTGGCGGCGGCGGTATGGGCCAGATGTCCCCCGAACAGATGATCGCGCGTCAGAAGGAGCGCATGTTTGCCGGTATCACGCTCAGCGCCGAGCAGTCGGCCAAGGCCGATACGATCATCATGAACGGTATGAAGCAGATGATGGAAATGCGCCAGTCCGGTGGCATGAACCGTGAGGCCATGCAGGAGATGAACACCAAGCGCAACGACGCCCTCAAGGCGCTCCTCACCGATGAGCAGAAGAAGAAGTTCGAGGAGAACCTCGCCGCCATGCCGCAGCGGCGCGGCGGGCAGTAAGGGGTCGCATCGCCGGCCTCTGCCGGCCGGCGCGGCAGACGAGGGCATCGGTTCCGCTGCGGACCGGTGCCCTCGCACCGTTTGAGGCATTAGGCTTCGCACCGCATGCCGTGCCCGGCACTCCTCTCTCTCGACCGCTCCTGAATGCGCGGCGAATTCGTGGACCTCGACGGGGTCCGGTTGTACTGCTACGCCTTCGGGCACCGCGGCGCCGGCCATCCGATCGTGCTCGTGCACGGGTCCTTCACCTCCTCGCACCTCTGGCAGGACGTGCTGCCGCGGCTCCCCAAGGGACACCGCGTGCTGGTACTGGACCTCCTGGGACACGGGCGCAGTGATCCGCCGGGAACGGGTCCCGGCGCGGCCGGCATGACGGTCGCCGCCCACGCCGCGCGACTCGACCAGCTACTCGACGTCATGGGTGTGCAGGAAGTGATGCTGGTGGGTCACGGCATGGGGGCGGCCGTCGCCGCCCGCGTGGCACACGAACGGCCGGCACGCATCGCGCACCTCATGCTGGTGAACCCCACCCTGCTGGCCGCGCGGCCGGCGGAGGCGCGGCTCAACCGCAAGGTGCGGCACGTGGCGGCGCTGGTCCCGCTCTGGCGCAGGCTCTCCCCCGCGTGGCTCGCCTCGGCGTTGCACCACGCCCTGCTCTCCGGCTTCGCCCACCGTGACGTGGGTGCACGGTCGCTCGACGTGTACCTCAAGCCGTTCCGGATGCGCGACGGGCGCGATGCCGCCTGCGCGCAGCTGACCGCCCTCGGCCAATCGCGTGGCGATACCGTGGCGGCGCTGCAGCCCGGCGCCATCCAGTGCCCGACGGCATTGGTCCTCGGCGCTGACGATCCCGTTCTCAACAACGCCCGGGCCTCGCGCCTCGAGGCATCGTTGCGCACGGCCAGCTCCGATCAGCTCTCGGTGCATACGCTTCCCGGCGTGGCCCACGTGGCGCCCGAAGAAGCGCCTGATCGCCTCGGCACACTCGTGGGCGAACTGCTCACGCGCTGAGCCCATGTCCTTCCCGACACTTCACGCCGTCCTCCGATGACGAACCGACTCGACAGCATGCGCGCCATGGCGGCGAAGCAGCCCAACAATCCCCTCGTGCGCTTCGGGTTGGCCAACGAGCTGCTCAAGGCCAATCTGCTCGAAGACGCCGTGACCGAGCTCTCCGCCTACCTCGCCACCTACGACGACGAGGGGAACGGCTGGCTCCGCTACGCCGATGCGCTCACGGCGCTTGGCCGGCACGATGAGGCGCGCGAGGCGTGCCGCAAAGGAATGGATGCGGCCGCGCGCTACGGCCATGGTTCGATGGTACAGGAGTTCGAGGAGCGGCTGGGCTGATCGTACGATCAGCCGTCGCTCACAACCGCCGCGATTCCTCGGCGGCGTCGATCACGTAGCCAAGTTCGCGTGACACGGCGCGCGCCTCCTGGGTGGCGCTCGTCAGATCGCCTGCGGCATCCACACCCAGAGTGCGCAGCTTCACGATGTCGAAGCGGAGCGAGCGGAGCGCCATGCTCGCGCTGTCGAGCTGCCGCTGCAGCGTGTCGCGGCGCGCGTTCAGATCGTCGAGCGACGCCCGCTGACGGGTGAGCAGGGACAGCCGGCGCTCGCGATCGGGGCTCGTCTCCGGTTCGGCCTCGACGGCGGCAATTCGCTGCGCGAGGTCGGCCAACGCACCACCGGGGAGATCCCGATCGAGACGCTCGAGCCCGCCCGCGATGGCCCCGATGCGTTCGAGCAGCGCGTCGGCGGTGGGCTCCACGTCGGGCACGAGGGCGCGATCGTCCGGCGTGAGCCTGACCGTGATTTCCTGGATGACCAGCCGGTCGTCGGCCGCGTTGCGCACGATGTCGTGGTAGCGTGACCCCGTGGAGAGTCCACCACCCACTTTCTCCACCAGTTCACGACGCCGGTCATCGGCCGTGCGCGTATCGAAGCGGGCTGCGATCGCGCGCCAGCGATCTCCCCACGCCTCGAGGGGACCGATACCCAGGCGCCGGAGCTTGAGCGCGTGACGTGCCGCCACCGAGAGGCTGCCAAGCCCCACCACGAGCCCGCCGAGCATGGGGGCGATGAACACCTCCTCGTTGATCGACACCCCGATGATGAGGCTGCCGATCCCCACCGCCGATGACGCCGCCAGCACCTTCACGCTCTTGCGGAAGCGCATCACCCGATCGGCGATCGACGCTGGCGTGGCGAACGGCACGTAGGCCGCCATGCTCATGGCGTTCGTGCGCGCCCGGAGGTCGGCGGTATAGGCAATCGACTGTTCCTTGCGCTGGGCCTTCACCGATTGCCGCCAGAGCTTCACCGCCTCTTTCTGCGCCTTCTTCCATTCGCGTCGCGCCCCGCGATCGGCCCCTTCCGGGAGCGGTGGGATCTGCGGTATGGGGGGCAGCGCACCGGGAGCCGGCAGTTGACGCGGGGCCGGGGCGGGCTCCACCACGCGACGCGGCGCCCAGTCTTCGGAGCGATGCCCGAACTTGTCGTCGAGCCGATCGAGCGCCCGCTCGCGGTCCACGACGCGCTCGGCGGCGTTGGCATATGGCATCGGCGCCGGCGGCGGCGGCGGTGTCTCCAGCGAGCCGTCACGTTGTATGCGCCGCAGCGTATCGCGGAGCAGCAGGGCCGAGTCCCACCGGTCCTGCGGCTTCTTGGCGAGGCAGCGGTCGAGGATTTCCACGAGCACGCGTGGGGCATCGGGGCGAAATCCATGCAACGGCGGCGGCGTTTCGCTCACGTGCTTCATGAGCATGGCCGG
>CAZNZG010000001.1:0-23894 GCA_964577455.1 uncultured Gemmatimonas sp. | reverse complement strand
ACATCGGGGCGGAAGGCCAGATCCGGGGGGAGCACCTTGAGCGCCACCTTGCGCTGCAGGCGCACGTCTTCGGCGGCGTAGACCACCGCCATGCCGCCACGCCCCACCTCACGGCCGATCAGATAAAGATCACCGATCGCGGCAGTGACCCGATCGCGCAGCAACGCGGCATCGGCTGCGTGCGCGCCCCCCTTCCCTCCCGCGGGCATGCCCCCCTGTACCATCGGCTGTTGCCCCGGCAGCAGTTCGGGGGCCACGTCGGGAGTGTCGAACATGCCGACGGCCACGCTCAGCCGGCGCCGGCGCCTGAACGCGCCGACGTGAGATCACGCACCTCATTCGCCGCCTGGACGGCGATGTCCACATCACGGGCGAGTTGCATGGCCTGCTCCGCCACGAGCGTGACACTCTGCACCGAACTGTTGCCCGTGCGGAGGCGCACCAGATCGAGTCGCACGTTTTCGAGCGCAAGACGGCAGCTCTCCAGCTGACCGCGCCGCGCCTCGAGCTTCCCCTGGCCGTCCACGAGCGCGCGCCGTTCACGGCGGAGCTGGGCGAGCCGACGCACGCGCGCCTCGCTGCGCGTGGTGTCGAGCGGATTGGCCTCGCCCTCGAGGGTGCCGATCTCCTGATCCACCCGCGCGAGCTGTTCGGGTGAGGCGGCGGCCTCCATGCGCACGAGATCCTTCGCGATCGTTTCGAGCTTGTTCACGAGATCGACCGCGGTGGCGGTCACGTTGGGCATGCGCTTGCGCTCGTCGGCAGGGAGGGTGTCGATGAGCCGGCCGATCTCCTCGCGATCGGCACGAGCAGCACGCACGAGCGGGGCGTAGCTCCCGAGTTCCTCGTCGCGCGCCGGCGCCTGGGGCGCGATCGCGCCGCGGCGGCCGGCCGGACCGGCCGTCATGCTCGCATTGCTGTTGCCGATGGTGAGCGCCCCCGACAGCCGATTGCGCAGCTTGCCCTGCGCGCGCAGCTCCTCGCGCTTCGTGCTGCTGAACGTGGCGATCACGCTGTTGGTGAGATCCTCGATCACCTCACCGAACAGCCGATGCTTGGGCTGCCGCAGCACGTCCTTCCAGTCGAAGCCATCCGACCAGAGCTTGGCGTACTGCCACGCCATGAACACCGTCCAGATCGTGGTCACCCCGGAGAATCCGGCATCCCCGACGATCGACAGCACCACGAAGGCGGTGTTCACGAACAGGTACGGTACGAGCTGCTTCCGGAACTTCCGTACCGGAGGCGCTTCCCAGCGTGCCAGATCGGCTGCCGTGGGCACGTACGCGTCGTCGTTGCCGCCGTAGCCGCTCCGGTAATCGGCGCCGTACGCCGCCCCGCCGTTGTAGGCCGGTGCCGGGGCACCGGGCACCGAGGCGTTGGCGGCCGGCGCGCCGAACCCTGCCGGTGCCGTGGTCAAGGTCCGTGGTGAATAGGCAGGGGGCTGGTATGCGGGAGCCCCGGCCGGCGGAATGGCCATGCCACCGATGGGCGCGCCGTTGAACGCCACGGGCGCCGGCGAAGGCGGCAGCGTGGCCGACGTGGCCCCCGGCGGCGCAGGAGGGACCACGCCGGTCCTGAGCGCCTGCGTGAGTTCCGTGGCCGCCTGAAAGCGGTGGTCGGGGTTCTTCTCCAGCAGACGCATCACGATCTGCGAGAGATCCGGCGGCACATCGGCACGGCGCTGGTTGATGGGCACCGGCACTTCGGCCAGGTGCTTCACCAGCAGCGCCGGCGTGGTGTTGCCGAGGAACGGCGGTTCTCCGCACAGCATCTGGTACGCCACGATGCCGAGCGAATAGAGGTCGCTTCGCGCGTCGAGATCCCGATCACCCGACGCCTGCTCGGGGCTCATGTACGCGGGCGTGCCGATTGCCATGCCGGTGGCGGTCAGCCGCGACGTTTCACCGCTGTCGGTCGCCGCGCGCGCAATGCCGAAGTCGGTCACCAGCGCGCGCCCGTCGATGCCGTCGAGCAGAATGTTGTCGGGCTTGATGTCACGGTGGACCTCGCCGCGCGTGTGCGCGTACGACAGGGCATCACTCACTTCCGTGAGCCAGCGACGCACATTCTCGATGGGGAGCGGACCACGCTTCTGCAGCAGCGTGGCGAGATTGTCGCCATCGATGCACGCCATCACGAAGAACACCAGGTTCCCGACCTCGTCGACCGAGTAGATGGGGACGATGTTCGGGTGGCTCAGCTGGGCGGCGGTTTCGGCCTCCCGCAGGAACCGCGAGCGCACGTCGCGACGGAACGACAGCTCCGGCGGCAGCAGCTTGATCGCGACATGCCGCTTGAGGCGCCGATCCTTGGCACGATACACGATGCCCATGCCGCCGCGTCCGATCTCCTGGTCGAGCTCGTAGGCGGCGCTGAGCGCCTGCTCCACGTGGGCACGGAGTTCGGCGTCTTCGGCGTGATGGGCGGCGTTGTCGGACACGCGTGGGGGACTGGGGAAGTTGAACCGGTTCATCCTAGTGTAGCACCGGAGGGAAACCGGGTACAGCATCCCGCAGGGACGAAGCGTGCCTTTTCGTACGGCACGCTTGTCGCATTCCCGGGGAACAGGGACACTACGGGATCACCCGGGCGAAAAGTTGCAGAATGACTCACCCGGAGCGGCCACGAGCGCCTCCTCCGGCCGCGGTCGCTTGCCCCGGCGCCCCGTCCCCACCGGGTGCTGCAGGACTGGCTGTGAGTCCGACGTTTCGGCTCACCGCTGGCAGCCTCCGGTTGCGGAACCTGCCGCAATGGCGTAATCCCGACGGTGCGGATTGTGCCTGCTAATGAAGACGCCATTCCTCTTTTTCAGGATTCGACATGGGCCAGCGCCAGACACTTCCCGTTCTGCCTCTTCGCGGAACCGTCATGTTTCCCGGGATCACCGCGCCGATTGCGGCGGGACGGCCGGGCACCCTGCGGGCCATCGAGACGGCGCTCAAGGGTGACCGCCTCGTCTTTGCCGTTGCGCAGCGGGACAACACCGAAGAGCCGACTCCGGATATTCTCTTCAATACGGGCGTCATCGCCCGCATCGGGCAGGTGCAGCGCGGCCTCGGCGGGGTGCAGCTGCTCCTGCAGGGTGAGCAGCGCGCCACCGCCCTGCAGTACAGCGAGCAGGAGGGCCACCTCACGGCGGTCATCGTCCCCGCCGAGGAGATGATGCCGCTCGACGTGAAGGATCCGGCCTTCAGCGCCTTGCACAAGGAAGCCCGCGAGCGCGCCGCTGAGCTGGGCGAGAAGCGCGGGCTCCCCGAAGAGGTCGTGCACCAGGTGCTCGACTCCGTCGAGGACGCCGGACGCTTCGCCGATCTCGTGGCCGGCTACATCGAGCTCACCGTGCCCGAAAAGCAGGGGCTGCTCGAGACCCTGAGCGTGGAGGAGCGGCTGCGCCGCGTACTGGTGCACGTGCAGCGCCAGATCGGCCTCCTCGAGGCCCAGGAAGACATCAAGAGTCAGGTACAGGAAGAGCTCGGCGAACGGCAGCGCGAGATGTTCCTGCGCGAGCAACTCAAGGCGATCCAGAAGGAGCTCGGCGACGATGACTCCTCGAAGGAGATCACCGAACTGCGCGAGAAGCTCAGCAAGCTCGACCTCCCGAAGGAGGCGCGTGCCGAGGTGGAGCGCGAGTTGGGTCGCCTCGAGCGGGCGGGCCGCGAAAGCATGGAGGCGCAGGTCATTCGCACCTACCTCGAGTGGATCGCCGAGCTGCCGTGGAACACGCGCAGCGACGACCACCTGGAGCTGGCGCGCGCCGGCGACATCCTCGACGTGGACCACTACGGACTCAAGGACGTGAAGGATCGCGTGCTGGAGTTCCTCGCGGTGAGGCAGTTGCGCGCGCAGCAGGTCGCGGCGGAAGTGGCCACGACCGGTGAGTTCCCGGTCTCGAAGCTCAAGGGCGATGCGAGCGACGCCACGCCGTCCCTCCATGGCAACGGCGAGGCGCGACAGATCACCGACACCAAGGAAGCCAAGGCGCGCGCCATGGCGCGTGGCCCGATCCTGCTCTTCAACGGCCCGCCAGGCGTGGGCAAGACGAGCATCGCGAAGTCGATCGCGCGCGCCCTGGGGCGCGAGTACGTGCGCGTGGCGCTGGGTGGGGCGCGCGATGAGGCCGACATTCGTGGCCATCGGCGCACGTACGTGGGCGCCATGCCCGGCCGCATCATCCAGGGGATGAAGCAGGCCGGCAGCAAGAACCCGGTGTTCCTCCTCGACGAAGTGGACAAGCTCGGCCAGTCGTACCAGGGCGATCCGTCGAGCGCGCTGCTCGAAGTGCTCGACCCCGCGCAGAACGATTCGTTCACCGATCATTATCTCGGCGTACCGTTCGACCTGAGCGAGGTCCTGTTCATCGCCACGTCGAACTTCATCCAGAACATTCCGGGGCCGCTGCTGGACCGCATGGAAGTCGTGGAGTTCAGCGGCTACACCGAACGGGAGAAGGCGGAAATCGCCAAGACCTACCTCGTGCCGCGGCAGCTCGAGGAATCGGGGCTGGCGGGGCGCGACCTCGCGTTCACCGACGAGGCGGTGATGAAGGTGATCAGCGAGTACACGCGGGAAAGCGGCGTGCGTCAGCTGGAACGTCAACTGGGGGCGGTGGCGCGCAAGGTGGCCCGTCGCGTGGCGATGGGCGACACGGCCACCATCGACGACAAGGTGATCAGCGCCGACGAAGTGCGTGAGCTGCTCGGGCGTCCCAAGGTGCACCCCGAGCGGGCCGCCGAGCACGATGAAGTGGGGATCTCCACGGGCATGTACTACACGCCCATGGGCGGCGACATCATGTTCGTGGAAGCGAGCATCCGTCGTGGTACCGCTCCGCAGACGCGCGACGACGACACCAACGTGGTGCGGGTGGGCCCCATTTCACTCATCCTCACCGGACAGCTCGGTGACGTGATGAAGGAGAGCGCCCGCGCGGCGCTGACCTACGCCACCAACAACGCCGAGTCGCTGGGCATTCCCGCCGACCGCGTGGCCAGTGCGAGCGAAGCACACATCCACGTGCCAGCGGGCGCGATCCCGAAGGACGGCCCCAGCGCCGGCATCGCGATCGCCACGGCCCTCGTGAGCGAGATGTCGAACCGCAAGGTGCGTCGCGACGTATCGATGACCGGCGAGATCACGCTGCGCGGTCGTGTGCTGCCGATCGGTGGCGTGAAGGAAAAGGTGCTGGGCGCTCACCGTGCCGGCATCAAGGACGTGATCGTGCCGCGCGCCAACGAGGCCGATCTCGAGGATGTACCGGAAGAGGTGCGCAAGCAGCTCACCTTCCACTGCGTCGACACGCTGCGCGATGTGCTGAAGATCGCGCTGGTGGAGAGCCCGGTGGAGGCGGAGGAACTGGCGGGAGTGTGAAGTCCGGAGGCTGAGACTTCAGCGTCCGCGAGCACATCAGGGCGTCCGACGCATCAAGACATTCAAGATTCGTTTCTTGTGTGCCTTGATGCCTTGGACGCCTTGATGCATTCGGGGACGTTGTCTGCCGTCGCGTTACCAGCCCGGCGCCAGACTCAGGCCGAACGTGCCGCCGATCTGCCGTTGCAGCGGTCGCGCGTAGAAGAATTCCACGATCAGCGCCCCGGCATTGAGCCGCGTGGTGATACCGTGCGACAGCACGGGGCGGCGCGAGGCGCCACCCAGCACGGGCCCACTCCAGCGCACGGCGTCGCCGGCCCGCCAGGCAAGACCGGCATCGATGAACGGCGCCAGCTCCACCGGGACCCCGCGCAGGCCGAGTCGCGAAACGGGGAGGCGGTACTCCGTGTTGAACACCGCGAGGCGCGAGCCGAACAGATTGTCCGCCTGCGGACAGGCGATACCCAGTCCGCGCGGGCACTCGGTGGTCGCCCACGTATCCACCGCATAGCCGCGCACGAGGGTGGCGCCGGCCACTGACAGCGGAGACAGTGCGCCATTCTGCGCATCACGCCCCCCTCGCCCGACCAGCATAGTGCGTACCGCCAGTGAACCGCGCCAGGTGGGGCGGTACCAGCGGGCGTCGGCTGTATACGACGCAAACTGAATGCGACCGATCGTCTGTGCGAGTTCGAAGCGGTAGCGCCACCCGGCCAGCGGCGAGGTGATGCCGAAGACCGCGTCGTCGCCCACCACCGCCATGCTGGCCTGCGCGAACTGCGCTGCCGGCCCCAGCGATTCCTGCACGCGACCGCGGTCCAGCACCCGTCCCGAGGTGGCGTCGATCAGTTCACGGGTGGCCTCGAACGATTGCGACAGCCGCGTTCCGGTGGCGGCGAACTCGATGCGGCGTGTGCGCGAGAATGGATACTGCGCGCCGGCCGTGGCGTCGTACGCGATCGTCCTGACGAGGCCACGCTCGATCAGGGTCACCGGGATGCGCTGTCCGCCCGTCCCCGTGGCTTCCCCGTTGATGGCACGGGCACTCGTGGCGGACTGCGGTACGCGCCCCAGGGTCGCGAAGAGATTCCAACGCGAGGCGCTGTTGAGGTAGAACAATTGCCCACCGGCATCCTCGATGCGCCCCTGCGCCTGCATCACGATGCCCAGCCGGCGTCGCGCAAGCAGGTCGCTCCAGAATATGCTCGCACCGCCGCCCACGGCCGACCCGTTCGCGCCGGCCGTGACGCCGGCGGACGGCACCCCCACCCCCTCGAGCTGCAGCCCGCCACGATACCGGCGGGTGGTGGCCACCCCGGCAGTGGGCCCCGGCAGTCCGGTCTCGCCGCTCGCGAGCAGCTCATCCACCAGCGGCGACGGCGATGCCACATTGGGTGGCAACACCCCACCCAGTTCATCGACGATCGGGGTGGTCTCCACCACCTCCCGCTCGGCGAGGCGCTGATAGCTGGTCACCCGCGCCGGGTCGATCTGGATCAGCCGGAATCCGTCGCTCGCGAACGCCGTGACGACGATCTCGCCACTGCTGGCCACGGTGAGCGCCGGCGAACGCGGCGTGATGCCGCTGATGCCGGTGCGCAGCTGGGTGAGCTGATCGAACACCCCACGCGCCATGTCGAGGCGGAAGAGATCCGCAATGCCGTTGACCTCGCCCACGAAGTAGAGGGAGCGTCCGTCTCCACTCCATTGCGGATTGATGGCACGGGTCCGCGGCCCCAGATCAGGCAGCGCGCGCACACGTCCTCCCACCGGATCGACCAGCGCGAGGCGCAACCGGCCGTACTGATGGGTCGACAGGTCGGTCTCCTCGTGGCGATCCGTCGCAATGGCGATCCAGCGGCCGTCGGGAGACCATGCCGGGTGCAGTTCGGCGTAGCCATCGCTCGTGAGCGCCTGCACGCGATCTTCCTGCAGATCATAGAGAAAGAGATCACCCTGGCCGTCGCGTGATCCGGCGATCGCGAGTTGGCGCCCATCGGGTGACCAGCTCACGGCGCTGATCGCCTGTACGCGCGGCACACGGATACGCCGCTCGAGTCGCCCGGACCGAGCCTCGAGAATCGCCAACTCGGAATCACCACGGCGCACGACCACCTGCGCGAAGCGACGGGAATCCGGTGACCATGCTCCCGACGCATACAGGAAGGCGATCGCGTCGGTGTGACCGTCACTCGCGGCGCCGAGCAGCGAGCGCACCATACGGCCGGTGGCCACCTCGCGCACACGAACATCCACGCGCCCCAGCGCATCCTGGCCGATGTAGGCGAGCAGCGTGCCGTCGGGACTGAGATGTGGGCTGACGGCCAGTCGCTCATTGTCCGTACCGATCGCGCGCCCGATCGCTGTCGCCGATTCACGCGTCATCATGATCGGTTCGTAGGTGACCCGGATCGACTCGTGCCACCAACTCTCGAGTTCCGCGGCACTGATGCCAAGGATGCGTGGCACCGCGATGGTGATGCCGTCGCGCAGCGCGCCGCGATAGAGCGCCACCACGGCTTCGTCGCCCCAGCGTCCCCCCACGTATGCCCAGAAGGCATGCCCATAGCGATACGGGAACACGCGGGGATCCATGGTGAGCTGGGCGAGCGTGGGCAACGCGCCTTCGGCGAGGGCGGCACGCAGCCACATGGCGGTGTTGGCATCGTCGCTGCCAAGCGTGAGATACTCGGCCATGCCCTCCACGAACCAGAGCGGCAGCCGGATCATCGCTGCGGCGCCACCAACCGGTTCGGCGAGATCGAACTGGAAAAGGTGCGCGATCTCATGCCCGAGCACATGGTCGTTCTCCGCTCCAACACCCGTCAGCGGCATCACGAGCCGATCCCGAACCCCTTCGGCAAACCCGCGCGTGCCCTCACTCAGCGGCGTGTTGGCCAGCGTGGTCTGCTGAAAGTCCGGGTGGTTGGTGTACAGGATGAGCGGTTTGCGCGCCGTGAACTGGTGATTGAGCACGAAGGCGAGTCGTGTGTACCAGCGCTCGGCCTTGCGCGCCATTTCGCGCACGGTGGGCTCCGCGGCGCGTTCGTAGTGAATGTCGAAGTGCTCCGTGCGCATGACGCGCACGTCGAAGGATTCCCACCGGACCCGGTTCTGCCCGAAGTACTGGGCACCGATGCCCTCGAGCGGCAGCAGCAGAACAAGCGCCCCGATACACGGAACGAGCAGCCGGCGCGTGGCCTGCAGCGCCACACGTCGCACGATTGCGCGGAGAAGCTGTGACATACGTGGTGGTACCGGAGTGAATACCGTGCGAATCAGATTGAATCAGAAGGCCTGTTGCCAACGCATCACCGTCGTGCGTTCCCGATGGCCGGCGAACGACGCGGAGGTGGCATCGACGGCCAGGCTGAGCCGCGTGGAGACCGTCGGGATCCAGCTCAATGCCACCCCGGCGGTGGTGGCACGGCGCGCCGACCCGTCGGCGAGAAGTGCCGCGAGATCGCGCGCCTGCATGGCGATGTGACCGGCACGCACCCCGACCTCGAGGGCACCGCCCTTGGCGAGCGGAGTGACGTCCTGACTCACCACGCGTGTGCCCCTGAAGAGCAGCGCACTGCGCCAGGACACGGCCGTGACACGCAACGGTGTCCGTCGCCCGGCGGTCGCCGCATCGAGTCGGACCTGCTGCGCCCCATGGGCCACTTCCACACCCATCATCGTGCGGGCCGTGCCGGCGATCGCGCCGACAGACCAGCGCTGACGTGCTCCGTCGGCGATGACCGCGCGCCCGTCATCGTTGCGTGCGGCGGCAATCGGGAGCTGTCCCACCGACAGCACCCGCGGCACTGCCGGGGTTTCCGTCGTTCCCTGCTCGTGCCCCGCCAGCACGCCGGCCTGCGCGTCGATGTACCGGCCGCGCTGCACGCGACGCCATCCGATACGGGCCAGCAGATCGTGCCCCACGCCAGTGCTCGCGCCCACGTCACCGTCGGTATCGACCACCTGCACATCGGTGCTGATGGGCGTACGGAAGGCACCGATCGCCATGTTCAACCGACGGCGCTCTCCCGTCACCTGCACACCCATACTGCGGCTGGGCATGAGCGTGTTCACGATGCTGCGCTCGGGAAACAGCAGCGTGCTCGACGACTGCATGCGTTCCGTACCGAATGCCGGTCGAAAACGCCCCAGACGAACGGCGGTGGTTTTCGCACGCCACCCGACGAAGGCGTCCTGAATGAGCACGCGCCCCTGGCCGAAGTCCGGTTGCAGGCGCACGTGCCAGCCGTCTGGGCGGGCTGCATCGAACACGAGTCGTGCCCGCCGCAGCAGCATGCCATCGGGGGCGCGCGACTGGGGGCCCGAACTCCAGCGGCCATCCACCTGCAGGTACCCCCCGAGGCTCACGCGCAGATCGTCACCAAGCGCGAGCTCGAGCCGACCACGTTCGTCGTCGGTCCGCCCCGTCGGCGAACCCACGGCCCCCTGCCCTTCGCCGGCCGTGGGACACAGACACACGCCGGCGACCGCCGCCAGCGCGTGTCTTCCGCAGGCATGCATCAGTAGCGGACTCCCAGCAGCACCGGGAGGAAGGTCGTCCACCGCGCGCCCTCTGCCGTGGGGGTGCGGACCGCATGCAGCCGCAGTTCCACGAAGAAGTCGCGCTCGCCCATGGCAATGACTTCGCCAAGTCCCACGTTCAGGCCAGGAGCGCTGCGCTGGGTAAAGCCCTGCCCAGGATCGGAGTGCCAATACCAGCCGGCACCGAACACCCCGTACGGATCGAGGCGCCCCTCGTGCCGCCTCGTCGTGGCGTTGAGGGTCACGGCGGCCACGCGGAAGGCATCGGTCGCGGCGCTACGTCGCACCCGCCCCGCCTGCATGACCATCGCTTCCGCCGTAAACCCCACGGGTACCCGCGGCGCGCGCATCCACACCCCCGCCTTGGCGGTCAGCCCCTCCGAGACGAGATCCCGGAGTGAGCCGCCCGGCACCGCCAGCCCGAGCGCCACCGCCGGCGCGGCGGCCCACTGGGCCGACGCCCCGGTCGGCAGCACGAGCCCCGCCATCAGGAGCGCCGCGGTGAGAACGCGCGCGCGAACTGTCCTCACGGGTTACGAACCGGATTGGACGGCGAGACCGGCGGACGAACGATACGACGGGGCGCAGACGCGCCGGCGTCACCCGACGTGCTGCCCGACGAAGCCGGACGCACCTCGGCGTTCACTTCGTTCGTCAGCAGCATCGGAGCCTTGCCGTCGGTCACGATGACCTTCGCGTTCGGGCTGCGCGCCAGCTCGCGGAATGCCTCGATCGACTGATAGCTGATGATGGCGGGCGAGAGCCCCTGCGCGATGATCGCCCACGAGTCGCGGATACCCTGCGCCTCGATCGTGCGGCGCTCGGCTTCCTGACGCTCACGATCGAGCACGAACTTCATCTGCTCCGAGCGCTGTTCGGCCTCGAGCTTCTCCTCGATCGCGCGGGCCAGATCGGCCGGCAGACGAATGCTCTTGAGCAGCACGTTCTCCACCACGAAACCGCGCGGGGCGAGCACTTCCATCATCTGGGTCTTGATGGCCTGCTCGATGCCCGTTCGCGTGCCGGAGTGCATGTCCTTGGCCATGTAGCGCGCCGACACGTCGGCGGCCGCCGAGCGGAAGACAGGGATGATCACGTCTTCCTCGTAGCTGACGCCGCTGGTCTCGAGGATCTGCCGGATGTTCTCCGTCTTCGCGCGGTAAAGAATCGAGACTTCGGCCGCCACGTTGAGCCCTTCCTTTGAGGGCATCTCGAGGCGCACCTCACGGTTCACCACGCGCGCCGGCACACGGAGCACGGAATTGACGCCCGGAATGACGAACTGGGCGCCGGGCTGCAGCGGCCCGCTGGAGATCCGCCCAAACGACGTCTTCACGCCGATTTCGTCCTGGCGGATGGTGGCGCACCCGGTGAGCACGGGGAGCGCGAGCAGCGCGCCGATCGCCGGGCGCGACAGGGAGACGGACGAGATTCGCATGGCACCATCGGGATGTGCGAAGCGCGAGCTCTTCGCGTATTCCGCAATGTCCTCAGGCCGTGCCGCCTTTGCGGTGCGGCCGACATCACGGTCGCGAAGGTCTCGCGCATCGCTCACCGAGCGACCTGCCGGCCCGTGCGCCCTCGCACGCGCAGTCTTGACGAACCGGCAACATCCCCTGAGCAATCACTCGTGGGACGGCACTACTCCCCTTCGTTTGGTAGCATAGGCAGAGGCTATGGTTTTCCGAAATTGATTGTTCTTATGATGTCCTTCGACAAAACCGATGGAATTACTCAGCCTCGCGGCTCGCGGGTATTGTCCCCGGGATTGCGGTCGAGGAGAAGGTTGTAGGGGTCGATGCCACCGCGCGCCGGCCGGCGCTTGACCACGAACTCGGCCCGCACGCGATTCCCGGTAACCCGGACCTTTCGCATGGCGAGGGGCTCGCCCACGCGGGCCCCGGGCTTGGGTGCGTCGAGCACCCCGACGTCGATGTAGTCATCCAGCGGCGTCGGTGTTTCGGTGCCCAGCGAATCGGCGCGCACCTTGGACGCCGTGCCCACGACCGTCACCCGGAACTCACCCGATGGCAACGTCGTGGTGGTCACACTGTCGGCCTTTACGTCCCACAGGGTGATCGTCTCGAAGTAGTCGGTGATGGCGTATCGCAGGGAATCGGGGGTGGCGGCGGTAATGTGCCGCATGAGATCGAGCGTGGTCGCATACGGCGGGCCGGCATAGCGCCCCTCCTCGAGGTAGGCCCGGATGGCCCCGTGCAGCTTGTCCTCGCCGATCAGGTCGCGCAGCGCAAACAGGGCGAGCGATCCCTTCTGGTACCAGATATACGACTGGAGGTCGACCCGCGTGAGCGGGCGCTCCCCCTTGGACTCACCTGCCCGACCACGCAGATAGCGATCAAGCTCCGCCCGCAGAAACTTCTGCGTGAACGAGCGGCCGTGGCTCCGATCGCTGATCACGAGTGCCACATACTCCGACAGCGATTCGGAGAGCATCTGCGAGCCTTCCACATCGGCAGGCATGCGCTGGTACGGAAACCACTGATGCGCGATCTCGTGTGCCGTCACGAAATACGGCAGATCGGTGTCCTCCACATCGGTGCTGTCCACGCGCGCCACGAAGCCGATGTCTTCCGAGTACGGCACCGTGTTGGGGAACGACTGGGCAAAGCCGGCGTAGCGGGGAAACTCGAGGATGCGCAGCTGCCGATGCTGGTACGGGCCGAATTCCTTCGACAGGAACTCGAGACTGCGCTTCGACGCCTCCAGCATGCGAGCCACGTTGAAAGTGTGCGTGGGATGGTGATACACCTCGATCGGAATGCCATTCCACGAATCCCGTGCCACCGCCCACCGTGCCGACAGCACCGAGAACATCGCCGGCATGGGCGCATCCATCACGTAGTGGAAGTAGCGCCGTCCGTTCGCCGTCCACTCCTTCTGCAGATAGCCAGGTGCCATGGCGATCTGATCCGGGTCCGTACTCACGGTCGCCTCGAAGGAGAGGAAGTCCGCATCCCCGAAGAAGCTCTGACGATTGAGCCCCACCGTATCCGTACGTGGACGTCCGCGGCGCTGCAGCGGCAGCTTGTACTTGCGCCGCAGCTCGTCGCTCTGGATTTCGTTCCCCTCGGCATACCCGAATGACGGGAACTTGTCACGATTGAAGAACGTGCCGTTCTTCACCAACGAACGATCAGGCTGCCCATTGGGATAGCCGCGCACGGCAAATCGCTGCACCACCTGCAGGCGCAGGGTATCCCCGGGGAGCAATGGCGCCGCAAGCCGCAGAAGGTGCACGCCGAAGGGCGCGTCCGATGCGATCTCGCGGGCCCCACGGTCGAACTGCATCGTGTCGAGGGTCACGTGAAGGCCGGCATCGCTGGCCGGGACGTTCACGAGCACACTGTCGATGGCGCGCCCCGATCGATTGACCATGGCGTAGCGACTCTCCGCACGCGCCCGCAGCACCGACGGCTCGAGGTCAACCGTCAGCTTCACGTCGATGATGCGCGGGACGGGCAGTGTCTCGAGCGCGCGCCATCGCTGCTCGTACGCCACCTGCAAGGCCTCCTGCTCGTCACGCGTGCGGTACTCGTTGACCACACTGGCGTTGAAGTAGAACAGACCGCCGAACATGCCGGTCGCGAGCGCGCCGCCAGCCAGCGAGATCCGGCTCCCACGCCCGAACCGCTGCCGCACCCGGGTAACCCACGCCATGGGCGAGGTGCCGCGTGGCCAGACGAGCAAGGCCAGCACACCGATCATGAGCGACACACCGAGCCAGTACCCATGCAGGGAAAGCATGGCCGCCGGGTACGGGCCCACGCCGTTCAGGTCGGACCAGCGGAATGCCGGTCCAACGCCGAACAGCAGCAGGCGATAACTGTAGCCAAGATTCTGCAGGGCGATGGTGCCGACCCAGACGAGGATCACCAGCACGTGCCCGAGCGGCTTGCGCGGCACGAGCGCCTGCACAAAGACCGCCAGTGCCACCATGACGAGCCATGACGGAAAGTCCAGGAGATAGACGTACAGCGCGTACACCGGCAGGTCGATCACGGGATATCCCTTGGCCACCTGCACCAGCATGCTGCCGAGCATCGAAATCGTCGCGAAGGCCAGCAGCATGAGCAGGAGCGCCGTGACCTTCCCGAGCAGCATGCCAGCGGTTGGCACCGGCGATGCGTCCAGCACCTGATCGAGCTTCACCTGGCGCTCGCGCCACACCAGCTCGCCGGCATAGAAGGTGAGCAGCACGAGGATGAACAAGGAGGCGCCATTGATCGACGACTCGGCCATGAGCCAACTCATGGGCCATGATTTCGACTGACCGGACTGGTCGGCGAACCACGCCGACATGATCACGTTGACCAGTCCGATGCAGGCAATGGCGAGGAACGGCACCGAGCGCAGCATGGCCAGTGCGTCGAACTTCGTGACCGACCACCACGACGTGAGGACCGACGGCGGCGCATACGCCGTGCTGCGGGGAAGCGCGGGAATGCGAGGGGCCTCGGTCACCGCTGCGGGCTGCTTCTTTGTGCGCCCCTTGACCGTCGCCTCCTTCTCGAGCTTCACGAAACGGAAAGTCACCAGCAGCAAGACCGCGCCGAGCGCACTCCACAGGGCTCGGTTGGCCCCGATGAACCCCGCGATCGGGAGGGTACGGGCATTCTTCTCCGCCGGCGTCCAGTACCGCGTGGTGAGATCGATCGAGCGGATCGCAAACGGGTCGATCAGGTTGGCCAGCTGGTCCCGATCGAGCGTACGAATCAGTTCGTCCGCCACCGAGTAGCCGACGAGCAGCAGGATGCCGGCCACATAGACACTGAAGGCGCTCCGCGTGAGCGAACCGACGGCAAACAGCATGGTGCTCACGAAGAACACGCCGGGAAGTGCCACCAGAAAGTAGGGTTGCCAATAGTGCCACAGGTGCATGGCCTGCACGCTGTCGGGCTCCACCCACGGCATGACCGTACCGATCATCGCCCCAAGGGGCATCGCCGCAAACACGAGGACCATGGCGGCCAGTGCGGCGAGGTACTTCGAGGCGAGATACGCCGGGCGACTCACGCGCGTGGTGAACAGCAGTTCGTGGACGCCGGCCTCGTAGTCACGCAGCACCGCGGTACCCACGAGGGCACTCGTGATGATCTGTCCGATGCCGAGGATCGCGGCATACAGCTGCGCGAGATAGAACGGACTGTTCTTCTTCACCTTGCCGAGCGCGGCACCGGTCGTGACCGCATCGGTGCTGACGGCGAAGAACATGAGCAGAAACACGATCGCCACGTACAGCCACGTGACCGGACGCCGGAAGTGGCTGCGCAGCTCGAACACGAGGAGTGAGCTGAACATCACGCCTCCACCGGTACGCGTCCGCCCGACACCTCCGCCAGCCGATGGAAGTACACATCCTCGAGGTCGGGCTCCACCTGTACGAAACCGTCCCCCGGGTTCGCATCGGCATATACGTGCACGATGGTATTCCCTGCCGCCATGCGGCTCGAGATCACCTGATGCCGAGCCTTGTAGTCGTCGAGTTGCTGGCGCGGAACGGTGCGCCGCCAGATGCGCCCCCGTACCTCATCGAGGATGCGCTCGGGCTCCCCCTGCACCACGACCTGCCCCTTGTTGATGATCGCCATCTGGGAGCACAGCTCGCGCACGTCTTCCACGATGTGCGTGGAGAGGATCACCACCACGTCGTCGCCGATGTCGGCGAGCAGATTGAGGAAGCGGTTGCGCTCCGTGGGATCGAGTCCGGCCGTGGGCTCGTCCACGATCAGCAGCTTGGGACTGCCGGCGAGGGCGATCGCGATTCCCAGCCGCTGCTTCATGCCCCCCGAATAGCCTCCCACACTCTTCTTCCGCACGTCGTAGAGATTGACCTGATGCAGCAGCGCGTCCACGAGCTCACGGCGCTCCCCGGGATTCACCACCCCCTTGAGGGTGGCGAAGTGATCGAGGATCGCATCGGCAGGCATGTTGGGGTACAACCCGAACTCCTGCGGCAGATAGCCGAGCTGTGCCCGCAGTTGCTCGGGCTGCCGCAGCACATCGAGGTCGCGGAAGTGAATGGAGCCGCTGTCGGGCGGCTGCAGCGTGGCGATCGTGCGCATCAGCGACGACTTCCCCGCCCCGTTGGGCCCCAGCAGCCCGAACATCCCCGGCGGAATGGTGAGCGAAATGTTCTGCAGGGCACGCACGCCATTGGGATAGGTCTTGCTGATCTGCTCGATGCGGAGCGACATGGCCGTCGGGTTCAGGGAGGCGAATGACACTGCGACACAATGCGGTCGCCCAAACATACGAGACCACCCGCGACGTGGTGTCACGGGTGGTCCGGTCGGTGTTCCCGGCGGCGGCATGCGCGCGCGCCGAGGCGTTGGTTGAGGGCGCTCGTACGTGCGGCGCTGCTCAGGGCGCGCGCACTACGAAGTTCAGCGGTGGCGCCTCCCACACCGTGGTCGTGCCCCGGAACACCCGGAAGCTCAGGCGCGAGGCACCCTCCGCCTGTCCACGCAGCACGCCTCCCAGTCGATCGCCGGCCCAGGTGGCACGCAGGGGGTCCTCGATCACGACGGGCAGGGAGTGATCCGCATGCGGTTGCAGGCTGAACCATTCGTTGCGGGGGGGCATATCGTGATCGTCGGGGGCCCGCCCCTGTTTCACGAAGTGTACGCGCAGAGTCCGCTGCGCACCGGCCCTCACCACCGGAAAGCCGTGCCAGTGGTCATCATGCGAGAACATGATCTCACCGGAGACCGGATCCTCCACCACGATGCTGGCGATCTCGAGACGGGGGGCGGCCGCCGGTGGCGCCGCCACATCGCCACCGCCACTGCAGGCGCCGAGCAGTGCCGCGAGGGTCAGCAGCGCCACGGCCGAGGGCACGCGAACGGCGCGGGCGGGGGTGTTGGACATACGACGAACTCCTCTTCAAGGGGCGACCGGACAGGACGCCCTGGGGTGAACGATGACCTCGAGCCACGGCGTGACCAGATCCGCATGCGTGAGGTGCCAGACCAGAAAGCGGATACGCGTGCTCCCCGGCGCGAGGCCAATCAGCCGCCCGCGTCCTCGCAGCGGCTCCCAGATGGCGAGCGGCGTACTCGTTTCGCCACGGATCTCGAGATCGCGCCGCGACACCAGGTCGACCGGCACACCGCGAAAGTCGATGGCCTGCGGGACGAGCGTGCGGGGCTCATCCACGCACAGCTGCAGCGGCGCCCCGCTCCAACTGCGGTTATCGGTCGTGCGGGCGAGGACGGCCCGCGAGCTTGAATCGGCGAAGACCAGATCCGCCACTTCCGCATGCGGCGTGATGACAGCGATTGGATGCTCGCAGGCCGTCAGCCACAGGAGCGCACACGTCACGACGACGCGCCAGGACCGTCGCATCACCAGCTCCATCGGTAGAGCATGCGCAGGTTGCGCCCCGGTTGCGGGGCCACCTGCTTGGCACGCCAGAGGTGATCCCGCCACACCGCATCGAAGAGGTTGTCGATCGACGCCGTGACCTCGTGCAGCTGTCCGCCCACGAACCAGCGACGCGCCGCGCTCAGGTGCATGAGCGTCCAGCCTGCGGTCGGACAGAACTCCGCCGGCAGCAACGCCGGCGCATCGGGGCCAGCCTGCGCCTGCGATTGCGCCAGCGCGCAGGTGGTGCGACCAAGGGTGGACGGCACCGGGGGGACACGTGCCTGCCGTGATGCCGCCTCGATCGTCCCGGTCACGCTCCAACGTCGGTCCTCCCACCGCAACTGTGTCCGCGCCCGCAGTGGAGGCATGGCTGGCAGCGGTTGCCACGAGGGCGCACCGCCAGGCGCGGCCGTCACACCGGGCACCGTCGATTGGGCGCCACGCACCCACGACACCGTGGCATCGGCCGACATGCCACGGAGTAGCGGCAGTCGCCATTCGACACGTCCTTCGGCGCCGTGCATGCGGGCATCGGCCTGCTCTGCCCGATAGACGTTGTAGCGACGCAGTCGCCGATCGCGCACCGGTTCGCCGGTCACCGCATCGACCAGCGGCTGCTGATAGATGAAGTCGCGCATGTGCATCGTGAACACACTCACCTCCCCTCGGATCGCGCCGCGCTCGAGGCGGGCGAAGAGATCGAGACCGGTCCCCCGCTCGGCGCGGAGCTGCGGGTTTCCCACCTCGTAGGCATAGGTGGCGAGGTGGGGCCCCGCCGAGAACAGCTCCTCGATTGCTGGCGGGCGGAAAGCGCGGGTGACGTTGGCGCCGAGCGCAACGCCGCGCATGGCGCCGAGGGTGAGGCCAACGCTGCCCGTCGGCGCCCGAAATGCCCGGGTACGGACATCTCGCACCAGCGCCGTCTCCGTGCTGTCCAGCGGCACGATGCGCGCCACGTCCCAGCGTGCCCCCCACTGCAGGCGCAGGAGTCGGCCGCCAACGAGGGCGTCGAGCTCCAGTTCTTCCATCGCGAAGACCGCGGCGGAACGCAGGACCCCCGGGCGTGTGCCGGTGAACGATCCCTCGGCGCGAAAGTCGCGCCATTGCGCCCAGCCGCCGGCGCTGCCGCGAACCGGCACGCCGGCACGGCGCACGTACTGCACCAGCGCATCGCCGTTGGCCATGAGCTGACCGAAACGGGTGCCCACGAAGCCGCCGCGCTCCAGTTCGGACTGTTCGAAGCGGACGAACTGCGAGGACATGTTGGCCTTCACGATGCGCGGGGTCCACGTGGCGGCCGCGTCCTGGTCGTGTCCCGTCCACGATCCGTCGAGGCGCGCACTGCGCCGCGAGAGGTCCACATACACACCTCCGGCGTGCGCCCCTGGCAGCACCACGCCATCAAAGCTGGCCGGCACGCCATAGGTGCTTGCCACATCGCGAACCGCGCCACCGATGCGCCACGTCCCCTGCGACGTGGCAAGATCGACGAGCGCGACCCCAGCTCCCACGTCATGCCCACGAAGATCCGAAAACGGCAGCACGCCGCGTGGCGCGCGAGTGTCGCCGGCGGTTCGCCACGAGCCGCCGAGACGCCACGCCAAGGGCCCGAGGCCGCCGCGTACGCTCCCGTGCGCGACGCCACCATTGTTGACCGATTCGCCCTGACCGCTGAACACACCGGTGAGCCGCCGCGAGAGGCGCTCGGTGGGTACGTCGTCGCGCACCACGTTCACCACGCCGCCCAGACTGTTGCTGCCGAAGAGCAGTCCGGCGGGCCCGCGAATGATCTCCACCCGGCGGGCCGTCATGGGATCGATCGTGACCGCATGATCCGGTGCCGTGGTGGAGATGTCTCCCGGGCGCTGACCGTCTTCCAGCACCAACACCCGATCGCCGGTAAGACCACGAATGACCGGCTGGGTGGCCATCGGCCCATTGCTGCGCGACGTCACTCCCGGCTCACCGGCTATGGTGGCGGCAATCGAGGGCGCGAGACGACGATCCAAGGCGCGACCTTCCAGCACGCTGGCCGGACGTGCGAGCGGGACCCCGCTACCCTGCACCGCCGTCACGCGTACCGTTCCGAGCAGCTGCGTCCGGATCGAATCGCGACGCACGGCCGCCCGTCTGGCGGCACTGTCCGATGCCGCCGGCCCGGCTGCTGCCCCGGCGGTCCCCGTGGATGACTGAGCGTGTGCGACTGCCGGGACGATGGCCCCCGCAGCCGACAGGATCAGCACCACATGGTGCCAGCGACGCGCAGGGATCACCGCTGCAGGGCGCGGTTGGCAAGCACCCCAAGCACAGTGATGCGCTCAGGCGTGCCACCCACGTTCATGGTGCGGGCGATCGACGGCGCGCCTGTGCTGCCAAGGGTGATTTCGTAGATGCGTCCCTGCGTGGGGCTGGTCATGTACACCACGCCTTCAGCGAAGGCGAAGAACGGCGACAGGACGGGACCGCTCGTGGGCATCGGCGGCACCACACCACTCAGGGTGCCGGTCACCTGCCGCGTCGCCATGTCCACCACGTGGAGATTGCCGAGGCGACTCAGGATGAGGGCATGGCGTCCGCTGTGATCGATGTCGGCCGTCCAGTCGATCTCATTGCCCGGCAGCGTGATCGGCTGCATGGTCCGCGAGGAGACAACGGCCACGCCGATGGCACGCGTCGCCGTACTCACCGGCTGTCCGCGAATTGACATCCGTACCAGGAAGTTGGGCTGTCCGTCGCGCGCCCAGACGGTTCCCACGCCGAAGCGGGGATCGGTGGCGTGCGCGAACTTGCTGAAGCTGGCGGTGCCGCCCGTGGTGCTCACGAAGAGCGCGCCGTCGGCGCAGCCGTACAGCTTTCCGCTCGCGTTGGCCGCAAGGCCATGGAGTCCCGGGCACGTCGTGTTGCGCGCCACTTCCTGCCCCTGCCGGTTGAATACCACCACCCCGTTGGGGAGCACGGGGTTGGCCGGATCCTGAATGGACGCAGACACGAGCGCGCCATCGAACGCCGACACCCCGGCGCCATGATGGGCATTGCCGGTGCGCACGGTGAGGACCGGCTGCGTGTTGCCGTTGGCAACGGCCTGCTCACTCCAGAAGCGCACGTTGCCGCTGCCATCGAAGTGCACCGACACCATGTCGCCGTTGTAATTGCCGTGAATTGGGGTCTGATCGCTGAAGCTGCCCAGCAACCGCGGGGTCTGCTTCACGCCACGACCGTTCTGCTCGAAGACGCCGCCGTCGATGAACGAGATCTGGTTGCGGGTCTGAAAGTGGGCGAACGCGATGCGTCCCTTGGCGGTGTAGAGGTAGGTGATGCGCGACGGGAGTCCGCCCATGGAGTCCACGCGGGCACCCGTCGCCGCGTCGAAAACGCGCGCCAGCGGCGCGGTATCCGAAACGACGAGGCGGCGGAACTCGGTGGCCGGGACGGTGGGTGCTGCGGCCGTGGGATTGTCATCGCCGCAGGCACCGAGCGTGGAGATGAACAGGGCGCCAACGGCGCGAACCAGAACGCGAAGGGGGTATCGCACGGGGAAGTGACCTCGGAATTGATGGCCGACCACTATTGATCAGCGATTATCACTACGGCGCGAGATACTTACAGGGCTAATCCTGAGATGTCAATATCATTAATGGCCCATATCGGGGCGCTACGTCGTCCGGCGTATGGGCGCCGACCGGCTGGCGGTACATGATTGGAGCATGGGTACTGCACATCCTGAAGCGGCGAGGGAAGCCGGGCAGGTGCGCCTCGCCACGCCGGCCGACCATGAGGCGATACACCGTCTCAACTACCGCACGTTCGTCGAGGAGATTCCCCAGCATCCGGCCAACGCCGAGCGCCGGCTGGTGGACCGGTTCCACGACGACAATGTCTACGCCGTGTACGAGGTGGACGGTGCGGTCGTGGGGATGGTGTGTGGACGCGCCATCCGGCCGTTCTCGCTCGACCAGAAGCTCGGCCCGATCGACCAGTGGCTCCCGGCCGGGTGCCGGCCCGTCGAAATCCGGCTCCTCGCCGTGGAGCCGGCCCATCGGGCCACACGGGTATTCGTGCGCCTCGTCCAGTGCATCACCGGGCACTTCATGGCGCGCGGCTTCGACGTGGGGGTGATCTCCGGTACCACGCGCCAGCTCAAGCTGTACCGGCAGATGGGCTTCACGCCTTTCGGTCCTCGCATCGGCACGGAACTCGCATCCTACCAGCCGATGTACATCACTGCCTCGCGGGTTACCACATGGCCGGCAGCACTGCACCCCGGCGACTCCCCTGCCGCCCCCGGCGTCTTTCTTCCCGGACCGGTGGCACACACGCCACGCGTACGCGAGCGCTTCGCCCGCGAGGCCATCTCACACCGCAGCGAGGCCTTCGCGGCGCGGTATCGTGAGGCGCAAGCGCACCTGTGCGAGCTGACACGCGCGCCGCACGCCACGTTGCTGCTGGGTTCCGGCACGATGGCCAACGACGTGGTGGGGGCACAGTTGCGGCAGCTCGACGCTCACGGCGTGGTGGTCACCAACGGCGAGTTCGGCGACCGCCTCGTGGAGCATGCCGAGCATCTCGGTCTCGCCCACGCGGTGGTCCGTGCGCCGTGGGGGCATCCCATCGATTTCGATGCCCTCGACGCAATGATGCGCTCCACGGGGGCCCGGTGGATCTGGGCGGTGCATTCGGAAACGAGCACAGGGATGCTCAATGATCTCGACCTGCTGCGCACCATTGCCGACCGGCACCGGGCTCGTCTGGCGCTCGATGCGGTGAGCAGCGTGGGCGCCGTGCCGGTGAATTTCGACGGGGTCTGGCTGGCGAGCGCGGTGAGCGGCAAGTCGCTCGCGTCGTATGCGGGCGTGGCGATCGTGCTGCACCAGGAGGAGCCGATGCCGTCGCAGCTGCGCGTACCGCGCTACCTCGACCTCGCCTATGCCGTGGCGCAGCGTGGCATTCCGTTCACGCAATCCTCGAATCTGCTCGACGCCTTGGCGACCAGTCTCGAGGAGCACGACTGGCCGGTCCGCCTGCAACAGCGTGCGGAGGACGGGCGATGGTTGCGCACGGCACTCGAACGTGAGGGCTTCACGCTGATCGCACCAGCCGAGTACGCCTCACCGGTGATTCACACCATCGCGCTGCCCACGGACGTGTCCGCGCTCGCGGTGGGACACTCGCTCCGCGGCGCCCACTGTCACGTGGCGTTCGAGAGCGGGTACCTGCGGGAGCGGAACTGGCTCCAGCTCTGTCTCATGGGTGCGTATGCAGACCGCTCGCTGCGCGCGCTGCCGCGCGCTCTGGCATCGGCCGTGGCGGCATCGGTCCGTCGCGCCTGAATTCGCTGAAAGGCGAACGCCATGGTACGGCGGCAGGCACACCGAACACGCCGCTGATCAGCGTAGGCCAATCAGCGCAGGCCCACCGTCTCCGCCGACAACGTCCCCAACGCCGTGACCTCGTTGGCACTCGCGGAACGCGCGGCGGCACCGGCCACGCGGGATGGTACGCCGCGGCAGGCGGCATTCACGCAGCCGGGGCAGCGCTGCCGGTACTGTGGGCTCCACGGCACCCCCTGCTGCAGGTGCTGATGCACGATATCGGCGAGCGCATCGAGGAATTCGGGGCGCGCATTGAGTGCGGGGGCGCGCTTGAACCCGGGCATCCCGAGCGTGTGCGCGAGCTCCGCATACTCGATGTCGAGCTCGGACAGCGTCTCGATGTGGTCGCTGGTGAAGGCGATGGGTACCACCAGCACATTCTTCTGTCCGCGCGCGGCGAGTTGCTCGATCACCGTTTCCGTACTGGGCCCCAACCAGCGCACCGGCCCCACCTCCGACTGGTAGGTGACCAGGTACGGATTGCGCAGGCCGATCGCTTGTACCACACGGCTCACCGTGGCCGCGATCTCCGCCGGATACGCGTCGCCGCGATCGATCACCGAGAGCGGCAGCGAGTGCGCACTGAACATCACAAGCGCCTCGTCACGCTCGCTGGGCGCGAACTCGTCGAGCCCGTCCTCGACTGCACTCGCCATCGCGCTCACGAAGCCCGGATGTTCACCCCAGCGGTCGATGAGACTCCACTCGAACGCGTCCTCGAGTCCGGTGCGGGCAGCCGCTCGCCAGAGATCGTTGAGACTCGAGCCGGTGGTGGAGCACGACCACTGCGGATACTGCGTGAACGCCACCGCGCGCGTGATGCCGTCGGCCTTCATGGCGCGCAGCGCATCATCGGCGAACGGCGGCGCATAACGGAACGCCACGTAGAAGCGGTGCGGCGCCGTGGCGGGCGACATTTCGTCGAGCCGGCGGCACATCGCCGCCCCCTGTGCCTCGGTCCACTTGAGGATGGGTGAACCACCCCCGATCGCGTCATACAGCTTGCGCACCTTCGGTGCACGCCGCGTCGCGATGAACTTGCCGAGCCAATTCTGGAAGGGGAGCTGAATGATCTCGCGATCCGCGAAGAGCCGGAGGAGGAACGGCTCCACTTCGTCGAGCGTGGCGGGCCCCCCGAGGTTCATCATGACGATACCGGTCCCGCCGTTCGACGGACGCGAGACGGGAGTCTGGCCGGCATGCGCATGCGCGGCCGGGCGGCGG